>RPOS01000024.1 GCA_003820635.1 Verrucomicrobiaceae bacterium | reverse complement strand
TGATGACCCAGAGATTGTAAACCTGCCCCTCGCCTGCGGGCGGCAGGTTGCTGACCACCAGCGTGCCGGCATCGCGCGCCGCATCGTAGATCGGCACGGCGGTAGGAGGGCCGGTGGGCAGCGGATCCGCCGGCTCAAGCGGGGCGGCGTAATCCGCATAAGTGGCTTCGGAGGCGGGCGCTGCTTCGGCTTCGACTTCTTCCTCCACGGCATGCCGGTTGGTCGCCGCGAGGGCATCCCCGAGCATCGCAGTGAGTGGCGAGCGCGTGTCAGCGGGGCTCATCACGGTTTCGCCGGGCGGCACGAGATTCATCACAAGCGGCAGCGCCCTGCCCGGCAGCACCTGGAACATTTCCCGGTCGCGTTGGTGAAACTCTTCAAGCGTGCGCCGCAGGACTTCGATTTCCTGGGTGAGCCGCCGGGTTTCCAGGCTGGCTTCGGCATCCTCGGGAACCACCGCCACCGGTTCTGCGATGACGGGTGCCGCAGCCACTGGCGCTGCTTCCGGCGCGCCGAAATGCTCCCATGCGAGAATGCCGGCCATGATCACGGCCGCGGCCCAACCGGAAACCGCCAGCCACAGCGGGCTCTTGCGCCCCGCATGGGGAAGGCCCAGCTGCCGCTTGAGCTGCTCCAGTTCGGCGGCTTCAGGGTGCACCGGCTCCACCGTGGCCGCGGCGATGGCGGCGGCGAGGCGGTCCATTTCCAGATAAGCGCGCCGCAGTCCGGGGTCGTCGCGCATGGCATCGTCGAAGAGCTCGGTTTCCCCGGCATCGAGCATGCCGAAGGTCCGCCATGCGACGCTGTCGTAGGGATCAAAGTTCATGGCGTGAGAGGTGGTTGCGGACGGTTTCCAAGGCGCGGCGCAGGTGGTTTTTCACGGTGGCGGGCTGAGCGGCGGAGGAGTCCGGATTTCCCACGCGGGCATAGCCGAGAAACACGGCGAGCTCGAGGCAGGTCCGTTCCTCCAGATCGAGCTGGTCCATTGCGGCGCGCAGCCGGCGGTAATCATCAGCCGGCAGCACCCGCAGGTTGTCACCACGCACGGATGGACTGGCGGCAGCCTCGCGCCTGCCACGCCGGCGGCGGAGGAGGTGTTCCATGGCCAGCCCGCGCAGCGTCACGAAGGCCCACACGAATGGCGGCGATAGATGCGCATCGTAGCCGGCCGCTTGTTTCCAAAGCCGCTCGAAGGTCTGGCGCAGCACCTCGTCCGCATCGCGGCGTTCGCCGAGCATGCGGCAGGCAATGCCCGCCAAAACCGGTGCCCACATGCCGTGCAGTTCGGCAAGCGCCGCGCCATCACCCTTGGCCATGCGGCGGATCAAGGCGGTGGCCTCGCCGCCTTGGTCCTCGCACAATCCGGAGGGCAAGGAGTGGGACAGGCTTGGTCCGGCTTCAATCATGGCCGCAGGGATAACACGAAAGCCCCCCCATGCCGCAATCATTATCAAGTCCCTCCCTGAAAATGAAGCCGCCTGCCGTGATGTTTTTTCACAGCTCGGAAAACAACGCGTCCACCATTTCCACGCATTTCAGGCCGGGCATCACACTGAGGTCCATCTGGTTCATCACGTAGGCGAAGGAGACGCCGGTTTCCGGATCCCCCATGCCGTGGCTGCCGCCCGCGCCGGGATGCCCGAAGGCGGAGAGCGACGGACCATAAATTCTGCGGATCTTGTGCCCGCTCTCATCCAGTGGATCCTGCTGTGCGCCGCAGGTGAAGACCGTGGGCCGCAGCAACACGCGGTCGTAGCCCGCGCTGCGCGGTACCACCAGCGCCTGCCGCACCCGTGCCGAGAGCGGGCTCGGGATCGAGCCGATCGCCGCCTGATAGAACTTCGCCAGCGCCGAGGCGGTGCCCACCCCGCCGAGCGCGGGCAGGCCGGCCTCCCAGGCGCGCGGCTCGTTCATTTCATGGATGGCGTGCAGGCCGCGCGGTGAGGAAAACGCCCGCCGCGTGAAGGTGCCTGAGGTGGTGAGTTGTTTGTAAAAAGCATCCGCCAGATCATCCTTGCCCGCCTTGCCGGGGTAGAGCCGCGCCACCCGCGGCCACTCGGTTTGCGGCAGGCCGATCCAGAAATCCAAGCCCAGCGGACCGGCGATCATTTCCCGCCAATAGCCGCCGAGCGGCAGGCCGGTGAGGCGGCGCACCGGTTCGTCCACCAGCGCGCCAAAGGTCCGCGGGTGATAGCCATGGCCCTCGCCCAAGTGCCATGCCGGAGTCTGCGCCTCGATGGCCGCCACCACGCCGGGGTGGTCAAGTACGCCGGCGCGCTGGTCCAGCGCGGCGAGGCCGCATTGGTGGGAGAGCAGGTGGTAGAACCTCGCCCCGGCCACCGGAAAGCGCGGCCACACCTCGCGCACCGGCGTTTCCTCACTCAGCCCGCGGCTTTCCAGCGCCACCAGCAAGGTGGCCGCAGCGGGCACCTTGGTGGCGGAATACACCGGCACCATGGTCTCTGGAGTCCATGCCCGGGTTTTCTCCCGCTCGCACCAACCGTGACCGTGGGACAGCAACTCCGTGCCTTCCCACCAGATGCTGATGGAGGCGCCCAATTCGCCACGGTCGCGGAAATTCCGCTCGAACACTTCCACCACTTTACCCAATGCCGAGGGACTGACCGCCATGCGCGGGTCTTGCCCATCACGCCCCGCCGCGCAATTCCGAAATCGCCTTTACCACAGAATCCTCATGCGCCGCAGAACGGATGGACGACCATTCCTCGATCAAGCGGAACGCCACCGCCAACAAGGTGGGCCCGAGGAAAACGCCGACCAGGCCGAAGGACAGCGCCCCGCCGATCACACCGCAGAAGATCAGCGCGAAGGGCATCTTGCTGCCTTGGCTGATGAGCAGCGGGCGCAACACGTTATCCACACTGCTGATCGCCAGCAGCCCCCACACCAGCATGAAGATTCCCCTACCGGTTTCATTCTGGGTAAAGAGCCACAGCGAAGCCGGCAGCCAGATGAGCGGCGGCCCGAATGGCACCACCGCGAAGAAAAACGTCAGCACCGCCAGCAGCACCGCTCCCGGCACACCGGCCACCCAGAATCCCACTCCGGCCACCAGCGCCTGCGCGATGGCGCTGCCCAGAATCCCGTAAATCACTCCGCGCACCGTATTGCCCGCCACCTTGATCAAGTGCCTCCCGCGCTGGCCGGCCAGGCGCTCCACCGCCACCGCCAGCCGCTCGGACAATTCCGGCGCATCCCGCAACAGGAAAAACGCCAGGAACGCGCTGAACAAAACCTCCGCCACCCCCTGCCCCACCGCCTTGGCCGCGGAGAGCAGCCACGTCCGCGCCCATGATAGGAATTTCCCTAACAGCACCACAACGTGCGGCGAGTCCGCTTCCGCCTCTTCACCATCCGCCGCCTCGCCGGGGAGCTTGCGCCCCGGTGGCGGAGCATCCCGCACCACCAGGCCGTTTTCCGTTTCTACCACGATCTTCGGCCGCGGCGGCGCTTTCACCGCCTCGTCGAGCTGCTCCATCCAGTTCTTCCGGTCCTCGGCAAAGCCAGCCCAGTATCCCGCCAGCTCATCCCCCACCACCGGCATGCGCTGGATCCATGGTGGCGCCTGCTCGGGCGCTTCCATGAACCAATCGCGCGTCGCCACGGCCAGATCCCGCCCGTCCTGCGCCAGACTCACCCCGATCAAGACCACCGGCCCGGACAACAGCACCGACACCGTCAGCGTCACGAAACACGCCGCCAGCGTGCGCGAGCCCCGGAACCAACGCGTGAAGAGCCGCTGCATCGGGTGCAGCGTGTAGGCCAGAATGATCGCCCAGGTCAGCGCCGTGAGAAACGGCTGCAACACGAAAAAACAACCCGCCAGCAGCAACAGCAGAGCCAAAGCACCCAGCAAGGGCTCTATTTTCCGTATCGGCGCTGTGCTTTCCTGAGTCATCCGTGCTGGCGGAATCTATCAGGCATCGTGCCGCTCTGCCAGAGGCATTCCGGAAAAATCCGCCGCCTCGCCCGTCAATCTTCCTGCCGCCCGTCGTCCAGCACCTGCCGCGCCCGCACCAAGGCATCGTCGAAGTGCGCCACCAGGTTCGCCCGGCCGATCACCTCCACGAAGCCCGCCTTGCGCAGCATGTCGAGCGGCTGGCGGTGCAGGCCGCTCAAGATCACCGTGCGGCCGTGTTTGCGGAAGCGCTCCACCACGCTTTCCAGCGTATTGAGCGCCGTGGCATCCATCGCCGGCACCAGGTGCAGCCGCAGGATGAGCACTTGCGGCAGTTCCGCCACCCGCTCGATGGCGTCCTCCATCTTTTCCGCCGCGCCAAACAGGAACGGCCCGAAAATGCGATAGACCAGCACCCCTTCCGGAATCTCTTTGCCGGAAACCAGCTGCTCCCGGGACTCCAGCACGTCCGATTCGAACACCGGTGAAACCTCCGTGGTTTCCGAAACGCGTTTGATGAAAAGAATCGCCGCCAAGACCATCCCCACCTCCACCGCGATCACCAGATCGAAGATCACCGTGAGCGCGAAGGTGGTCACCAGCACCACCGCATCGCTCAAGGGCATCCTGCCCAGGCGTTTCAGCTCATGCCACTCGCCCATCCGCAGCGCTACGAACACCAACACCGCCGCCATCGCCGCCATCGGCACATACACCGCCCACTTCGCAAACAACAGGATGATCCCTAACAGCGTGAGCGCGTGCACCATGCCGGACACCGGCGAGCGGCCGCCGTTGTTGACGTTGGCCGAGGTCCGCGCGATCGCCCCGGTGGCGGGCAGGCCGCCGAAAAACGGGCAGACGATGTTGGCCACGCCCTGCGCCACCAGCTCGGTGTTGCTATCATGCCGCTCGCCGGTCAGCCCGTCCGCGACCACGGCGGAAAGCAGCGACTCGATGGCTCCCAGCACCGCGATCGCCGTGGCCGGGCCGATCAAATCCCGCAGCATCGTCCAGTCGAAGCGCGGCCATGAAAACGCCGGCAAACCCGCCGGAATCGCCGCTCTGCCGAACTGCGAGCCAATGGTGCTGATCCCGAGTTTCTCCTGCCAGCCGAAGGCCGCCACCAACACCGTGGCCCCCAGCAACGCCACGATCGATCCCGGCACGCGCCGCATTCCGAGTTTGGGCCACAGCATGATCACCGCCAAGCTGCCCAGCGAGAGCAGCAGCGTGGGAATGTTGATCTGCCCGGCATGCATCGCCAGCCAGTGCATGCGCTCGGGAAACTCGCGGGGCGCGGGACCGGCCGCGCTGATGCCTAGGAAATCCACCGTCAGCGTGGCCATGATCGCCACCGCGATGCCGGTGGTGAACCCGCTCGTCACCGGCCACGGGATGTATTTGATGAGCGAGCCCATTTTCGCCAGTCCCATGATCACCAGGATCACGCCCGCCATCACCGTGGCCATGAGCAGCCCGCCATAGCCGTGCTTCTCGATGATGAGCAAAATGATCGGAATGAACGCCGCCGTCGGCCCGCCGATCTGCACCCGGCTGCCTCCCAGGGCGGAAATCAGAAAGCCCGCGATGATCGCCGTGAAAATCCCCAGCGCCGGTGCGGGAAACGGCGTCTCCGCCCCGGCCGGCACGCTGGCAATGCCCAGCGCCAGCGCCAGCGGCAGCGCGATCATCCCCACCGACAGCCCGGCCATCACATCGCCGCCCAGCTCCGCACGGCCATAGCCACCATTGAAAACCTCCAGCAACCGCGGCCTGAACCAACAGCGTGCCGGCATCCTCCCTTGCATCCCTTCCTTCATAGACAAGCTCCTTGTCCGTCGTTTCCTGGCGGGCGCGCGGAGAGTCATCCCACACGCCGCGCGGAGCAAGGAAGAACAGTGGCTGGAGCATTATGCTCCAGTCCGCCGCCGAAACATCCTGTTCCGCCTATTGCGATTTCCCATTCCTCCCATCGCTTCAGGACGCAGCCGGTGCGGAGTTTTTCGAGGACGTTATGGGGCCGCATCACGGACCGTGCATGCAGGACGATGGAGTCAATCCGATGTGCTTTTTGAAGAGGCGGGAGAAGTAAAACGGATCCTCATAGCCGACGGCGCGTGCGGCTTCGGCCACGTTGTGATTGCCGCGCTGCAGGAGGTCCATGGCCCGCTGGAGGCGCAGCCGGATCAGCAGGCTGAGCGGCGGCATTCCGGTCTGGCGGCGGCAGAGCGCGGTGAAGTGCGGCGGGCTAAGGTTGGCCTGGCGCGCCAGTTCCTCCAGCGTCCATGGCCGGGCCACGTCCTCGCGCATCATCGCAAGCACTTTGAGCAGGCGGTTTTCCGCGTTGCGGGAACGCGAGCCCACTGCCACCTGATGCACTTTGGCGAGTCCTAACAGCCGTGCGAACGCGGTGGACAAGCCTGTCAGGGCGGCTTCTCCGAATCCGTGATTGGCATGCCGGATGGTGTCCTCAAAGGCATCGAGCAGCACGCCCGGATCATCGACCGGAACGACGGGCCGGGTGGAACTCACGCCGAGGTTGGCGAGATGGTCGCCGGCCTGCGCGCCGCGAAAGTGAATCCAGAAGATCATCCATGGTGAGAAAGGATTCGCACGGTAAACATGTCGTTCGCGGGGCGGCAGAAAGAGCAGGTCCCCCGCCCCGACTTTCCATTTACGGTCACCCATTTCGCAGTCTCCGGCGCCGGAAATGCAGGCGATGAGGATGTGTTGAGAGGTGCCATGCGGGCGCTCGACAAAATGCCCGGCAGCCGCGGCAAACGTGCCGATATGGGTGATGCACAGGTCACGCGTGACAGGCCGACGGCCCGCGGCCACGACAATCGCCGGTGGCACGACCACCAGGCGTTGCCCAGGGAATCCTTCCGGACGTTGCTCGCGGGCCTGCGGTTCCATCAACGCGGAACATCGCCAAAATCATCGGATCGTCCATATTTTTCCGTCAATGCTCCATGGAAGCATGCCCGTCCCGCTGGCTAATCTGCCGAAATACAACTTGAACATCACCACTCAGGATCTCACTGTCTTCATCGGATTTTTCGCGGTGGTCATCGGCCTCAGCGTCTGGAAAAGCCGTCGCAAGCCGGGACATGACGCGAACAGTTCGGACTTCTTCCTCGCCGGCCGCGGGCTGACCTGGCCGCTCATCGGCATTTCCATCGTCGCGGCGAACATCTCCACCGAGCAGATGGTCGGCATGGAGGGCCAGGCGGCGGGCTCCACCGGACTGGCGGTGAGCTGCTGGCAGTTGCTCGGCTCGGTGTTCATCGTGCTCATTTCCATGACCCTGCTGCCGAGGTTCCTGCGAGCGGGGATTTACACGATGCCGGAGCATCTCGAATACCGGGCGGATCTGGTGCAAGGGTTGGCGCTATTGGCAGGCGGCATGCTGATCTTTTCCCTAGGCCTGAATGCGATCGGCGGCTGGGACAAGTTTGCGGAGGCAAATGCCGCGAAACTGCACATGATCATGCCGGCGGACAACAAGGACCTGCCATGGACCGGCGTGGTGGCCGCCTTCGTGATGCCATTCGTGCTGTCGAAAGTTCCTGGCGCGGCAGGTGTGGCGGCGCTTCTAACAGATCCGCTGGCCTATGCCGCCTTCCAGTTCACGAGCAAATCGGAAACCCGGCCATCGGGGCATGAGAACCATTTCCTGCTGCAAGTTCTGCTCGCCTTCCTGATCGTGGCCGCCGTGATGACGGCGATCACCGCGATCGCACCTCTGGCCAAAGCCAAGGAACTCCCCGTCCGCGAGGAAATGAATCTCCAAACCGAACCCATTGTGAAACTCGCCGGAGCCGCCGTGATCCTCGGCGTCGTCGTCTTCTTCATCATCTTCTGGTGATTATCCCAGCGTTTCAGTTTTCAGTATTTCAGCATCTACCCACCCATGACCGTAACAGCCAAAATCGAACCCCGAATCATCCCCACCTATCCGGTTGGAAAGCCGGAGAAAAACCCGGTCTTCTTCGAGAAGCGCGTCTATCAGGGATCATCCGGCAAAGTTTATCCGGTGCCGTTCATCGACAAGGTCTTTGATGCTCCGCAGGACGTCACCTATCAATCCGCGCTCTTGGAAAACGAGTTTGTCCGGCTCGTCATGCTGCCGGAGATTGGCGGGCGCATCTATCTGGGCCAGGACAAGACGAACGCGGACTATGATTTTTTTCTATCGCAACGATGTGATCAAGCCGGCGCTCGTCGGTCTCGCCGGGCCGTGGATCTCCGGCGGTGTCGAGTTCAACTGGCCGCAGCACCACCGCCCCGGCACTTTCATGCCCGCGGATGTGTTCATCGAGGAAGAGGAGGACGGCGCGCGCACCGTGTGGATGAGCGAACACGATCCGCTCAACCGTCTCAAAGGCATGCATGGCATCCGCCTGCGCCCCGGATCCTCACTCATTGAGTTGCGCGCGCGCCTCTACAACCGCACTCCCCTCACCCAGACTTTCCTCTGGTGGGCCAACGTGGCGGCGATGGTGCACGACCAGTACCAAGCGTTCTTTCCGACGGACGTGACCTATGTGGCCGACCACGCGGTGCGCGCGATGTCGTCGTTTCCGATCGCAGAAAACCCGTATTACGGCGTGGACTATCAGAACCGGCCGGGCTCGAACGACCTTGCCTGGTATAAGAACATCCCGGTGCCCACCAGTTACATGATCTGCCAGACGCAGTTTGATTTCTTCGGCGGTTATGATTTCAAGGCCGGCGGCGGCTTCGTGCATGTGGCCAACCGTCACATCACGCCTGGCAAGAAACAATGGACCTGGGGCGACCATGGATTCGGCCATGCGTGGGATCGAGAGTTGACGGATTCCAACGGCCCCTACATCGAATTGATGGCCGGGGTTTACACCGACAACCAACCTGACTTCGCCTATCTCGCACCCTACGAAACCAAGACATTCTCCCAGTTCTGGTGGCCGATCCAGGGCATCGGGCCTGTGCAGCAGGCGAACGAACGCGTTGCCCTCAGGTTGGTGGTCCGTGACGACCGGATGATCGAGCTCGGCATCTGTGTTTCCGAAAGACTGAGCGGCGCGAAACTCCAGGTCCGGCATGGCGATCGATTGCTGCTGGAAACCCCGCTTTCATTGAAGCCCGGTGAGTCATGGCAACACGCGGAGCTGCGTTTCGGCGGCGAGAATCCATGTGAATTGTCCGCGATGGTGCTCGATGCGGACGGCGGGCTTGTGCTGGGTTATCGTCCGGTTGACACCACTGCAGCGAATCGCGATCGCGAAGTGGCCACCGAACCAGCCGCGCCTTCGGATATCACATCCTCCGATGAGTTGTATTTCACCGGAGAGCATCTTGAGCTTTACCGGCATCCCACGCGCACGCCGGAGATTTACTGGCAGGAAGCGTTGGCCCGCGATCCGGGCGACGCGCGCTGCAACATCGGCATGGGCCGACGCGCGCTCAGACAAGGGCGCTGGAGCGATGCGGAACCTCATTTCCGTGCGGCCATCGCACGGCTGACGCGGCGCCACCCGAACCCGGAAACCGGCGAGGCGCATTATTTCCTCGGGTTGGCGCTCGTGTTTCAAGGCAGACATGAGGAAGCCTATCCGTTCTTCTACAAGGCCACCTGGAATCAGGCGTGGAGATCGGCGGCTTACTTTCAGCTCGCGTGCCTCGATTGCCGCAGACGTGATTTCGACACCGCGCTTGGACATCTTGAGGAGTCGCTCGCGACCAATGCGGACCATACCAAGGGGATGGTTCTGCAGGCCGTGATCGCGAGTCATTTGTCCGAAGTGGAGGATGCGGCCGAAATCCTTGAGGATGTGCTGACACTCGATCCGCTCGATCATTTCGCCACCGTGGCGGCGGATTTCATCCGCCATGCCAAAATCCGAATCCCGGGAAACTCCCGCAACGACGCCCAAACCATTCTCGATATCGCCTTCGATTTCATCGAAGCGAGTTTTCATGACGAGGCCCTCGCACTCCTCGAAGCCCACCACAAGGCTCCCGTCACGCCGGTCGCGGTTCCCAACCCGCTTGAGCGCACGGCCATGACCCACTACCTGCGGGCCTGGCTTAGCCGCGATCCGGCCGACCTCGCCGCCGCCCGCCACCAATCGCCGGATTATTTTTTCCCCTCGCGCCTGCACGAGCAACTTGTTCTCGAATGGGCGCTTGAACAACCTGGCTCGGATCCCGTCGCCTGCTTCGCGCTTGGCAATTACTACTACGATCTCAAGCGCCACGAAGATGCCATCGCCGCCTGGCAGCGCGCCGTGGATGACGGCGCGGGTTTCGCCACCGTCCACCGCAACCTGGGGATCGCCTTGTGGAATGTCCGCCGCGATGGAGACGCCGCCCGCGCCTGCTATCTCAAGGCGCTGGAACTCGACAAGGCGGACCCACGGCTGGTTTCCGAGTATGATCAACTCCGCGCGAAGTTGAATGATCCGCTTGCGGACCGGCTTGTGTTTCTTGATACGCACATCGACCGCGTCATGCAGCGTGACGACTGCACGGTCGCGCTCGCCGGGTTATACAATCTAACAGGAAATCCCGAAAAAGCGCTGGAACTGGTGACTTCCCGGCGTTTTCACCCATGGGAGGGCGGCGAGGGTGCGGTGCTGCGGCAATTCACCACCGCGCACCTGTTGCTCGGATGCAAGGCGCTCGAAGGCGGCGACGCGGCGGCCGCGCTCGATCATTTCACCGGAGCGATGGAGACGCCCGAAAGCCTGGGCGAGGCCTATCATTTGCTGCAGGCCAAGGCGGATGTGAACCACCGGATCGGCCGCGCGCTCAAGCAGCTCGGCAGGACTGCGGAAGCGGCGGATCATTTCAAACGATCCGCCGACGAAAGCGGGGATTTCTCCGAAATGGCCGTCACCGCCCACAGCCCGCTGACCTATTTCCGCGGCCTGTCGTTGCGGGAGCTCGGCTGCGAGGATCAGGCAAAGGCGGTTTTCGAGGACCTCAAGACTTATGCCGAGGCCAAACTCGGTGAAACCGCCGTCATTGATTATTTCGCCACGTCTTTGCCCAACCTGCTGGTCTTTGAAGAAGACCTGCAAGCCCGGCGCAACGCGGAGAACCACCTGCTCATCGCACTCGCATGCCATGGACTGGGTGACATCGCCGGGGCGCAGGCACATCTCCAGCAAACGCTGGCCTTCACCAACAGCGACCAGCGCGCCGCCGATCTGGCCGCCGCACTCGCCTGACGCATCTGCTATCGAATACCCGAACTTGCCGCTTTCCCGCGAGCGGGCGGGGCTGCTAAGAACCGCGGCGCACCCTATCGACCGCCGATGTCCAGCCCCCTACCCCACCCTTCCTGCTCCGCCATCATCGTGGCGGCGGGATCCAGCCGGCGCATGGGCATGGACAAGCTCGCCTGGCCGCTGGCGGGCGTGCCGGTCCTGCGCCGCACGCTGGAGGCCTTCCTCAACGCGGAGTCGATTCATTCGGTCATTGTCGTCTGCCCGGAAGAACGCTGGAAATTGTTAGAGGGGGTGGCTTTCAGCAAACCCGTGCTGCGCACCGATGGCGGGGCCGAGCGCCAGGAGTCGGTGATGAATGGCCTTGCGGCACTGGGTGAGGATGTCCTTTTCGTGGCGGTGCATGATGGCGCAAGGCCGCTGGTTTCGCCCGCGGACATCGATGCCTGTGTCGCCGCGGCGTCCATCCACCGGGCGGCCTCTCTCGCCCGGCGCGCGACGGAAACGATGAAACGATCCGACGCCGGGGGCTTCTGTGTGGAATCGGTGGACCGCGAGAACCTCTGGTGCATGGAAACTCCGCAGGTCTTTGAAACCTCTGTCCTGCGCGAAGCCTATCAAAATGTTTCCGCCCGCGGGCTAGCGGTGACCGACGAGGTTTCCGCCGTGCAACAAACCGGAGTGAAGGTGAAATTCATCGAATCACTGCATCCGAATTTGAAAATCACCACCCCCGCGGATCTGGCGCTGGCGGAGGCGCTGATCGGACAAGCATCATGAACAAGGCATCCTACGAATGGCGGCAGATTCCCCACGGACCACGCCTTGCGGTGGCCACGTTGCCGGATTCCGAATGCGCGGCGCTCACCATCCACATTCCAGCCGGCAGCCGCGACGAGAACGGGCTACCCGCGGGCTTGGCCCACTTCGTGGAGCACATGGTCTTCAAGGGCACGGCCCGCCGCAGCGCGCGCGAGCTGAGCTTCGACATCGAGAATGCCGGCGGTCAGATCAATGCCTGCACCTCCGAGGACCAGACGGTCTATGAAGGCCGCGGCGAGGCGGAACTGCTACCGCTGCTCGCGGATGTTCTATCAGACATGGTCTGGCACGCGGCTTTTCCCGAGCCGGAAATCCAGCTCGAACGCGAAGTCATCGGCGAGGAAATCACCATGTATCGCGAGAGCCCCGCCGACCACATCGGCGACCTCATTTCCAAGGCGCTCTGGGGCGGGCACCCGCTCGGCCATCCGATCTCCGGCACCCTGGAAACCATCGCCGCCATTGATCGCCAGGCCTTGCTGGAATTCCGTGCACGCCATCATTTCCGCAGCGATCTGGTGATCGCCGCCGCCGGTCCGTTCACGGCGGACGAGGTGCTGCGCGTCCTCACGCCGCACCTGCCGCCGGACTTCCGCGGCGGGCAGGCGCCGCTGCCCTTCGACCGCTCGCAATGGCCGCCGCAGGAGCTGATGGAAACCCGCGAGACCGACCAGCTCCAGCTCTCGCTCGCCTGGCACGCGCCCGGCCGCCATGCGGACTCGCGCCACGCGCTGCGCCTGGTCAGCCTGATGCTCGGGGAAACCGCCAGCTCGCGGCTCTTTCTCGAACTGCGTGAGGAACGCGGGCTGTGCTACCAGATCAGCACGGATGTCACGCTGTTCCATGAAACGGGCGCGTTTGAAATCAACGCCGGGCTCGACCCCGACGCCCGCGAGGAGGCACTCGCCTGCATTCACCGCGAGATTCACGATCTCTGCTCCAAGGGCCCGCGCCCGGGAGAACTCGAGCGTGCCAAGCGCCTGGCCATCGCCCAGAGCAAGCTCGCCTTCGAGTCCACCGCCGCCCATGCCGCATGGGCCGGCGAGGGCGTGCTGGACTTCAACCGGATCCCGCCCCACTCCGAGTGGCGGGACCGCGTGCTGGCCGTTACCGACGCGGAAATCCAATCCATCGCCCGCACGATCTTCCACAACCAGACACCCGCCATCGCCGGGATCCAGCCCGCTTGACACGCAAGTCCCTGGCATCATCCGGGATGCCCAATTCCGCCATGCCCTTCCAGCCATTCAGCCACGAACACTACGCCGCCCTGCTTGCCGGCGGCATCGCGGTGTTGGTTCTGTTAGCCGTGGGACGGCGCGGCGGCAGGGGCCGGACACTGGCCACCGCGCTGCTGGCATTCGCCAACCTCAGCGCCTATCCGCTCAACCAAGCGGCATGGCTTTCGCTCGGCAAGCCGCTGGCCATGGACAACATCCTGCCGCTCCACCTCTGCGACATCGCGGCGATGACCGCCGGTTTCGCGCTGCTCACCAAGCGCCCGGTGCTCTGCGCGCTCACCTATTTCTGGGGCCTTGCCGCCACCCTGCAGGCGCTGCTCACGCCGGCCCTCGGTATTGGTTTCCCGACCTGGCCATACTTCACCTTTTTCATCCAGCACTTCGCCATCGTCGGTGCCGCGCTCTACCTGCCCATCGTGGAAGGCTGGCGGCCGAAACAACCGCTGTGGAAAAGCCCGCTGGAAGTCTATGGCTGGTCGGTCGTCTATCTGGTCTTCGCGCTTGGCATCAACCGCCTGCTGGAAACCAACTTCGGCTTTGCCTCGCGGCCACCGGACAACCCGAGCCTGATCGACCACCTCGGCCCGTGGCCGTGGTATCTTTTCACAATGCAGGCGATTGCCTTGTGCCTGTTCCTGCTGCTGGCGCTGCCATGGCGCGGTGGCAGGGGAAAAACCGTCTGAAGCCTTGGCGCATCAGACGCATCCCGGATGAAACCGCGCCGGACTCATCACTCCGGTTCGTAGATCTTCTTGTAATACTCGTCGGCCATGCGGTCGGCGTCGAAGAAGGGCACCACGTCATTCATCGAGTTGAAGACGATGCGGCTCCATTCCTCCGGTGTGTCATAATAGGCAGGCAGCACTTTTTCGTTGAGGAGCTGATAGAAACCGAGCAGGTCGTGGCGGTCGCGGTCCTCCGGGCTGAGGCCCGGATCCGGCGAGGGGATGATGAACGAGTTTTCACCATCCTTGGCGAACTCGCAGACCCAGCCGTCGTAGGTGGAAAGGTTCACCGAGGCATTCATGGCGGCGGTCATGCCGGAAGTGCCGGAAGCCTCGCGGGTGACCACCGGGTTGTTGAGCCAGATGTCCGAGCCGTTCTTGAGAAAGCGCGAGAGTTCGAGTTCGTAGCCGACGAGCACGGTGGCGTTGGGAAAATCCCGGGTGGTGCGGATCAGGCCGTTGAAGATTTCGATGGCGTTGTAATCGAAGGGATAGGGTTTGCCCGCCCAGATCATCTGCACCGGGTATTGGTTGTTGTTGAGCATCTCGCGGAACAGCTTGATGTCACGTGTGATGAGGTCCGGCCGCTTGTAGCCGGCGAAACGCCGCGCCCAGACGATGGTCAGCACGTCCGGTTTGAAAAGCTTGCCGGTCTGGTCCGCCACCACGCGGAAGAGGCGCTCCTTGAGCTCGCGCTTGCGGTGGCGCATTTCCTCCGCGCTGCCGCAGGTGCGGGCGTGCTCCAGCCCGTGATCCGCCCAGTATTTCTTGTTCTGGGCGTTGGTGATGTGGGTGATGGGGCAGATATTCGGATAGCCGCTCCACATCTGGCGGGACACCTCGCCATGGAGCTTGGAAACGCCGTTGGCAATGCGCGCGAGACGCAGCGCCGCGAGCGAGTGGTTGAATTCATCGCCCTCGATGCCGGTGATGTCCCGCACTTCTTCTTCCGGCACGCCGCCGAAGAACGAGAAATCGCGCAGCAGATTGAAGTCGTGGCGCTCGTTGCCGGCGTCCTCCGGCGTGTGGGTGGTGAAGACGAGGCGTTTTTTCACCTCCTCCAGGCTGTGGTGCTTCTCGTAGAGGTGGAAGGCGGCGGCCAGACCGTGGGCCTCGTTGAGGTGCCAGACTTCCGGGTCCACGCCGAGCTCGTCGAGCAGGCGTCCCGCGCCGGCGCCGAGGATGATGTATTGGGCGATGCGGCGCAGGTGGTCGTGATCGTAGAGGCGGTGCGTGATGGCACGGGAGAGCGCGTCATTTTCCTCCACATCGGTGCTGAGGAAAAACATCGGCACCGTGCCGAAGACATCGCCCGGCAGGAACATCGCTTTCACCCACACCGGGTGGCCGTGCACCGGCACTGTGAAGCGGATGCCGGTGTCCTGCAGGAACGCGTATTCCTTCTTGCGGAACTGGATGGCCAGCTCGCGGTCCTCGCCGCGGGCCTGGTTGTAGTAACCGTATGTCCAGAGGATGCCGATGCCGCAAAGATTCTGCTTGAGGTCCGCCGCCGAGCGCATGTGCGAACCGGCCAGGAATCCGAGGCCGCCGGAGTAGATCTTGAAACTCTGGTCGATGCCGAACTCGCAGGAAATGTAAACCGCGCTCTTGGCGTATTGGGGATCGATCTCGTAGTGATGGGTGAACGGTTTGGGAAGAAAGGAGGAGGCCATGATGTTTCTGATAGGGAAAAAATTTTCCGGGCCGTTGGGGCAGTTCGCATGGAGCTGGCGGACCGGAGGGCGGGAAACTGGGTCCATGCCGGGCACTTGTCCAGCACGGGGTAGTGACTGCTGCTCGTTTCATACCAAAATCACGCGATTTTCTCCGGCCCTACATCAGGGCTCGCCATGGCCACGCGACAGCGCCAGACTCCGCGAGCCGGATGAACTTCAGGTCGATTTTCCCGCTGATGCTGCTCGCGATGCAGTCCGCCCTTCCCGGGCGGGATGCCGGCGCGCGGATGCGGCTGGGCGATGAGGCTCTGGCCGCCGGCTTGTGGGAAATGGCCGCGCTTCATTTCGACGAATGCCTCGCGGAAAACTCCCTCAAGCCCGAGGAGAAATCCGGCGTGGCGATCCGCCTGGCCGAGGCATGGATCCGTGACGGCAAACCGGCGGAGGCGCTGGCCCTGCTGGGTGAGTCGTTTGTTTCCTCGCATCCGGAAGCGCCATTTTGGAAAGGCCAGGCGCTGGCGGGTCTCGGCCGTTTTGGCGAGGCGCTCGATGTGCTGGCTCCGCTGCTTCAGGATCGGGCGTCGCCATTCCCAAGCGAGGCCGCTTTCACCGTCACAAACCTGCAGCTCGCGCTCGGCAAGCCGGAGTCCGCCATGGAAACGCTCGATTTCCTCGCCAGCAAGGCGGACGCGGCGCTTGCCGCCAAGGCACGGCTTCATCAGGTGGAAATCCTGCTGGATGCGCGCAAAACCGCCAAGGCCCGGAAAATCATGCCGGATGCCGCAGCGTTTGCCACGGCGGACCGCTCGCTTGCGGCATTGCTCGAAGCACAACTGCTGCTGGCGGAGGGCCGCCCGGCTGATGCCGCATCCGTGTTCCAATCATTGATCGACCAACTGCAGGGACAATCGCTCGAACGCCACCATCTGGCCGCAGTGGGCCTGGCGGACACGTTTCTCGCCCGGAAAAATCCGGATGCTGCGTCGGCTTTCCTACTCGCCTTCATCCAGGCAAATCCAGATTCGCCCTGCCTGGACGCGCTATTCCAACGGCTGCTGGATGCCATGCCCGCCTCGCCCGCTGTCTCGGATCCGATCCTCGCGAAACTCACCGAGTGGATCACTCCACCCGAGTTTCCGGCCACCGGATTGCTGGTGGCTGCTGATTCGGCGGCTGGTGCCTGGCCCATGCCCGGTGCCACTGGCGAGCTGATCGTCCACGCGCTTTTCACCCGTGCGCTCGGCCTCCAGCGCATGGCCACGCCCGAGGCCGCTGCCGAGGCGCGCCAGATGTTGACGCGGCTCCGGCTTTCCTTCCCGGAGCATCCGCTGGCCGGCCGCGCCTTGTTTGAAAGCGCCCGCAAGGCCCTCGCTACTGGCGAGGATGCGCGTGCGTTCTCCATGCTCGAAAGCCTGCGGGAGTCCTCCGCCGCATTGCGTGGCGAGGCTGCCTTCCTTGAGGCCAAGCGCGCGTTTTCCAAGGGCGACAAAGCGCGCGCCGCGAGTCTGTTTGAGGAGGCCGCCCGTTCGCTTGCGGAAAACGAAGCGAAAACCGCCCGCTTCAATGCCGCCATCCTCCAGCTCGTCAAAACCGACGGCAACCCCGGGCCGCAGGATCCCGCGCTCGCCGCTGATCTCATGCTCGAGCGCGCCCTTTCGCAGGAGGATCCGGCCGCGAAACGCGCCGCCATCGAGGAATTCCTCATCCAGCACACCGAACACCCGCGGGTGCCGGAGGCCCGCCTCGCCGCTGCCGAGGCCGCCTTGGCGTCCGGCCCGGAGGTGGATCTTTCATTCGCCCGCGCCCAGTTGGAAACCCTCGCCGCCGAGCCGGAGAAATCCGCCACGCTCAACCCCTCGCGGCTCGCGCTGGTCCGCCTGCGCATCGATGACCTCTCGCAGCAACCCGCCGCCGCCATCGCCACCGCGCGCCAGATTCTCGAGCAATTTCCCGCCGAGCCCGCCGCCGCCGAGGCCGCGCTCGTGCTGGGGCGCAATCTTTTCCAATCCAGCAGCTACAACGAAGCCCGCATGGTGCTCGAAAAACTCGCCGCCTCGGACAGCGACCCCGCCCGCGCCGAGGCTGCCTGGCTGCTGGCCGCCCGCTCCGCCGCACTCATCCCCGCCAGCCAGTCCCAGCAGGAAGCGTTGGCGCTTTTCGAGAAGGTCATCGCGCTGAATCGCCCGCTCGCCTCCATCGCCATGCTGGAGAAGGCCCGGCTCATGATCGACATGAACCGCCTGATGGAAGCCGCCGCCTTCCTGCGTCAATGGCTGGACTCGCTCGAAAAAAACGATCCGCTCTATCTGCCCGCCGGGTTTTTGTTAGGCGAGGCGATCTACGGCCAGGGCGGCACCCATCCGGAGTCCCTCACCGAAGCGCTCGCCGTCTATGACCGGCTCCTCGCCAGCGAGCCCGCTCAACCCGGTGCCCGCCACCGCCTGCAATACCTGCGCGGCCGGACCCTTGAACAAATCCCCGATGCGAAAGACCCATCCCGCAAACGCGAAAGGGAGGCCTTCATCGCCTACTACTCGGTCTTGGAAACCGAGACTCCGCCGGAAGAATGGCATTACTTCGAGCTCTGCGGATTCCGCGCCCTCGCCTTGCTCGAAAAAGCCGGCCGCTGGCCCGCCGCCATTGCCTGCGCCCGCAAAATCGCCTCCTTCAACGGCCCGCGCGCAGAAGAAGCCGCCAGCCGCGCCAACCAGCTCCAACTCAAACACATGATCTGGGAAGATTGAAGACACAAGACTTCAAGACGCAAGATAAGAAGCCGCAGCACAGTCGCATCGCTCATACCACAAATCTCAAATCTCAAATCTCAAATTCATGTTAGAACTACTCATCACAGGAAAATCCGGCCGCATGGGCCAGGCCTTGCTCCAGGCCGCCGCCGCGGAACCCCGTGTCACCGTCGCCGCCACCCACGACGTGGGCGAGGATCTCGATGCCGCCGCCGCGCAGGCATCCTGCATCATTGATTTCACCGTGCATTCCTTCACCGCCCAAGTCATCCAAGCCGCTCTGAAACATGGCAGCCACATCGTCATCGGCACCACCGGCCACACCGATGCCGAGCGCGCCCTGATCCATCAGGCGGCGCAACAACTACCCGTCGTTTTCGCATCCAACTACTCGGTGGGCGTGAACACGCTGTTCTGGCTCACCCGCCAGGCGGCTCGCATCCTCACCCAGGATCGCTTCGACATCGAGGTCACCGAGATGCATCACCGCCATAAGATCGACGCGCCCTCCGGCACCGCCCGCACTTTGTTAGAGATCCTCAACGCCGAAACCGGCACTTCCTATCAGGACGATATCGCCCATGGCCGCGTCGGCAACATCGGCCCGCGCAAGCCGCGTGAAATCGGCATGCACACGCTGCGCGGCGGCGACGTGGTGGGCGACCACACCGTGATTTTCGCAGCCGATGGCGAGCGCGTCGAACTCACGCACAAGGCCTCCTCCCGCCTCACCTTCGCGGCCGGAGCGGTGCACGCCGCCGTCTGGCTGCAGGGCAAGCCCGCCGGGCTGTATGACATGCAGGACGTGCTGGGTCTTAAGCAGGGATTCTAAGATTGCGGATTGTAGATTTCAGATTTCCACCCACCATTCCACCATGCGCCCGCTGCTGCTCCTTCCACTTCTTTTCACCCTCCTTTCCTGCCAGCCGCCGGAATCCAAAAACAGCCCGTCCGAAAAGCCCGCCGCAGTAGATGAAACGGTGGCCCCCGCCGCCACTCCGTGGGACGTGAAATCCTCCGTCGTCCGCGTCAATTCCACCCAGCAGTCATGGAACCTCTGGCAGCCGTGGGAGAAGAACCCGCCGGGCCGCCGCCGCGCGCTGGCCGCCATCATCGGGCCGCAACTCGTCATCACCACCGCCGAGCTCGTGGCGGATGCGACTTATCTCGAATTCGAATCCGCGGACGGCAGCCGTTTCACGCCGGCCCGGGTGATCGCCGTGGATCATGAGGCGAACCTCGCGCTGTTAGGCCCGGCATCCGAGGAACAGGGCACAGAGTTTTTCGCCAACACGGTTCCTTTTGAAATCACCACTCCGCCCGTCATCGGAACCACGCTGGATGTTCTGCAACTCGAGGACAACGGCCTGCCGCTGCTCACACCCGGCACGCTGCAAAGCGTGGAGATGACATCCAACCTGCTGCCCGGCCAGAGTTTCCTGACGTATCTCGTCAAGGCATCCATGCAGAGCGCCGCCAGCAGCTTCACACTGCCCGTCCTTCATGAGCGCAAGCTCGCCGGGGTTTTGCTCAGCTACAACTCCAAGGATCAAATCTGCGATGTGGTTTCCACGGACATCCTCGCCCGCTTCATCAAGGAGGCCACCGGCGGCCAATACGGCGGATTTCCCAGTCTCGGCGTGGCCATCGCGCGCACCGAGGATAACTCCCTGCGCCAATGGCTCAAACTCGGCGACGAGCAGGGCGGCATCTACATCCGCAGCGTCCGCAAGGGCGGTGCGGCCGAACGCGCCGGCGTCCTGAAGGGCGATGTCCTGCTCGCCGTGGACGGCCAGCAGATCGACCGCCGCGGCTACTATCAACATCCGAGTTATGGCAGCGTCTCGTGGGGGCATCTGATCCGTGGGACCAAATCCAGCGGCGATGCCGTCACCCTCTCGTTGTTGCGCGAGGGCAAGCCGCTGGAACTGGAGGTAAAGGTCGAGCGCGAGGATGACCAAGCACGGCTGGTACCCAACCATCTTTACGACAAGGCTCCGACCTATCTGGTCAAGGGCGGCATGATCTTCCAGGAACTCACGCTGCCGCTGTTGGAAAGCTTCGGCGAGGACTGGCGCTCCCGCGCGCCGCTCAACCTGCTGGACACCTTTGAAAACCCGGAGAAATACGAGGAATCCATGGACCGCGTGGTTTTCCTGAGCGGCGCGATTCCCACGCCCGCCACCATCGGCTACGAGCGCCTGCGCAATCTCATCGTCCGCAAGGTCAACGGCCGCGACATCCGCGACATGAAAAGCCTCATCAAGGCATTCGAGGATCACGACGGAGAACTCCACACCATCGATTTCGCCGATGAGAATCTGACAGTGAATCTCGACGAAGCCATCTCCACTGCGGTGGACTCGCAGCTTCTCCAGCGCGGCATCAACCGCCTCTCGAGGGCGGAGTGATGGGCGGGCGCGGGAAAAATCCGGCTCTTCGTCAGCAACGCGTGAAGGAATGATGGTGGAGTTAGAGTTCGGGGCACGCCAGCTTCGAGCACAGCCCAAAGGCATCGCAGGACACGTGGTTCCCGCAACCGCGTTGGCACCATGGTGCTAAAGAATGGCAGGCGGAGTAAGGACCAAGACCCGCATTCGGATAAGGTCTGCCGTTATGAGTGCCTGCACTTGAGGTTTTTGGACCATGAACCTAACCCTATGAAACCATGAGCAAACATCCCATTTCTCTAATCCACCCATTGCTCACCGGCTTGTTCTTCGTTTCCCATCCTGGCATCGAAGCCGAGCCAGCCAGCCGCCCGAATCTGATCCTCATTCTGGCCGACGACCAAAGCTGGGGTGACGCGGGCTTCCTCAGGACGCCCGACGTCAGGACGCCGAATCTCGACCGACTCGCCGCCAACGGTGTGGAGTTCTCACAAGGCTATGTCAGCGCCACGCAGTGCATTCCGTCACGGGCAGGACTCATGACCGGACGCGACCAGCAGCATGTGGGCATCGAGTGCAATCCGGACGACGACAAATACGACGTCTATCATCCGAGTGCGTGAGCGCGAAGGCCACCAGGCCCCTGCTTGTCGCTTGCCGGCCATAGAGCCCGATCGCTCCGCAGTGGCTCGAATTTTCCACGCCCACCGCCTCATTTTTTCCGGGCGATCCGCCGCCGGAGTTTTCCTAGCCGGGCTGGTCCCACGAAAACGGCGATCCGACCAACGGCGGCTTCTACCACGGCGGCCTGCATCACGGCACTCATGTCGATGCACCGTGGCACTTCATCCCGGGCGGCAAAAAACCGCGCGAAATACCGCTCGACCACTGGTTGGGAGAATGCCAGGTGCTTGATCTAACAGCTGAGAAATCCTGTGTCTGCGGCCCGGCCCTCGACCGCGCCGGCGTGCGAGACGGCGTCAAGCGTCTGCTCTTCAAGACCCGCAACAGCGCGACGGACTACTGGCACTAGCCGTGGAATCCGGGCTTCATCTACATCCACCAAAGCGCGGCGGAATGATGTACGCAACACGGTCGGCCTCGATTATCCAACCATAGATCCTCCCACCGAGCCAACCTTTCCCGCCCACCTCGAGTTGCTCGGAATGGGAACCCTGATTTTGGAAAACATCTGCTTGCGGGATGTGGCCGCCGGAACCTACGAATTGCTCGCCGCTCCGGTGAACCTGCAAGGGGTTGACGGCGGCTGGTGCCGGGCGCTACTGCGCACGGAACACTGATTGATTTCCCAGCCCGCCATGAATTCAAAACCGATCCAGGGGATTTTCACCCCGAACGTGGTTCCCCTCCACCCCGACAACCGCATCAACGAAGGCGAACTGCGCCGCTACACCTCGTGGCTCATCGACAAGGGCGTGAGCGGACTTTATCCGAACGGCTCCACCGGCGAATTCATCCGTCTGAGTTTCGAGGAGCGCATCCGCGTGGTGGAAATCATGGCCAGCGAGAACCGCGGCCGCGTGCCGATCCTGGCCGGTGCCGCCGAGCCGAACATCGCCACCGTGCTTGACGCCTGCAAACGCTATGCAGACCTCGGCTGCCGCGCGGTTTCCATTACCGGGCCGTATTATTTCAAGGTCAGCCAGCAGAGCATCGAACATTACTTCCGCGAAATCGCCCGGCAATCGCCCATCGACATCCTGTTGTATAACATTCCGCAGTTTTCCAACGAGATCAGCCTGGAGGTGGTGAAGCGCCTCGCCGCCGATTGCCCGCGCATCGTCGGCATCAAGGACAGCAGCCGCGACATGCCGCGCTTCATGGACACTCTCAGCGAGGTCAAGGCCATCCGCCCGGACTTCTCCTGCCTCATCGGCTGCGAGGAAATCCTGCTGCCCGTGCTGCTGATGGGAGCCGACGGCGGCACCATCGCCACCAGCGGCGTCGCGCCGGAAGCCGTGATGAAACTCTACAACAGCTTTGTTTCCGGCGACATCAAGGAGGCCAGGCGTATCCAGTTCAAACTGCTTGAACTCATCAAGACGATGTTCGCCGCGGGCAATTTCCCCGAAGGTTTCCGCGAGGGCGTCAACCTGCGCGGCTTCGATACCGGCCGCGGCCCGCAGCCGATGAGTCCGCACGAGCAGGCGCATTTCGACGCCATCCGCTCCAAGCTCGCCTGCCTCTTGGCCGAGTGCGGGTTTTCCGAAGCTGCCGCTCATTGCCAGGTCCCGGTCGCCGGACTGCCGGATGCCGCGCAAATCGAGGCCATCGTGCGCTCGACGCTGGAGAAACTCCGCGCATGACTTCCCTCGGTAGTCGCGATTTCCAGATGCGGCGGCCGTGTCCGTTTTACGGGTTGGCGGAGATGGCCGGTCCGTGATTGGATGGGCTGAATCCATGACGACATTTCTTTTCAGTTGTGAACACGCGACCTGCGCGGTGCCGGAGGCGCATCGCGAGCTTTTCCGCGGGGCAGAGGATGAGGTGGCGTCAACCGCGGGCTGGGAGCCGGGATCGCTCAATCTGGCGCAGGCCTTCAGCATGAAATTCCGCACGCCGTTGGTGCATGGCGATGTGACACGCCTGTTGATCGATCTGGAGCAGGACGGCGATGCGCGCTGGAGCCGGTTTTCCCTGAAACTGCCGGAGGCCACGCGGGCGAAGCTCATCGAGCGCCACGAGCGGCCGTTCCGCACGCAACTGGCCCAGCGCATCGGCGGGGACTTGCAACGCCATGCCGCGGTGCTTCATGTGATGATCCACACTTCTGCGGAAATCGACGGCCGGGTGCTGTTAGAAACTCCGCCGCAGGCGCCGCTTGCTGAAAGCATCGCCGCGGCTTGGCGCGGGCTGCTGCACAGCGCGGAGGTGGATGTGCTGCACGTGCGCGGCGTGGAACCGGCGGCGGCACCGGCGCATCTGGTGCGGGAATTTCCGGCGGCGCAATACGCCCAGCTGCGGCTCACCGCGGCGCAAAGTTTCTTTCTGGAAGGCCGGCCGTGGCGATGGGAGACGCTCAAGAAAGTGCTGCTGGATTCACTGGCGCGGGCGGTGGCGGAGACGGATGCGCTCAGCGCCCCAGAATCCCCTTCGACTGCTCCAGGCTGAGCGAGCGTTGCTCCCGCCAGTCGATGATTTCCGGCTGTTGGAAAACGCGGCGGCGGGCGTCGGTCTCGGCGTCGGAGGATTTTTGGATGCCGCCGGTGGCAGACTCGCGGGCGGCGGAGGTGGCGTAGCCACCGGTCTGATAGGCGTCCGCCACATCGGCGGCGCTGCCGGATTCGCGGGCACCCTGGCCATCGAGGCGGGAGGCTTGCTGGAAGCGGCTGCCGTCGGTTTTTCCGGTGTATGGCTGGCGGCCATAGTCCTTGTTGCCCCACCAGGATTTTTTGGAGTAGTCGCCGGTTTGGTAATCCTTTTTGCCGTATTCACCCTTGAAATACGGCGATTCACCCTGGGATTCGAAGGAGCTGCGCTTGTCGGTTTTGGGCACCCAGTTGCCATTGGCGTCCTGCTTGTAGCCGTTGCTCTCGGAGAGCCGCTGGCTGAGCGGCTTGACCGGTTCCGGCGCGGAGGAACTGCCTTTGTCCGAGGCGCAGGAAGCCGCCAGCCATACCAGCGGCAGCAGGATGGAGCGGGAAAATCTCATTGCTTGGACAGCTTTTTCTCGAGCGCGGGGTCCGGCACGGCTCCGCGTTCGAGGGCTTGTTGATAGTAGTTGCGCGCGTCTTCCATGCGGCGGTCCCGCGAGCAGAGCAGCGCGAGATTGTAATAGGGTTCGCTGGGCATGGGGTCCGCGTTGATCGCGGCCTTGAAGTGGGACTCGGCCTGGCCCGCGCGGCCGAGGCGGTAGCAGAGTGTGGCCAGCAGCATCTGGCTCTTGGCATCGGTGGGTGCGAGCTCCACGGACTGGCGCACCGCTTGCTCGGCAGCCGGCAGGTCGCCGAGTTTCATCAGGGAGAAACCGAGCATGCGGAAAGCGTAGGAATTTCCGGAATCGAGCTCCACGGCGCGGCGGAAGGCATCCACTGCGGCAGACGGTTCCTCCAGCCTGAGGTGGACGACGCCGAGCTTGCAGAGCGATGGCGTGTGGCCGGGGTGTTGCTCGAGAATCATCTGATAGAGCTCGCGGGTGGGCAGCATGCGCCCGGCGATGAAGGATTTCTCGGCAGTGCGTTCGAACGCGGAAATGTCCCGGTTGAGCTCCGAGGTGGAGCGGTCCACGCTGGCGCGGTCCCGGGCGAAGGGGGAGATGAACTCGCCATCCACCTGCTGTGCGGCGACGAGTTTCTGCTCCTCGGGCGAGAGGGCGATTTCCTGGGCATCAAACAACTGGATGGCCTGGGCGAGGCGCTCGTCCTTGGCGCCAAGCTCCTTGGCCGCCTCCACTAACAGATCGCGCGCCTGGCGGCGGCGTTCCTGCACGCGGAGCTGGCGCTTGATGATCTCGCGCAGCATCTCCACCTCCGCGGGGTCCGCGCTGACCTGGCCGGTGGCGAGCGCCTCTTGCTCGCTCTTGAGGCGGCTTTCGAGTTCCGCAAGGCGTTGGTCCTGCTCGCGCTTGTCCTGCTGGAGGCGGTTGATCTGGGACTTGGCGATGGCGAGATCCCGCAGGGCCTCGGTGTAGGCGTCCTTGTCGGCATTGCTCTCGCGGTAGAGGCGGTCCACCTTCTCATTGGCTTCGCGCAGGTTCCGGGCGAGGGCCATGTTTTGCTCGATGAGTTCCTGGATGCGGCCGGCTTCGTTGAGCTTGAGCAGGGCGGCCATCTGGTCGCGCTCGCGCAGCAGGGAATCGCGCTCGTCGCGGAGCTGGCTGAAGGCCTCGCGGCTTTCCTGGAGTTCGTTGATCAGGCCGGCGATGCGCTCGTTGGCCTTGGTAAGTTCGGTGTTTTTCTTGTCGAGTTCGCGCTCGAGTGCGTCGAGTTGGCGGCGTTGGCCGGCGACGACGGAGTTGGCCACTTTGCGTTCGGTCTTGAGGTTGCGTTCGAGGTCGGCCTGTTTTTGCCGCATGGTGGCGAGGTCAGCCTCAAGCGTGGCAATGCGCGCCATGGCCTCGGTGTGGGCGCTGCGGCTCTGGCTGAGGGCCATGGCCATGGCCTCGCGTTCCTGCTCCAACGTCTCGATGCGGCGGTTGAGGGCGGACATTTCCTTTTCAACGGGAGCGGCCATGAGCCGTGCGCGGAGACCCTGCGCGGTGGTTTCCGCGGCGCGAAGGCGGGCTTGCAAGTCCTGAATGGCTTCCGACTCGGCCGTGCCTGCAGCGGCGCGCAGGCGTTGGAGCTCGGCCTCCGCTTCGGAGAGGCGGCGGGCGGCAAGCGGGTCCACCTCGAGAATGCCGGGCGCGGGGGGCAGGGGTGCATCGGTGATTTCACCGGATTGTTTCACGCCGCCTTCAAGTTCCGCCACGGCACTGCGGTTCTTGCGGATGGCTTCTTCGGCCAGCGGGCGCACGCGGCCGATGGTCTCGGTGGTTTTTTCGCTGCGGCCGCCGACCATGGCCGGTTTCCACTCCGGATGGTATTGGCGCACGGCGTTGAAAAGTTCGCTGGCTTTCTCGAGTTTTTCCAGTGCCCCGGCGAAGTCTCCGGCGGTCTCCAACTGCTCGGCGGCGCGCACGGCGAGGTAGCCTTGGAAATAGACATCGGACGGATCGAACTGCGCGGGTGCCGCAGGCGGCTGCGTCTGGCCGGGCGCGGCCAGCACCAGAGCCAGCGAGCCCAACAAGGCGACCAGCAATCCGCGCGGGCTATGTGCGATCCAATCCGGCATGGGACGGGAAAACTAGGCCGAAGCCCGCGGCGGGGCAAGCGGGATTGCGGCGCTCAATCCAGCAGCTCGCCGTAGTGCTTGCGCGCAAGGTTGAGCGAAAGATCCAGCACACCCTGGCTGCGGGTGTGGCGCAGGGCTTCATCCGCCATGGCGGCGCACTCGGCGTAGCTGAGCGAGCGGATCGCCTGGCCGACGCTTGGCACCTGTTGCGGGCCGACGGAAAGTTCTTCCACGCCGAGGCCGAGGAGCAGCGGTGTGAGGCGGATGTCACCGGCCATTTCGCCGCAGATCCCGGTCCAGATGCCGTTGTCGTTGGCGGCGTCGATGGTGCGTTTGATAAGGCGGATGACGGCCGGGTGGGTGGGGCGGTAGAGATCGGCCACGTGCGGGTTCACACGGTCTGCGGCGACGGTGTATTGGATGAGGTCGTTGGTGCCGATGGAGAAGAAATCGACTTCCGGGGCAAGCAGATCGGCACAAATGGCGGCGGCGGGCACCTCGATCATGACGCCGACGGGAAGCTCGCGATCAAAGGGCACGCCTTCCTTTTCCAGTTCTTCCATGCAGCGGCGGACCATTTCCTTGCCGCGCCAGACTTCGGAGATGCCGGAAATCATTGGAAACATGACGGCCACCTTGCCGTTGGCGCTGGCGCGGAGCACGGCGCGGATCTGCTCGCGGAACATCGCGGGGCGTGCCAGCGAAACGCGGATGCCGCGCCAGCCGAGGAACGGATTGGGCTCGGGCTCGGTGAGCGGTTCCACCGGCAGCTTGTCGCCACCGGCATCCAGCGTGCGGATGATCACCGCGTGTGGTGCCATTTCCCGGGCGATGCGCGAGTAAATCTCCGCCTGGTATTTTTCATCGGGCATTTCCTCGCCGTTGAGCAGCAGGAACTCGGTGCGGTAGAGGCCGATGCCCTTGGCGCCGCTGCGTTTCACCAGCGGCAGTTCATCGACGATTTCGATGTTGGCGGAAACGGTGATGGACCGGCCGTCGATGGTCTCGGTGGCCGCGCCGCGTTTCGCTTCCAGCGAGCTGCGGACCTCTGCCTTGGCATCGCGGAGCTGGGCGTAGCGCGCCAGCGTGTCGGGCTCGGGATTGAGGATGAGCTTGCCGGTGTAGCCATCGAGGATGGCCGGTGTGAGCGCCATCACGTCGATCACCGCTCCTTCCATTCCGACCACGGCGGGGATGCCGAAGGCGCGGGCGAGGATGGCGGTGTGGGAATTCACGCTGCCTTGCTCGGTGGCGAATCCGAGCACGTGGCGGCGGTTCATCGAGGCGGTGTCGGACGGCGCGAGGTCGTAGGCGACGAGGATGTGGTGGTCGTCCGGGCCCATGTGGCGCGAATCGCCGTCGGGCGAGAAATTCCGCAGCACGCGCTGGGCGACGTCCTCGATGTCCGCGGTGCGTTCGCGCAGGTAGGGATCCGGGATGCGGCGCATGGCCTCGAGGAAATTCTGCATCACGGCGTAGAACGCGTATTCGGCGTTTTGCAGGCGGCTGGCGATGGCGGCGAGCACGCGTTCCACCACGGCGCGGTCCTCGATCATCATCACGTGCGCCTCGAAGATGCCGCTCTCGTTTTCCCCGGAGAGGTCCTCAAGCCGGCTCTGCAGCTCGATCAACTGCCGCTTGGTGATTTCCAGCGCCTGGCGGAAGCGGTCCTGCTCGCGCGCAACCTCGGCTTCCTCGATTTCATAAACCTCCGGCGCGGAAAACCCGCGGGCGATGACGTGGACGGGTGCGATGGCGATGCCCGGGGACGCGGGGATCCCCTCGTAGATCATTTCCGGCTCTTGTCTGGATCTCGGCATCAGCAGACAGCAGACTGATGGCGCGGCCGGGTGCGAGCAAGGCACAATTTGCGCATTTCCGCCGGCCCGTTTCCACCGGATGGGCCACTGCGGAAACGGATGGACTCAAGGTTTTTTCGGCACTCTCTTGAGGCTGAGGTTGCCCAAGTCAAACTCCGCGTCCCAGTGACCGAGGCCCTCCCAGCCAAGGCTGAAAAACGAAAGGTAATAGGCGTCCGGATCAGTTGGCAGATCGGGGTCGAGCGTGTGGCATTTTTCCAGTGCCTGGCGCAGCAGGCTCTTGATCTCGCGGCGCACGGTGTATGGCTGGCCGATTTTTGGCACATCCTGATACATGGTGATGCTTTCGCGGTAAAACGCCGTGCCGTGCTGCTCCAGCGCGAAGTGCTCCTTGTAGTGCTCCGGCTTGCTGGTCTGCAGCATCATCCCCACGAAGAGCGCGCGCTCGGGGTGCGCGATCTGCCGGAGAAACAACATGAACTTGAGGTTCATCGCAGAGCTGCCCGCGTCCTTGATGCCGTTGGGCCAGGTGGAAAGCTGATCAAGCCGGTTGACCTTGAAATCCAGTGACAGGTCGAGGCGCTCGTAGTCCGCCATTTCCGGCTGATTTCTAACCACTTGGTTGAGCGGCAGATGCGGCCAGGTGTCGCGGGCGAATTTCGGAACGTAGTTGATCGCCACGTTGTGCAGGTCGTTTTGCGTGTTGTAATGCACGCGGATCTTGTCCTTGCGGTTGCATGGTGGTGCGCTTGACGACTTTCTTGTCGCGCTCGGGCGAGTCCGGTGCGAGGCCCTGGTTGTTGAACTGCGCGAACTGGAGCAAATCCGGGCGGTTGGCTTCCAGCTTGTGGTTGACCACGAAACGGTGCGCATGGAGTTCGCCCACCCGCTTGCCCTCGCTGTCGGTGAAATCATGGTGCAGCCCTTCCTCGAAGTCCCACGGATAATCCTTCGTGCTGCCTGGTTCCACCGGTCCGTCCGGGATCAGCTTCATCTTGTAGGGTGAAATGTCCCGGTAGCCGGTCTGCGTCACCCGCAGGCGCATCGGCCCCTTTTCCTCTTGCAGGCCGTAATACCAACCCGCGCCGAATCCCTGTGCGAATTGCGGGTCTTCAAGCAGCTCCACGGCATCCGCAGCCCGTGCCACAGGGCCAGCATGGCCAGCGCCGCCAGCAAGCACAGTCCCAGCCGCCCGGGGAATGGATTTTGAATCATGAATCTGCAGTCCGGCGTCGCGTGATGAGTTGGCATGGCTAGGCTTAAACCGGAGCCGCCGCCTCTGGTAAGCGCGTGCTGGCGAAAATCCCACCAATTCCGAATTTCGTGCTTTCACTCGTCTGCGTTCCGCCGCCTATTTTCCCATGAATGCCATGAAACGCCTCGCCGCCGTCACCACGCTCGCCCTTGGAATTTCATCCGCCACAGAGACTCCCGAGCAGCGCGACGAGCGCATGGCATGGTGGCGCGATGCCAAGTTCGGTGTCTTCATCCACTGGGGCGTCTATGCCGTGCCCGCCGGCTTTTACAAAGACAAGCCGGTGCCGTGGATCGGCGAGTGGATCATGCATCGCGCCCGCATCCCGGTGGCCGAATACCGCGCCTTTGCCAAGGATTTCACCGCCTCGAAATACGATCCCGAGGCCTGGGCCGAGCTCATCCGGGAAGCCGGCGCACGCTACACGGTCATCACCTCCAAGGACCACGACGGCTTCGCCCTTTACCCGTCCACCGTCACGGAGTGGGACGTCGCGGATGCATCCCCGGCCGGCCGCGACCTGCTCGCGCCGCTTGCCGCCGCCGTCCGCCAGCGCGGTGTGAAATTCGGCCTCTACTACTCCCAAGCGCAGGACTGGATGCATCCGGGCGGTGCCAAGGCAGACATGAAAGAAGGCGAGTGCTGGGATCCCGCGCAAAATGGCAGCTTCGATTTCTACCTCCGCGATCTCGCCGCGCCGCAGGTCCGTGAAATCCTCACCCGCTACCAACCGGACATCCTCTGGTGGGACACCCCGGCATGGATGACCCATGACCGCGCCCGCCCGCTGGCCGACCTGCTCCAGCTCCGCCCCGGCATCATCGTCAACAACCGCCTTGGCGGTGATTTCCAAGGCGATACCGAGACCCCCGAGCAATTCGTTCCCGCCACCGGCTTTCCCGGCCGCGACTGGGAAGCCTGCATGACCATGAACGACACCTGGGGCTTCAAGCGCGATGACTCCAACTGGAAATCCACCGAAGAACTCATCCGCACCCTCGTCGATTGCGTCAGCAAGGGCGGAAATTTCCTCCTCAACCTCGGCCCCACGCCGGAAGGTGAAATCCCCGCGCCCAGCATCGAGCGCATGAAGGCCGTCGGCGCATGGATGCGCACCAATGGCACGGCCATCTACGGCACTACCGCCAGCCCCTTCCACAAGCTCGACTGGGGCCGCTGCACCAAGCGCCTCAGCGCGGATGGCGGCACCTTGTTCCTGCACGTCTTCGAGTGGCCGGCTGATGGCCAGCTCCACGTTCCCGGTTTCCGCAGCAAGGTGGCCGGAGTGCGCATGCTCGATGGCGACACGCCGCTGGTGAGCGAAGTCACCGATGCAGGGCTGCGCATCACCCTGCCCGCCAAGCGGCCGGATCCCGCCGCCTCGGTGATCGCCCTGGATTTCACCGGACCGCTCACGGTGGATCGGCTGCTGCCCGCTCCGCTGGCCGATGGTAGCATCGAACTGCCCGCAGCCATCGCAGACATCCACAACCACATGCTTGCCCAGGCCCGCATCGATGGCCGCGGCGACAAGGCTCGTGTCACCGCTTGGACGCTTCCCAAGATCACCGTCTCATGGGACTTCGAGGCCAAGTCCCCCGGCCGCTTCCAGTTGCTCGCCAGCCACAGCGGCCCCGCCACCGCCGCCAAGGCCACCCTCGAACTCGGGAAAAACCGGCGCGAGATCGAGTTTCCGGCCACCCCGGAAGGAAAGCGCACCACCACCGACCTCGGCGTGGTCGAGATCACCGAAGCCGGCGTCTGCCAGATCCACATCAAGCCGGACGAAAAAAACTGGCAGCCCCTTGATGTCTTCGGCCTGACCTTGAAACCCGTGCCATAACCCGGCAGGGAGCTGCGAACCGGGTTTTGCTGCCCGCCGTTCCATCAAAACTTTGCAACGAATTCCGTGATGGTGGAGGAAGCACTGGCGGTGTTGTCAGGAGCGTTCGGGTAATATGGAATGTGGCGGCGGATTGTATCCGCCATGCCCATTTATTGAAGATGGCTTGGCGGATGCAATCCGCCGCCACGATCACCCCAGAATCTGTGCAAGCACGTAGGGCAGGATGCCGCCGGCGCGGTAGTAGTCTTTTTCCACCGGCGTATCGATGCGGACGACGACGGGGATGTCGAAGCTGGTGCCGTCCGCCTTGTGGACGCGGAGGGTGGCCTGTTGCTGCGGCTTGAGGTCGTTGTCGATGCCGAGGATGTCGAAGGTGGCGTCGGCGAGATCCTTGACCTTGTCGTAGTCCGCCTTGTCCACGAAGTTGCAGGGCAGCACGCCCATGCCGACGAGATTGGAACGGTGGATGCGCTCGAAGGATTTGGTGACGACGGCTTTGACACCTAACAGGTTGGTACCCTTGGCGGCCCAGTCGCGGCTACTACCCATGCCGTAGTCTTCGGCGCCGATGACGATGGTGGGCGTGCCTTGTTGTTGATAGGCGGAGGCGGCGTCATAGATGGCCTGGGTTTCCCCGTTGAGTTTGGTGACTCCGCCTTCGACACCGGGAACCATCAGGTTCTTGATGCGCACGTTGGCGAAGGTGCCGCGGGTCATGATGCGGTCGTTGCCGCGGCGCGAGCCGTAGGAGTTGAAGTCGGCGAACTCGACGCCCTTTTCCGTGAGGAAGCGGCCGGCCGGGCTGTCCTTCTTGATCGCGCCGGCGGGCGAGATGTGGTCGGTGGTGACCGAATCGCCGAAGATGCCGAGCGGGCGCGCGCCCTTGATTTCCACGACGTCACGCGGTGTGGGCGTGAAGCCGTCGAAGAAGGGAGGCTCCTGGATGTAGGTGGACTCGCGGTCCCACTCATAGACGTTGCCGGTGGAGGACTTGATGCTGTTCCACTTCGGGTTCTGGTCGGAGAAACCGGTGTAGAGCGCTTGGAAAACGTCCGGACGCAGCGAGGCGTTCATGGCTTCCTCGATTTCGGCGGAGGTGGGCCAGATGTCTTTCAGATAGACCGGGTGGCCGTCGGAGCCGAAACCAAGCGGCTCGTTTTCCATGTCGATATCGACGGTGCCCGCGATGGCGAAGGCGACGACGAGCGGCGGCGACATGAGGAAGTTCGCCTTGATGGACTGGTGGACGCGCGCCTCGAAGTTGCGGTTTCCTGATAGAACGGAGGCGGCGATGATGTCCTCGGATTTCACCACATCCTCGATGCCGGCATCGAGCGGGCCGGAGTTGCCGATGCAGGTGGTGCAGCCGTAGCCGACCGTTTGGAAACCGAGTTTGTCGAGTTCGGCCTGGAGGCCGGTCTTGTTGAGATAATCGGTGACCACGCGCGAGCCGGGGCCGAGCGAGGTTTTGACCGAGGGTTTCACGGTCAGGCCTTTTTCATTGGCCTTTTTCGCCAGCAGACCGGCGGCGAGCATCACGCTCGGGTTGCTGGTGTTGGTGCAGCTCGTGATGGCCGCGATGAGCACGGAGCCGTGCGTGATTGTGTCCTTGATGCCGCCCTTGCTATCGACGCTGACTTCCCACAGCGGGTAGGCGGGATCTTCGTTGGACTCGGTGACGACACCGACTTGCGCGCCGAAAGCGCGGCTCACGCCGGTGGGCTCGTCCGGCACGTTATCGAGAGTGGAGGGCAGGCCTTTCGGTGTTTCGGTATTCACGACCGGTTGCTTGTTGTAGCCGTCCGGTGCGGGCGCGGTGAGCAGCGATGCCCACTTGGCTTTGAGCGATTCGATTTCGATGCGGTCCTGCGGGCGCTTCGGACCGGCGACACCGGGTTTGACGGTGGAAATGTCGAGATCGACGATTTGGGAGAATTCCAGCGCGTCGCGGTCGGTGGGGATGCCCCACAGGCCCTGGGCCTTGTAATAGTTCTCGACCGTCTTGCAGAGTTCCGGCGGGCGGCCAGTGCCTTCGAGGTAGCCGGTGGTGATTTCGTCGATGCCGAAGAAACCCATCGTCGCGCCGTATTCCGGGGCCATGTTGGCAATGGTCGCCCGGTCCGGCAGCGAGAGAGCCTTCGCACCCGGGCCGTAGAACTCGACGAATTTGCCGACGACTTTGGTTTGGCGGAGCAGTTCGGTGACGCGCAGCACGAGATCGGTGGCGGTGACGCCGGTGGCGAGTTCGCCTGTTAGATAAACTCCGACGACTTCCGGCACGAGGAAGGTGACCGGTTGGCCGAGCATGCCGGCCTCCGCCTCGATGCCGCCCACGCCCCAGCCGACGACGCCGAGGCCGTTGATCATGGTGGTGTGCGAGTCCGTGCCGACGAGGGTATCCGGATAGAAGACGCCGTCTTTTTCCAGCACGCACTTGGCGAGGTATTCGAGATTCACCTGATGGACGATGCCGATGCCGGGAGGGACGACCTTGAAGGTATCGAAGGCTTGCTCGCCCCATTTGAGGAACTCGTAACGCTCGCGGTTGCGGTGGAATTCGAGGTCGAGGTTTCTTTCAAGCGAGGTGCTGGTGCCGGCGTAGTCCACCTGCACCGAGTGGTCCACGACGAGGTCCACGGGCACGAGAGGTTCGATCATTTTCGCGTCCTTGCCCATGGCATGGACTGCGGAGCGCATCGCGGCGAGATCGACGAGGAGCGGCACGCCGGTGAAGTCCTGCAAAACGATGCGGGCGACGACGAAGGGGATTTCATAATCACCGGGAGACTTCGCGTTGTAGTTGGCGAGATTTTTCACGTCGGCATCCGTCACCTTGAGGCCGTCGTTGTTGCGGAGCAGGGATTCGAGCACGATCCGGATGGAAACCGGCAGTTTGGAGAGATTGGGGAAACCTTGCTCGGCCAGCGCGGGCAGCGAGTGGAGTTTGCCTTCGGTGCCGGAGCCTGTGGTGAATGTGCGGAGCGTGTTCATGGTCGGTAAGCGGGGATTGGTGAGCGGCTGGCGTGCCATGCCGCGGGGCGAAGTCGCGCGGAGGCTGGCGGGAGCGGGGGGATTTGTCAAAATCGTTTGAAAATCCCGCGCGATTGGGCGGATGGCGCATTGCATCCGCTGGCGGCGCTTGCGATCCGGGTGGTGATCGGGTGGTGAAACGCCAAAGACCCCGCGGGGTGCGGGGTCTTTGGATTTCGGAAAACGGGCTTCGATGTCGCTCAGTGGAAGGAGGGTGTCTTGTGCTGCTTGAAGTAACCGTCGCCCACATACATCGAGCCCGCGTAATCCGGCAGCGGGCCGGAATCCGGCGGCAGCGGGATGTTGCCGTGGGTGGCGTCCTCGGGTTGCGAATAGGCGATGTTCACCGGCGTGCCCACCTTGACGAGGCGGAAGAATTTCGGCGCGATGTTTTCATGCATGCGGATGCAGCCGTGGGTGCAGGGGTGATGTTTCACCCAGCCGGTGTGGAAACCGTAGTGGGGCTTGAACTCGCACCAGTAGGGCATTGGCGTGCCCTTGAACGACCAACCGGCCGGGCGCTTGCTCAGCAAGGTTTGCTGGATCTGGCTGCCGTTGTAGGCGTAGCCATGGGTGTTGGCGCGCTTCTTCTCCACCTTGTTGAAGATGGTGAAATTTCCCGAAGGCGTGGGCGTGGAGGCCGTGCCCACCGATACCGGCATGGCCAGCAGCACCTCGGAACCCTCCATCACATAAGTGCGCTGCTTGCTGAGCGAGACCTTGACGCGGACGTTGTTGGGATTGGTCGGCAGCTTGGTCGGCAGGTCGTAGGCATGATAGGCGGCGAGGCCGGAGCCACCGCTGCCGGTGGTGGTGCAGGAGGGAAGCAGCGCCGCGGTTGCAAGCGCGGCAGCGAGCATGAAAGGTGTCTTGAGAGTCATGATGGTCTTGGGAATGCGGCGAGAATTGCAGCGATTTCGGGAAATGCAAGCGCGCGGGTGAGGCGAAAATCAGCGCGCGCGTTCCCAGGCATCCACCTGGTTGTCCACAAACCACACCGATGCGATGCGGTAGGGCACGTAAGCGACTTCCGGCCCGAAGGCCATGCCGTATCCCCCGTGATATCCGCGGCCGCGGCGAGGCCCCCAGTAGCGGCCGTAGGAACCGTGGAAATTCGAGTAATAAACCGGCCGCGAGCCGGCGTAATCCCAGCGCTCGGTCATGCGGCGGTCCTTGGAACCTTGGAAGACCCGCGAGGGCGCACCCCAGGCCAGATAAACGGCATCCTGCGACATGCCGCGCTCGATCTGGCCCTGCTCGACCAACGCACGCTGAGCGGTGCTGAGCGCTTCGAATTTCTGCGGCTCGCGCTGGATGCGTGCCAGCGGGGTGGAGGGCGCACAGGAACCCAACAACAGCCCGGCGCAAAGTGCGGTAAGGAGTTTCTTCATGCTTGGAATGATAGGAAAGACTTCACGCTGGCGCAACCCGCGGATTGCGGATTTGAAAAATGCGTGGAAACGGGCTTGCCAATCGCAAATCGAACGCCGCAACCTTGCCGCCGAACTCCCATATCCCATCATGTCCGACCTTCTTGAAGCCGATGATCTCTCCGCAGCGTTGAAAAAATGTCCCGAGTGGGAATATGAAAAGAACGCGATCACCCGCACCGTCGAGTTCGAGGAATTCAACGACGCGATCGATTTCGTCAACGACCTCGCCGAGATCGCGGAAGAGGCGCAACATCATCCGGACATCATCATCCGCCACACCAAGGTGAGCTTGAAACTCACCACCCATGACGCCGGCGGCGTGACCACTCTCGACATCGAGCTCGCCCAGCGCGTGGACAATCTGGTGGATTGAGTTTGCGGTGCCGTGTGCGATGTTGGGATAAATCCCAACGCCATGAGCAAGGAAACTTACACCGATCTCTGCCGGGCTTATCTATACTCCTCCACCGCCTCAGAGCACCGGGCTGCCAGGCCCGCGGTCACCGAAGGGCCGGTCATCACCATTTCCCGGGCCGCCGGCACCCGCGGCACCACCATCGCCGAAGCGCTTGTGGAACGCCTTCACAACGACCGGACACTGCCCCGCCGCCGGCCGTGGACGCTGTTTGACCAGAACCTCATCCAGCACGTCATCACCGAGCACCAATTACCGGAAAAAACGGCGGAATACTTCCCGGAGGACAAGTCCGACGAGATCCGCGCGACCATCGCGGAGCTTTTCGGCCTCCATCATGGCGTTTACACCACCATGGTCAAAACCGCCGAAACCATCCGCAGCCTGGCCAAGGCGGGCAACGTGGTCATCGTCGGCCGCGGCGGCAACCTGATCACCGCAGACATCGCGCTCTCGCTCCACGTGCGGCTTGTGGGTTCCGCAGACAGCCGCGTCCGGCATTACGCCAGGAAATCCGGCCTCAGCCATGCCGCCGCCGCCGCCGAAATCGCCCGCATCGACCGCGGCCGCAAGCGCTACATCAAGCAACACTTCAAATGCGACATCGATGACCCGCTCGGCTACGACCTCGTCATCAACACCGATGAGTTCGACAACAAGCAGGCGGTCAACGTGATGCTCTGCGCCATCCACCAGAAGCTCGGTTAGATGGTGCCGTTGCCCGCAAGGGCGAACTGCGCTTCGGCAAAGCGGACCAGCTCCGCGGATTCCGAATCCCCGGCCGCATGCACCGCCGCCTCGGCGCGGGCTCTTTGCAACAGCCGCCCGGCCGCCGCACCGTCGATCTCTTCTTCCGCGATGAGATCCATCATGAGCAGGCGAACGCAGTCTTCGGAAATGCGGGCCAGCCCTTGCCCGGTGGCGAAGCGCTGCCGCCGTTGGCCCTCTGCCGTGGCGCAGAGCGTGCCGGCCCGCACCTCGCAGACCAGCGGCGCATGGCCTGCCAGGATGCCCAGTTCTCCCTCCACGGATTGAAACACCACCGAGACCAGACCGTGGAGTTCGATCCTGCGGTCCGGCAAAATCATTTGCAAGGTGAGGGGCATGGCGCTCAGCGCGGCAGCAGCAGTTCGTCGTCCTTGTATCCGGTCAGTGCTCCCAGATTCCGGAGCAACCGGCGCAGCGTGAAGAAGAGGAAGCCGAGGATCGGGATGCCGATCACCGCGAAGCCCCAGCCGGTGAGCTTGGCCACACGCTCGTTGTAGAGTTCGCGCGCGTTGGCCGCCGTGTGGTCGAGATCACCCAGGAAATACAGCGCCAGGCCGAAGTTCATCAGCATGCTGATGAAAAACGAGGTGGCGAAAAGCAGCGTGGCTTGGAACAGGATTTTCCGATAGGCCTCATGACTCAGGGTTTCCTCCACGCGCCGTTCGATTTTCGGGATATCGAAGATCGAATCGCTGTAGAGAAAGACGCGCAGCAGCGGGCTTGGCGTGAAATGCGAGCCAATCACCGCGAGACCGAGGATGAAGGGAATGGACGCCTCCTTGAGGCCGAAGAGCACATCCGCATTGGGTTTGACGGTGCCGTCGCCGTTCCAAAGGTAAATGGTGAGGCCGCCGGTGAGCAGCACGGATACCAGCCCCAGCGCCGAGAAAAAGTTCGGCTTGCGGGTCTTCACGAAGTGCCAGATCCCGTAGCCGACCGGCAAGGCCAGCGCCACGATCAGCGCCTTGACCGGGCCGATGTGCCACGGCCGCACCGCCTTGCCGATGGCCTGCTGGAACTCCGGATCCTTGCTCAGGTAGCTCAACGCCAGCACCGGGATCAGCACGTTGATCAGGATATTGGCGAGCGGATGCTCCTGCTGGTTGGGCTTTTCGG
>RPOS01000023.1 GCA_003820635.1 Verrucomicrobiaceae bacterium | reverse complement strand
TCCCCGCTGGAGCAGAAGGTGACTTCATCAATACGCCTGATTTTCCCAACTACCGGGATTCCACGGGCAACAACTGGGTGCGACAAGGCTCGCTCTGGCTGAAAGAAGCAAACATCATTGATGGAATGGTCCCGGGCGATGTGTTTGGAAATTCCAACGTCGCTTTCACCTTCACCTTGGGTCAGGAGACAAACTTCCGGCTGGGAGTGGCGGTGGATGCCATGAGCGATTTCAACGTTGCTCCTGATTTCGTCTCCGTTGTCAACGTGGACACCGCCGAGGAGGTCTTTTCCACCGCACTCACCCGCGGCGGGGTATCTGACATGGTGTTCTTCGACATCAAAGGCAGCGCGGGCAATGCGTTTGTGGTGAAGCTGTGGCAAACCGATGAGGAGTTGGGCAATTACAACCGGACCGCCTTCGCCCTGATCACCTTCGATGAAATTCCTGACCCCGTGCTGTCCTATGCGCAGGAGGGAACCAATTTCGTCATCTCATGGCAGCCGTCGGTCACCGGTTGGACGCTGGAAAGCTCTACTGATCTCAACAACGAGGATGACTGGACCCCGGTGTCCGGCGTGGACAAGAACAGCGTGAGCGTGCCGATGACCGGTGTGCCCAAAAACTTTTTCCGGTTGAAGAAAGACCCTTGAGAGGAGCATGCGCCGCAGCATCGCTCTCGTCTGGCTCGACCTGCCGCTCGTGCCTCCCGCCTGAGCCGTGTGGCGGCGCTTCGCAATCACGCCCGCGGATGGAACTTGCGGTGCACGGACTTGAGCCGCTGGCGGTCCACATGCGTGTAGATCTGGGTGGTGGAAATGTCCGCATGGCCTAACAACTCCTGGATCACCCGCAGGTCCGCGCCGCCTTCCAGCAGGTGCGTGGCGAAGGAGTGCCGCAGCAGGTGCGGGTGGATGTTTTGCCCGATGCCGGCCATTTTCGCGCGTTCTTTCACGATCTGCCGCACGCGGTCCGGCGAGAGCGGACCGCCGCGGATGCTGAGAAACACATGCGAGGAAGTGCGCCGCGTGACCAGCTCCGGCCGCTCGTTGGCCAGGTAGTCGGCGATTGTTTCGCGGGCCTTGCCGCCGATGCGCACCACGCGGGTCTTGTTGCCCTTGCCGGTGATGCGGGCGAATCCGCCATCCAGATCCATCATTTCAAGCCGCAGACGGCATAACTCGGAAAGCCGCAGTCCGGAGGCATAGAACAATTCAAGGATCGCCCGGTCCCGGCGGCCGAGACGGGCGCCGGGGTCGATGGAATCCAGCAGTTTCGCCACTTCCGCGGCGTGCAGGGTATCCGGCAGTGTCTGGTCCGGCCGCGGTGCCAGCAGGGGTTCGGCGGGATCCATCGGCAAGCGGCCCTTGGCGGCCAGCCAGCGGAAAAACACCTTGAGATGTACGGTGGTGATGCGCAGCGAGGCGGCGATCATGCCGTCCTTCTTGCGTTGGCTCAGAAAGGCCGCGAGTTCCTCCGTACCCACGTCCCGCAGCGTGGTGCCGCGTTTCTCCAGCCAGCCGGCGAGCGCGTCGAGCGACTGGCGCACGGATAGCTGATAGGCTTCCGACAAGCCGCGCTCGGTCGCCAGATAGCGCATGAATGAATCGCTTTCCTTTTCCATCAAGTGCCCGCGATGCTGGGGATTCCCGGCCCGTCCGGCAAATGCAAATGCCCGGGTGCGTTCTCGCATGCCAGCATGGCGCGCTTTCTCCCAGCGCCCCAGCGGTAATGGCCGATGCCGCCGTCTTGGGGGATCACGCGGTGGCAGGGGATGAGGCAGGCAACCGGATTCGCGCCCACGGCCGAGCCGGTCGCGCGGCAGGCCCGCGGGTTTCCAACGGCTGCGGCCAGAGCACCGTAGCTGATGAGTGCGCCCGCAGGGACCCGCAACAGCGCGCGCCAGACACGGAGCTGGAATGGCGTGCCCCGGACGAAGAGTTTCCATGGCGATGAGCGAGAGTGCGCGGGAGTGAAAATTTCATCGATCAGGCCCGCGGCTTGCCCGTCATCCCGGATCAACTCCGCCAGCGGCCAGGCGGCCCGGATTTCCGCCATGGCGTCATTTTCACCGCCTTCATCAAAAAATGATAGATGGCAGATCCCGCGCGGCGACTCGGCGACGAGGCAATGTCCGAACGGGCTGAGGGATACGCCGGCCATGACCGTCATGCCGCGGCCGCGCGCTTTGGATTCCTCCGGCGTGGCGGCTTCCAGAATCACCCGGGCGTGCCTGCCAAAGCCCGGCCGGCCGCGGGCTGGGCCGGGGTTGAGGTGTCCGGAATCGTTCATTGGCGTATTGTGTCATGAAACAGGACACCCGCCTATCTTGTTTTTATCATAAGGCACGGCACAGGCTCCCGGAAGAACCTGTTAGCGAGCCATGGGGATCATTGCAAAGGGTGGCTTCCGAGTCTGGAATGGTATGATCTTTTACCTATGAATAGCTGGATACTATTGAGACACGCGAATTAGAGCGACAGAGTGGATTCCGCGTGTATGGCCATTTGCATGGCTTTGCAGGGACCCGTTGATCAGTCCGCCCTCCAGAAGCGTCGGCTCAAAGCAGTGCGCTTGTTTGAGAAGGGAATCACCCCATCCGAGGTCGCCCGCCGACTGGGTGTCCACCGCCAGTCCGCCGGTCGTTGGCGCAAGGAGTGGCTGGCAGGTGGAGACAAGGCGCTCAAGAGCAAGGGGCGCATCGGACGCAAGAGCGCACTCGGTCCAGACCAGACAAATCAGCTTGCCATGATTCTCAAGGCAGGCGCAGTCGCGGCTGGCATGCCAACCGAAGTATGGACTCTGCCACGCGTGGCCAAGGTGATTCGCAACGAGTTTGGTGTTGGCTACCACCCGGGCCATGTCAGCAAGGTGCTTGCCGCCATGGGATTCAGTTGCCAACGCCCGTCGCGTCGGGCCATCGAACGGGATGAGGAGAAGATCCGCCATTGGAAACGGCACAAGTGGCCTGCCATTAAAAAAAAGCCCGACGCGAAGGGCGCCTGATCGTTTTCATCGACGAGACGGGAGTCTGCACCAGGTCCCACCGGGTGCGGACGTGGGCTCCTCGTGGCGAGACACCGGTCATCCGCGAAACCTTCGGCCGGAAGAGCCTGTCGGTGATCGGAGCCATCAGTCTGTGGCGGATCCTGTTCCGCATTCACGCCGGAGCGATCAAAGCACCACAGGTGGTTGATTTCCTCAAAGTGCTGTAGCGGCACACTCGCCAGCCAATGATGGTCATCTGGGATGGTGCGCCGATTCATCGCTCCAAACTCGTTACGCAATACGTGGCATCAACCGAAGGACGAATCACCATCGAACGATTGCCCGCATACGCCCCGGAGCTCAATCCGGCGGAATACATCTGGGCCCACTGAAGGAACACGGGATTGGCAACCTGCTGGTGCGCGAGGCCTGGCAACTCTCCCACCACGCGACCGCCGCATTGAGGAGAATCCGGCGCAGGCCCAGGATCATCCGTGCATGCTTCGCGCAAGCTGAACTTCGGCACGAATAGTCGCTTTATTATGCGAGTCTCAATAATGAGTCCATAATAGCAAGGACATTGGCATAATGAATGCTTTGTCATGCCGCATGCGGAAGATTCGAGATACAGATGGAAGGAAGTTGACTCACGCACAACTCACTGAATTGAGAACACGCGGAGTCAATGCTGTGCAAAACGGCGAAAGCCCTGAGATGGTCGCCAAGGCTCTTTGTATCAGCCGGACGACAATCTACGACTGGCTGGCTCTTTACCGCAGCGGGGGATGGGACGCGCTCAAGGCAGGCAAGCGGGGCGGGCGCAAACCGAAACTCGACGGCAAGATTCTCAAGTGGGTTTATGCCACCGTCACGATGAGCAATCCTCTCCAGTTCAAGTTCGCTTTCGCGCTGTGGACCCGGCAGATGATCGCCGCCCTCATTGAGAAGAAGTATGGCATCAAACTCAGCAAGACATCCGTGGGGCGGTTGCTCGACCAGTTTGACCTCACGGCCCAACACCCACTCTGGAGAGCTTACCAGCAGAATCCGGAAGCCGTCGACAAGTGGCTGGAGGAAGAGTTCCCGGCCATCAAGCGCGCCGCAGCCCGCTGCAAGGGCGAGATCTTCTTTGGAGACGAAGCCGGAATCCGCTCCGATTACCACTCCGGAACCACATGGGCACCGAAAGGAAAAACTCCGGTCGTAATATCCACAGGTTCCCGCTTCGGGTTCAACATGATCTCAGCTGTCAGCCCGAAGGGCATGCTCCGGTTCATGGTGGTGGAAGGAACGGTTGGAGCAGACCAGTTCATCGAGTTCATCAAGCGCCTGGTTCATGGCACCAAGCGCAAGATCTTCCTGATCGTTGACGGGCACCCCACGCACAAGTCGAAGAAAGTCAGGAGTTTCGTGGAATCCCTCGATGGACAAGTCTCGCTTCACCTCCTGCCCGGCTACTCGCCCGAACTCAATCCAGACGAATGGGTCTGGCGCAATCTCAAATCCGGAGTCATGGGAAAACTCCAGAACCTGACCAAACAGGGCATGAAGATGGAGGCCGTCTCCCATCTCCGCCGTCTGCAAAGACAGCCTGGTATCGCTAGAAGCTATTTTCATTCGCAAACCACATGTTATGCAGCATAACGCGTCCCTTCTAAAACGGACTCATTGGCATATGCTGAAAAACCTGAAAAATTGTGCTTGCGCTGAGGGCGTGCCTGCATTACGCCATGCCCGTCATGAGTACTAAAAAAAGAAAAGCCCCCGCCACAGGAGTCCGCTACAGTGATGCGCAGAAGACTGAAATCGTCAACTTCATCAAGCAATATAACTCCACAAATGGACGTGGTGGTCAAAGCGCCGCTGCCAAGAAGTTCAAGGTGACTCCTCTCACCATTTCGGCATGGCTCAAGGCCGCCGGCGTGAAAGCACCGGGCAAGAAAATCGTCAAGGCCGCCAAGCCTGCCAAAGCCAAAAAGGGAGCCGGCAAGAAGGGTATGCGCTATTCGCCTGAGAAGAAGCAGGAAGTCCTGGACTTCGTTGCTGCTTACAACGCCAAGAACGGCCGCGGAGGTCAGAACCAGGCTGCCAAGAAGTTCAAGCTTTCCGTCCTCACAGTGTCCGCCTGGCTCAAGGCCTCCGGTGCCAAGAAGCCCGCTTCCAAGAAGATCGTTACCAAGGTTTCCAAGGCCACCAAGAAAGCCGAAAAGGCCGCCAAGGGTTCGGGAGATCTCGCCGCTTTCAAAGCCGCGCTTCTCAAGCTGATCCAACAATTCTGATATCACCCTCTAACCAATTTAACCAAAGCCGCTCCCGCAAGGGGGCGGCTTTTTTCCGGCCCTCACCACTCGACGCCGGTGCGCATGTCCATCCACCGCATCGTCTCGCCCTCGAACACGAAGCGGCCGAGGAAGGTGGTTTCCGCCAGCAGCAGCGGCAGCCAGTGGCGGTCGTCCTCCCACATGCGCGGCCACGGGATCTCCTCCACTGCGGTCCACACCGGTGCCGCCTCATCCGTCTCGGTGGGCTCGCCTTGGTGGTCGTCCGCCCGATAGACATGACACAGGATGTCCGGACAATCCGACATGGAGAACCACAGCTCGCCGAGCTTGCGCGAGCCGAGCGGCGTGATGAGCAGTTCTTCCTGAGTCTCGCGGATCACCGCCTCGAGCGGGGTTTCACCCGGATCGATCTTTCCTCCCGGTCCGTTGATTTTCCCGGCACCCAGCCCGCGCTTTTTCTCGATGAGGAGAATGCGGCCATCCTTCACGATGAACATGAGGGTGGCGTGGATGACTCCCTGCCATTGGCTCCAGTCGATGGGTGAGGGCGGCATCTGATGATTTCAATTTCGGGATTTCAAACTCATCCGGCATAGGCCTCCACGCTGTCGCAAGTACAGACGAGGTTGCGGTCGCCATGCACGTTGTCGATGCGTGCGACGGACGGCCAGAACTTGTGCTGGCGCAGATAGGGCAGGGGATATGCCGCCTGCTCGCGGCTGTAGGCATGCGGCCAATCGTTGGCGCAGATCGTTTCCGCCGGATGCGGGGCGTTCTTGAGCGGGTTGTCGGTGGCATCCAGTTCGCCGCGGATCACGGCGCTGATCTCGCCGTGGATGGAAATCATCGCGTCGCAGAAGCGGTCCAGTTCGGCCTTGGATTCGGATTCGGTGGGCTCGATCATCAAGGTGCCGCCCACCGGCCAACTCATGGTGGGCGCGTGGAAACCGTAATCCATCAGGCGCTTGGCCACGTCTTCCACGGTGATGTGGCTTTCGTCCGAGAGCGGGCGGACGTCGATGATGCACTCGTGGGCGACGAGGCCCGCGTTGCCGGTGTAGAGGATCGGATAGAACGGCGCGAGGCGGTTGGCGATGTAGTTCGCATTGAGGATGGCCACCTCGGTGGCCTGCTTGAGCCCGTCGCCGCCCATCATGGCGATATACATCCATGAAATGGTGTTGATGGAGGCGCTGCCCCACGGGGCGGAGCAGACCGCGCCTTCCTTGGCATCCAGCTCCCGATGGCCGGGCAGGAAGGAGACGAGTTGTTTCGCCACGCCGATGGGGCCCACGCCCGGTCCGCCGCCGCCGTGGGGGATGCAGAAGGTTTTGTGGAGATTGAGGTGGCAAACGTCCGCGCCGATCAGGCCGGGCGAGGTGAGGCCGACCTGCGCGTTCATGTTCGCGCCGTCCATGTAAACCTGCCCGCCGCGCTCGTGGATGATGGAGCAGATCTCCTTGATGGTTTCCTCAAACACGCCGTGGGTGGAGGGGTAGGTGACCATCAATGCGGATAGATTGGCAGTGTGTTCGTCGGCGCGCGCCTTGAGATCGGCCATGTCGATGTTTCCGGACTCGTCGCATTTCACGCCGATGACTTTCATGCCGCACATCACCGCGGAGGCGGGGTTGGTGCCGTGGGCGGAAACAGGGATCAGGCAGACGTTGCGGTGGGCCTCGCCGCGCGAGAGGTGGTAGCGGCGGATGGCGAGCAGCCCGGCGTATTCGCCCTGAGAGCCGGCGTTTGGCTGCAGCGAGACGGCGGCGAAGCCGGTCACTTCCGCCAGCCAGTTTTCTAACAATCCAAGCATTTCGCGGTAACCGCGGCTCTGGCTGGCGGGCACGAAGGGATGCAGCGCGCAAACCTCAGGCCAGCTCAGCGGCATCATTTCGGAGGTGGCGTTGAGCTTCATCGTGCAGGAACCCAGCGCGATCATCGATTCGTTGAGCGCGAGGTCCTTGGACTCGAGACGCTTGAGATAACGCAGCATCGCGGTTTCCGAATGGTGGCTGTTGAAGACCTGCTGCTTGAGGAAATCCGTATCGCGGGCAAGGCCGGCGGGCCAGGCGGGGGCGGGCGTTTCATCGGTCAATGCAGCGCCGAATATCCGGCAGAGGGTGGCGAGCTCGGATTCTTCCGAGGTTTCATCGGTGGAAATGCCGACGTGGTCCGCATCGATAAAGCGCAGGTTGATGCCGGCCTCCACTGCGGCCTTGCAGCAGTCAGCCGCCTTGCCGGGAGTGCGGACGACGATGGTGTCGAAGAACGGCCCATTCTCAATGTCGACGCCCGCTTGCCTGAGCGAGGCTGCGAGTTTGGCAGCCTTGGCGTGGACTTCATGGGCGATGACACGGAGACCGTCCGGGCCGTGATAAACGGCATACATCGAGGCCATAACGGCTAACAGAACCTGCGCGGTGCAGATGTTGGAAGTGGCCTTGTCGCGGCGAATGTGCTGCTCGCGGGTCTGGAGCGAGAGGCGGTAGCCGGGCTTGCCGCGCGAGTCGATGGACACGCCGATCAGGCGGCCCGGCATCTTTCGTTTCAGCGCATCCGTGCAGGCCATGAATGCCGCGTGAGGCCCGCCGAAGCCCATCGGCACGCCGAAACGCTGCGATGAGCCGATACAGATGTCCGCTCCGAAGGTGCCGGGTGCCTTGAGAATGGTTAGAGCGAGGATGTCCGCCGCCACGATGACCACCGCACCGGCGGCTTTGGCCTTGGTGAAAAATTCCGCAAAATCATCGATGCGCCCGCGTGTGTCCGGGTATTGCACGAGCACTGCAAAGACGCTGCCGTCCGCCGGCAGTTCATAAGTCTGCCAATCGCCCGTGATCACCTCGATGCCGAGCGGTTCGGCGCGTGTGGCCACCACGTCGAGCGTCTGCGGGTGGACGCGGTCGGAAACAAAGATGGCCGTGCCCTTGGGCTTTCCGGCCAGCGCCAGGCTCATCGCTTCCGCGGCGGCGGTGCCTTCGTCGAGCAGCGAGGCGTTTGCCACATCCAGCCCTGTTAGATCGGTGATCATCGTCTGGAAATTGAGCAGCGCCTCGAGGCGGCCTTGCGCGATTTCCGCCTGATAGGGCGTGTAGGCGGTGTACCAGCCGGGGTTTTCCAGGATGTTGCGCTGGATGACGCCCGGGGTGTGCGTGCCGTGGTAACCTTGGCCGATGTAGGATTTCAGCACGCGGTTTTTGCCCATGACGGCTTTGAGTTCCGCGAGAGCCTCATGCTCGGCGCGGGCGGCGGGCAGATCGAGGGCAGCGTCCATGCGGATGCCACCCGGCACGGCGGCCTGGATCAGGGCATCGAGCGTGGGGTAGCCGGCGATGCGGAGCATTTCATCGCGTTCGGAATCCGTGGGACCGAGATGGCGGCGGGAAAAAGCGGAGTGGGCGGGCATGGTGTAAAGGAGTGCTGTGGAGGAAGCGGCGGAACGCCCCCTCCATAGTGGAAAATGCCCACCGCGCAACCCCCGGCCCGCAGATTTGAGGGAAAATCCCCGCACGCCGGTCATGCGCTGCCGCCTCAAGCCTCAGATGCGGTGCCCAGCCGTGCCGCATCCTTGATCGCCTTGCGCTGCAAGCGCTGCCGCGTGGACTCGATGGCCGTCCATAATTCCGCCGCGAAATGCCGCGTGAAGCCATGCTCATCGAGCCATGCCGAGAGGGTGGCCAGATCATTTTCGTCGCCCAACAGATCCGCCAGGTCATGCAACAGCGGATCCTCCTTGATCATTTCCTCCGGCAGGAAGCCCACCGCGCCAAGCCACGCCTTCACGGCCTTGCGGGCCTCGTGGAAATCCTCCGCCGCCCGGTGGTCGAGCCTCCGGCAGCGCGAGCGCACCCGCTTTTCCAACTTGGCCATGCCCTTGCCGATTCGCTCCGGCAGGTGCTCCGCCGGCAGCGCGTGCAGTTCATCGAGCGCCGCGCTCACGCGGTCCACACACCATGCGATGGTTTCCGGCGGCGGCCGGCGCGCGGCCGAGTGCGTCTGCTGGTCGAGCAGTCCGGCGATGGCTGCGGAAATTCCCGGATCGCCCACCCAGCCGAGCTTGTTCCAAGTGTTGAGACGCGAGACCGCATCCCGCGGGCCGGACAAGAGCCGGCCGATGGCCTGGATCTCCAGCGCCGCCGATTTGCCGAGGCGGAACAGCGAAAATCCGCCGCGCAGGGATTTGCCGAGCTTACGGATGGCATGGATTTCCTCTGCCACCTTGCCTTTCGAGTCCAGCAGTCCGAGCAGCAGGCTCTTCATCGTTTCGCAATCCGTCGTCAGGCGCTCGCGCGCGTGCTGGGCGGTGGTTTCGTCCGGGATAATCATGAGATGGGAAACCAAACACGGCCATGCGCGCTTGTCATCGCCGATCTTGTGACAAATCGCGGTTGCCGCGGGCCAACAGACGCCGCAGGCGCATCCGGTTGTGGCGCTGTGCCAGAATGCAGGGCAGATTCGCGACGATGGCGTAAACGAGGATTACGAGATCCGCCCACCACGGGTTCCACAGGAAAAACACCGGCACAAAGAGCATGGCGCACCAATGGCATAACTCGCCGCGCCAGGTCTCGCGGATGAAACGCCGCAGGTAATCGGGCTCGGTGGTCGCGAGGGCGCGTTTGGCGAAGCCGCCGCCAAACCAGCCCGCCGCATCCGGCAGGCGGTCCTTCCAGCGTTTGACGTGAAACACATGCCGGTAAAGCCAATCCTCACCGGGCAACGCGCCCGGTGCGTGAAACCATGCGTCCGGCATCCTCGTGAAGCCCCATGCCAGGCCGAGCTGGATCACCGGCCAGCCCGTGCAGTTCAGCACGATGATCCATGCAAGCGGCAGTTCAATCGGCATCGATCTCGCGTCCTTTCCACGTCACTTTTTTGCCCGACCGCAGCGCCGACCAACCGAACAGGCCGAAGAAAAACACCAGCGGCAGCGGATAGAACAGGATGCCGCACCAGTGGAAGGCACCAAGTTTCCGCGCCAGCCAGCCGACCTGCGCGGCGCAGAGAAGATAAAGCGGCAGCCATGTCTGCCAGTCCGCAGTGATGGCCAGGCACAGCGGCGGCAGCATCAACCCCGTCATCCATGCGACCACCAGGAAAAGCACATGCCCCGGCGTGCCACCGGCTCCGGCGGCAAAACCCTTGGTCCAGCCCTCGATCAGCGAGGCCGGGCCATCCGGATACATGCGGAAGGAAACCAGGTTGCGGCCGATAACCGTGCGCACCGGCGCGCCGGTCTTGCGTAGTTCCGAAGCCAGCCGGAAGTTTTCCAAAACCTTGCCCCGCACCGCCTCATGGCCGCCGCTAGCCTGATAGGCGCTGCGGCAGGCTAACAGAAATTGCCCCGCCAAACCGTCCGGCACCGTGCCGACGGTCATGCAGATGTTGAAGAACAGTGAGAGGCTCTCATACACATTCCGCACCGCGTGATACGGAGACACCGAAAGCGCACCGCCTTGGTAGGCCGCCAACAAGCGCTCAAAGCCGTCCGGCTCGAACCAGGTGTCCGCATCCATGAAAAGCAACAATCCGCCGCTGGCTGCGGCAGCTCCCTGATGGCAGGCCCACGTCTTGCCACGCCAACCGGCAGGCAGCGGCGCGGACTCCAGCACCATGGCTCCGTGCCGGCGCGCGATGGCCGCCGTTTCATCCGTCGAGCCGTCATCCACCACGATCACTTCGCCCGGTTTCACCGACTGCGCGGCGATGGATTCCAACAGCTGCGGCAGATTGTGCGCCTCATTGCGGGCCGGGATGATGAGGCACACTGCGCGGGCTGCATCCTCATGCGCTGAGGCCAGCGTGTTTTTTCCATCCCGGAGCCGCGTAAGCAGTATGAAGCCCACGGCCCAAAGCAGCACTGCGGCGGTCAGGAGAAGCGTCATCGCCCGCAAGCCTATCGGATCACGAGCCCGGATAGAAGCGGATTTGCTTCTTCATTGAGCGGACTGTTCATTACTCTTCCCGTCGGCACAGTGAATGAAAAAGCCAATGCAAAAGCCGTGAAGGTACTTTCATTGTCCCGACATTCTCAAGCCAACGAGGACGTTGGCGTTCCCGGGGAAACGATGCCCCAGCCATGAGTTGCCGGAGATTTCACCGGTCCCACGCCACGACTTTTTTCGCCACGTTCTGGCCGCAGAGCACGACCATGGGCATGCCGCCGCCGGGGTTTACGGAACCGCCGACGAAGAACAGGTTGGGATATTTCACGCTTTGTTTCGGAGCCTTGAAGGCGAGATTCTTGAAACGGTCACTCACCACGCCGTAGATCGAGCCTTTGTTCGAGTTGTATTGCTCGCGGATGTCGAGCGGCGTCCAGCAATGTTCGAAAACCACATGCTTGCGGAGGTCGGTGAGGCCCATGCGTTCGAGCTTGTCGAGCACGCGTTCCTTGAGCGCCATGTAGTCCTCGCGCGTGAGCGGCTTGCTGTCGTCGATGTATGGGATGTGCGGGAGGATTTTGAGGCAATCGCAGCCGGGCGGTGCCACGGTGGGATCGGTGCGGGAGGCGGCGACCAGATAGATGGTGGGATCCGGCGGGAGCTGGTGTTTGCGAAAGACGGTGTGGAAGTGCTCTTTCTGGTGATCCGAGTAAAAGAAGTTGTGGTGGGCGAGTTGCGGGTATTGTCGATCGAGCCCGAGTTCCAGCACGAGGCCGGAGCAAGAGGGTTCATACTTATCCAGCGTCTTCATGAAGGCGTCATCCTCGGCGAGCAGTTTCTCGTAGGCCGGGATGACCTCCATGTTGGAGACGATGATGTCCGCCGGGTGGAATTCGCCGTTGGCCACGAGACCGGTGACCCGGTCGCCCTGCTTGCGCACTTCGGTGACTTCGCTGTTGAGCACCACATTGATTCCGAGTTCGTCCATCAGCCGCTGGAGGCCGAGCGCGATGCCGTAAAGCCCGCCATCGACATACCATAAGTCGTAACGGAACTGGATGGTGGCCATGCAGTTCATGAACGCGGGCGCGCGATAGGCGGAAGAGCCGACATACTTGATGAAGTAATCGAAGATGTCGCGCATGTGGCGGGTCTTGAGGTGGCGCGCCACGCCGCCGTGCATGGTGCGGAAGAGATCGAACTTGAGGAACTTGCCGAGGCCGTAGAACTCGCGGAAGCCCGCCGCATCATCGAGCCCCTGTTCGAAGTAGCCGTCGTTCACGAGGTCATAGAGGTCGGCGGAGTATTGGAGGAAGCGTTCCACGTTTGCCGGATCCTCGCCCACCTTGCGCGCCTCGGCGGCCATGATCGCGGGATCGGGATCGAGGTCCACCACCTTGCCGTCTTCGAAGAAATTCCGCCAATGCGGACGCAGCGCGCGGATCGGGATGTAGTCGCTCATTTTCCGGCCGGAGCGTTCGAAGAGACGCTCGAAAATGTGCGGCAGCGTGAGAATGGAGGGGCCGAGGTCGAAGCTGTAGCCCTGCGCCTCGAGGATATTGAGCTTGCCGCCGATCCGCGGGTTCTTTTCGTGGATGGTGACCTCGTAGTCTTCCTGGGCGAGCGAGATGGCGGCGGAGATTCCACCGAGGCCGGAGCCGATGACGATGACTTTTTTGGAATTCATGGAGGAAATCAATGTGGGGTGATTTTGGCGAGCTGCTCCTTTGCGATGTGATCATTCGGGTGCTCTGCGAGCGCTTTTTTGAAATACTCCGCCGCATGGGCGCGGTCGCCGAGTTTCAGATAGGTGCGGCCGATGAACGTGCGGCAACTACTCAGACCCCAGCGCGGTTCGAAGGGCTTGGCCGGACGTTTCGCTTCCTCAAGAAAAAGCTTTTCGGCAGCCAGCAGGGTGTCGAGCGCCTCGCGATGGGCGGCGGCGTTCTTCGCGACGTGGAAACGCCCGGCTCCTAACAGATAACGGACACGAGGATTGTGCGCTCCGAAGTGCAGTGCCTGCTTCTGGTGTTCCTGCACGCGCGGACCGAAGCGGATGGCACGCAGGATGCCACCCTGGATTTTCATGCCATAGAGGGTGCCGAGCAGCGCATGACTTTCAGCGTGGTGCGGGTCCAGCGCCACGGCGGTTTCGAAGGCGTGGATGGCGCCCTCCATGGGGTGATCCGCCGCAGTGTTTTTTCCCATGCTTTGGAGCTGGAGCATCTGGTGAAACGAGGCGGTTCCCTGCCAGTAGTAATTGGTGGCGGATTTCGGGGATTTCGCGGCGGCTTGGCTGAACTGCCGCGCGGCTTTCGCGAAGCCCTCGCCGTCCCATGCCTGATAAGCCGCCGAGAACCCGGCGATGCCCGCGTGCGTCAGTGCGTCCGCCGCTTGATCCGCTCGCGCGATCATTGTGGTGGCCAGAATCCCGATGAACAGTGTCCGAATCATTTCTTGACTCAGCTTTACGCCATGGTCTGCATGCCGCAAACAGAATATGGATCACGGCCCTCTCATCGCACGCCAGCGGGCGTTTTTCCTGACCGGAGCGACTGCCACCGCGGAGTTCCGCCGCGGCAAGCTGGAGGCGCTGCGGGACGGGCTGATCGCGCGGGAGGCGGACTTGTTGGCCGCGCTGCATGCGGATTTGCGGAAAAGCCCGCACGAGGCGTATGCGACGGAGATCGGATTTGTGCTCGGGGAAATCCGCCATGCGATCAAAAACCTGCCCGCATGGATGAAACCCGAGCGCCGCAGGGCACCCGTGCTCGCCTGGCCGTCACATGCCGAATTGCGGCGCGAGCCGTTTGGCGTGGCCTTGATCGTCGGACCTTGGAGCTACCCGCTGCAATTGCTGCTCGCTCCGCTGGTGGGTGCGATCGCCGCCGGAAACACCGCGGTGCTCAAGCCCTCGGAATTCGCGCCTCACACGGCCGCAATGATCGCCACGTTGATGGCGGAAACGTTTGAGGAGGAGTTCATCGCAGTGATCGAGGGCGGCCAGGACTGCGCGGAGGCCTTGCTGCGCGAAAAGTTCGACACGATTTTCTTCACCGGCAGCACCCGCACCGGGCGCGCGGTGATGGCCGCTGCGGCCCGCCACCTGACACCCGTCACGCTGGAGCTCGGCGGGAAATGCCCGTGCATTGTCAGCGCCGATGCGCCGATCGAGCTGACCGCGCGGCGGATCGTCTGGGGAAAGTTCATGAACGCCGGCCAGACCTGTGTGGCGCCGGACCATGTGTGGGTGGACCGCCGGGTGGCACCCGCGCTGCTGGAGGCGCTGCGCAAGGCGGTGTGCGATTTTTACGGCGAAAATCCGCAGCAAAGCCCGGACTACGGGCGCATCATCAACCGCCGGCATTTCGACAGGCTGCAAGCCATGCTTTCCGATGGAAAGATCTTACTCGGCGGCCGCACGGATGCCGATGACTTGTATCTTGAGCCCGCCATTCTAACTGATGTGGGGCGCGACTCCGGCGTGATGACTGAGGAAATCTTCGGTCCGATCCTTCCGGTGCTGGAGTATGACGACATCAGCCATGTTCTAACAACCCTGCGCGATCAGCCGCTGCCGCTGGCTCTGTATCTGTTCACCGCGGACAGCGCTTTGCACGAACGCGTGCTTGCGGAAACGCGCTCCGGCGGCGTCTGCATCAACGACACCATCAGCCACATTCTGGGCCGCGACCTGCCCTTCGGCGGGGTGGGGGAGAGCGGCATGGGAATGTATCACGGCCGGGCGAGCTTCGAGTGCTTCAGTCACCGGCGCGCGGTGCTGCGGCGCTCGCTCCGGACCGATCCGGCGTTCCGTTATCCGCCGCCGGGCGCCTCGCTTTCCGTGCTGAAACGGATGATGCGCTTTTTTGGTTAGAGTTGCTTTCCGGAAAAGAGGGCTTCGTAAAATGTCTCCGCCGCGAGCCTGTTGCCGCGGGGTGTCGGATGGCTGCCGTCTGCTTGGAAAAGCTCATCGCGGCGGCCTGCGGAAACCTCGCGCTCCCATGCATCGCCCACCGGCACGATGGTCAATCCACCTGCGGCTCGCGCGGCCTCACGGTAGCCATCGCGCAAACGCCGGTTCATCGCCATGAAATCATCCCCGGCGGAATAATGCGCGTCGCCGTCGCGGCGTCCCCATGTCTGATAGAGCACCGGCACTGCGCCAGCGGCACGCGCCTCCCTGGCCAGCACACGCACATTGGGAATCATCTCGCGGGTCCGCCGCGCCGGCACGGCGGGAATGCGGCTTTGCTCCTGGATGACCACCACATCCCAGCCACCCTCGCGAATTTCATGCAGGGCCCCGCCATCCTCCACATGCTGCGCCAGCGACCATCCGCCATGGGTGACCTGGGCCACGCGCAGTTTCCTTCCGTTGCCTGCCGCGATGCGCCGCAGTTGTTTGGGAACCTCGAAGCTGTAGCTGTTTCCCACGAACAACACCGAGACAGGACCGGCATTAGCCGCGGAACGGCTGCTAGTTTGCTGCCGCACAGCTCTGTGGCCGGGCGCGCAGCTTGCCAGCATGAGAAGCGCGGCGAGGAATTGGTAAATCGTTTTCAAGCTCTGGGATGGGCGTCGTCGTAGGCCTGCTTGAGGCGCTCCTTGGTGACGTGGGTGTAGATTTGTGTGGTGGAAAGCGAGGCATGGCCGAGCAAGGCCTGCACGCTGCGCAAGTCCGCGCCGGCATCCAGCAGATGCGTGGCGAAACTGTGCCGCAGCTTGTGCGGGCTGATGGCAAACGGGATGCCGCTGTGCTTCAAGTATTTCCTCAGCAACAAATCCACCGCCTGCTGGGTGATGCGCGTGCGGCGCTTGCTCAGAAACAAGGGGCCGGAGGTGACTGCCGCCTCCTGCCGGTAACGTTGGATCGCATGGATCGCAGGTCCGCCGACCGGCACGATGCGCTCCTTGGCTCCCTTGCCACGCACCTTCACCGTTTCCCCGATGAAATCCACGTCCTTCACATCCACGGCGAGCAGTTCGGAAATCCGCAGGCCGCAGGAATAGAACAACTCGAGGATCGCCGCATCGCGCAGCGGCAGCCACGGCGGCGACTTTTTATCGGCCGGCAGCCGCAGCGGCATGCCTAACAACTCGTCGATCTGTCCGACCGTGAGCACCACCGGCAGCGGCCGCTCGGGTTTCGGCAACTGCACTTCCGCCACCGGACTGCGGCCCAGCCCGCGGCGCAGAACGAGGAATTTGTAAAACGAGCGCAGCGCCGCGAACCTCAGCCGGATGGTCGAGCGCTTGAGCCCGTGTTTCATCAGGGCGAAGAGATAGTCGCGGAAATCATCCGCCGTTTCATCCCGCCAGTTTTGGAAACCCGCGCCGCGCCAGTCGCGGTATGCGGCCAGAGCGTCACGATAATTGGCCAAGGTCCGCGGTGAGGCGCTCCTTTCGGTGGCCATGAAATCAAAAAACGCGCGTTCGTCTTCCTCATGCGTCATCCGGCACAAGATAGGCCCGCCGGCCGGCCACTCCAAGTGAAATGCGGGATTGCCACCACCCGCCGACTCGGCTCCAAGGTCGCTCCCATCCACCCAACCCGCGCTGATCGCCGCCGGTGGTGAGTCTTTTCGCGCGCATCGACCACAAGAGCCATTCGCGGAATGGCGGGGATTATGACATGGTTGTTAGATGAAGCTTCAGTCGAGAGGCGGAATTCCGGCCAGGGCTTCGTGCAAGCGGGCAAGCGTGTCGTGGAGTCCGCACCAATGTTCGATGTAGGCCATGTCGAGCGTTTCGGGGCCTTGCACGGCGAGCACGTCGCGGGCGTCGTCGAGATCCTTGCTGCGGCCCCAGCGGAGTTTCTGGACCACTACGTCCTCCGGCGTGGGCAGCCAGGTTTCGCGATTGAGTAACGGAACAAAGACCTTGCGGCGCCGACTGAATTCGGAAACCACGAATGGGTCGTCAAAGGTTTCAAAAAATTCGACTTTGAAGGGCGGGGAAACCCGGCTGATTCCCACATGGCGGGCACCCCAAGTGAGGGTGTCAAAGGTGACCTGTGGATCGAATGTGATGTGAGATGACAGGCGGCGCATCAAAGCGTCGATTTTTTTGGGAAACTGGATGCTGACCAGGAGATCGACATCCCGGGTGGATCGCGGGACGCCATAGGCTCCGGCAGCGATCGCACCGACGGCCATGAATTCGACGTTCTCAGCCTCGGCGGCTTCGATCACAAGCACGGCAAGTTCCTCGAGTTTCATGAGATCCTTCTTTCAGTCGCATAGTGGTTATGTTCGCGGACGCGATCCAGGCGACGCATCCAGCGTGCCACTTCTCTCCATCCTTCTTCAACGTTGGTGCTTCCGATGCGGTGCATGGCGCCTCCCAACATCATCGCGAACTGGTGGTTGGACAGCTCGAACACATCCGCGAGCCGCTCTTCCGGTGTCTGACGGCGGGCACGGAGGATTTTCTCGCGATAAATCGAATCCTGCATCGCTTTGAGTTCGGCGGCGCGGGTGGACTCGTTGGGCGCGTTCATGGTGGGATTGTTGCCGCCCGATGCCCGTGATGTCAAAACAGGATCAGGCACGGGCGGGTGAATATCATCCGGATTAGCGCATGCGGTAGCCGACGCCCGGGATTTTGATGCGTGCGGGCTGGTCCTGCCCGCTGCGGATAATTCTTGTCAGGCCTCAATCTGCGGGCGGCCGGGCTCGGGCCAGTCGATGTGGAAGAACTTGCCGCGCGGTTGGTCGGTGCGCTCGTAGGTGTGAGCGCCGAAGTAGTCGCGCTGGCCTTGCAGCAGGTTGGCGGGGAGTTTCTCCGAGCGGTAGCCGTCGTAATACGAAAGCGCGCTGCCCATGCACGGTGCGGGCACGCCGTTGAGCGCGGCGGTGGCGACGACCTTGCGCCATTGCGGCTGGAGCTTCTCCACCTCGCCCTGGAAATACGGATCCAGCAATAGATTTGCGAGCTGGCCATCGCGTTCGAAGGCCTCGGTGATCTTTTGCAGGAAAATCGCGCGGATGATGCAGCCGCCGCGGAAAATCTGGGCGATTTTTCCGAAGTCGAGCGTCCAGCCGTATTCCTTTTGCGCCTCGCGCATCAGTTGGAAACCTTGCGCATACGAGCAGATCTTCGAACAATACAACGCGGCGTGGATGGCCTCGATGAGCTCCTCCTTGTCACCTTGATAGGCGGCGTCGGGGCCTGATAGAATCTTGCTGGCGGCCACCCGCTCGTCCTTCACGGCGGAGATGCAGCGGGCGAACACGGCCTCGGCCACCGTGGGGGCGGGCACTCCCATGTCGAGCGCGCTGACGCTGGTCCACTTGCCGGTGCCTTTCTGGCCGGCGGTGTCGAGGATCAGATCGACCAGGTCGCCGCCGGTCATCGGGTCCTTCTGGGCGAGCACTTCGCCGGTGATTTCAATGAGGAAACTGTCGAGCACGCCGGTGTTCCATTTTTTGAACACGGAGGCGATTTCCGGGGCGGACATGCCGAGCAGTTTGCGCATGAGGTCGTAAGCTTCGCAGATCATCTGCATATCACCGTATTCGATGCCGTTGTGGACCATCTTCACGTAGTGGCCCGCTCCATCCGTGCCGATGTAGGTGGCACAGGGCACGCCGCCGACAATCGGTTTGCCGGGAGCAGCACCCTTGAGTTCCTTGCCGGTGACGGGGTCGACCTTCGCGGCGATCGCGTTCCAAACCGGCTCCAGGTGCTTGTAGGCCTCGGCGTCGCCACCGGGCATCACTGCCGGACCGAAACGCGCGCCTTCCTCGCCGCCGGAAACACCGCTGCCGATGAACAGGAAACCCTTTTCCTTGAGTTCCTTCTCGCGGCGGATGGTGTCGGTCCACTTCGAGTTGCCGCCGTCGATGATGATATCGCCAGGTTCGAAAACTTGTGTGAGCGCGTCGATCACCGCATCGGTGGCCTTGCCGGCCTGGACCATGATGACAGCGCGGCGCGGTCGCTTCAGGCTGGCGGCGAATTCCTCCAAAGTGGCAAAGCCAACCAAGCCGCCGGGCGTGTCCGGGTTTTCCGCCACGAATTTCTCCATGGTGGCGGTGGTGCGGTTGTAAACCGAGATGCGGAAGCCGTGGTCGGCGATGTTGAGTGCGAGGTTCTGGCCCATGACCGCAAGGCCGATGAGTCCGATGTCCGATAGGGATTCGTTCATGATGCTGTTGTGTTTCTGTGTTGGAAGACCCGTCCGATCTGACGGATCAGGCTGATCTTTTATCTAACAACCCGTGCGCCGCCGCCGATGACTTTCTCGACTTCCTTGCGGGTGACCATGGAGGTGTCGCCAGGAGTGGTGGAGGCGACCTTGAAGTTGGGGAACGCTTTCACGGCGGTCTTGTAGCCGAAGCATTTGCGCAAGCCGCGTGAGGTGTTGTATTCGCCGCCGCCTTCCCAAACGGTGAAGTGGCGTGCGGTGCGGATCCGGCCTTCGCCGGGATCAAGACGGAGCATGACCTCACCGAGGGAAATCTGGTCAAAGGTGCATTCAGATTTTGGTTTGATGGTCAGGGGCATGATTTTTAGTGGGTGTTGTTAGATTGGACGGATCTGACTGATCGGTCGGATTATTCCGCGACTTTGTAATCGGAGACTTTCCATTTGGCCTTGCGGGCTTCTTTGGCGAGGTCGTTGAAGGCGTGAATTTCGGCATCCGAGAAGAGTAGTCCACTGTTTTTTGCGGATCGAGCGGCATCCATCACGTAGCCGAAGCCCCAGAGATAGTGGAAGGCGTTGTCCACGGAAACCATGCCGACACCGTATTTGTCGGCCAGCTTGATGGCGGCGTAGCCGGTGGCCTGGCCCAGCTTTTTGTTGGCATTCCACACTTCCGCGCCTTTGAAGCGGGTTTTGATCTTCTCGATCTTCGTCTTGGGCACGCAGCCGCCGGCGGCGGAGCCGAACCGGTGATCGAGGTGCAGCGCCTTGAGCGCGTTGTGGGTGCGGATGCCGTGGCGCGTGGCCTCGGCGCAGAAGCGCGCGCCATCGGTGGCCTCGGCGGCGCTGTAGCCGCGCTTGCGGTAAACGGCGGCCACCAGCGCGTTGTGCTGGTCTTCAGGAACGACGTAGAAGATTTCCGACATGGGATTTTCCTGTTTAGATGAGCGCTTTGGGCGGCGGGACGTCGTTGACCTGGACCAGCGGTTTCTCCCCGCGCAGCAGGTGGAGCAGGTTTTGCGCGGCCATTATCGCCTGGCGCTGCACGCTTTCATAGGTGCTTGAACCGATGTGGGAGATGCTGATGCAATTCTTCGCCTTGAGCAGCGGATGGTCCGCGCGCGGCGGCTCTTCATCGAGAACGTCGGCTCCGTAGCCGCCGACTTTGCCGCTTTCGATAGCGGCGGCGAGATCCGCGGTGTGTACCACTTCTCCACGGCTGCAGTTGAGGATGATCTCGCCGTTCTTCATGGTGGCAATGGTTTCCGCGCGGGCCATCTCGCGGGTTTCCGGGGTGAGATTGGTGTGCAGGGAAATGACGTCCGATTTTTCAAAAACCTCCGCCACGCTGGCAGCACGAGCGACGTCGTAGTCGGAAGCAAAGCCATCATCCCAATAAACGTCGAAAGCGATCACCGTCATGCCGAAGGCCTTGGCGCGGATGGCCACCTCCTTGCCGATCCGGCCAAGACCGATGATGCCGATGGTCTTGCCCATGATCTCGTGGCCGGTGAGCCGCTTCCAATTTCCGGCGCGGCCTTCTCCAGCACGGCGCGGGAAATCATGTCGTCACCGCAGAGGATGGCGTCGAAGTCACCGACCAACTCCAGCATTCGCGCCTCGGACAGCGGCCCGCGCTCGCGGATGATCTCCGCGCCGGTGGATTCGAGCAACTCATGGTGCGGACCGGAAATGTCCTGGTAGGACGTGGTGGTGAGCAGGATGCGGATGGGTTCCATGGCGGAAATGGCTTGGACGACGGAGAAATCATACACGTGTTTGGTTTTGTTAATCGGGAATCCGTATTTCGAAGCGGCAGCAGTGCATCACTCACTCAAATTCGCATTTCATTGAGCATCCGGGTGGCCTCGTCGAATTGATGGATGAACCCTTGGATGGCGGCGTAACTGATCCAGCAAAACCCCAAAACCGCCGCTGTGATTGCCAGTTTCCAGGCGAGGTGAAGTTTCGGGTGCAACCATACGGAAGGCAGCGCCAGTGGAGGCAGCGTTAGAAACATCAGAACGATGAATCCGGTTCTGAAATACCATGGCAGCGCCTGATCCCGGCCAGGCGGCAGGGCGGGCGGCGTGGCCCGCCGTGATCCGTCGAGAAACTCCATGCAGTGCTTGCACTTGATGGCTTCATCCTGGATTTCCTCAGCGCAATAGGGGCATTTTTTCATCGGAATGGCGGGTTTGATAAATCGTCAGCGCAGGCTGGGCATCAGCCCCTGACCGGGCCGGTGGAGTGGCGGATGACGAGCTTGGGATGGACATGGGATTCGCGGGGCGGCAGGTCGGAATTTTCCGGTTCGAGGCGTTCGAGCAGCCCGCGCACGGCGAGGTCCATGAGGCGGTTGGTCTGGTGGTCCACGGTGGTGAGCGATGGGAAAAAGTGCTCGGCCACGGCGATGTTGTCATAGCCGATGACCGAGATGTCCTCGGGCACTCGGATGCCGTCCTCGCGCAAGCGGTTGATCGCTCCGATGGCGATGCGGTCGTTGAGGGCGATGATGCCCGTGGGCAGGTTTCCGGCGCATTGCCCGATGAGTTCGCCCGCGAGTTCATAGCCGTATTCGAAGGTGTGCTTCGTCTCGCCGGGGTGAAACAGCTGGATGAAATCACGCTCGAAATCCAGGCCGCACTTCGGTGCGTATTTCCGCAGGCCGGGAATACGCAGGGCTCCGAAGCGGTTGCGCGGGTCGATCCCTAACAGCGCGATCCTGCGGTGGCCGAGCCCCGTGAGATGTTCCAGCACCAGCTTCATCGAGCGGGCGCGGTCGAGCAGGATGCGGTCGCCGGGCACCGGGTTTTCCGGGTCCACCCAGAAGCAGGGCGTGCCGCTTCTTTCCAGCATGCGCAGCGCCGGATCGTCCGTCGCCAGACGGGAAAAAATCAGCACGATGCCATCCACGTGCTGGCCCACGAAACGCCGGATCGCACCGCGTTCGAGTTCCACATTGTCGCCGGACAGTTCGATGATCGTCTGGTAGCCCTCCTCGCGCAGCCGCTGCTGGAGCGAGGCGGCGCGCATCGCAAGCACCGGCGAGTCCAAATCCTGGAAACAGACGCCGACGGTGGCCGTCTGCCCGCCGCGCAAGCCGCGGGCCAGTGCGCTTGGCTGGAAGCCCAGATCGTGCATGGCCTGTTTCACCATCCGCACGGTTTCCTCCTTCACGCCGCTGTGGCCATTGAGCACGCGCGAGACCGTCCAGCGGGAAATTCCCAGATGCCGGGCGAGGGCGGCGGTGGTGGTGACTCGGGCTTTGGCCATGGCTGCGGGATCCGGCCCGTGGCCTTAACACGGAAATCCGCGCTTTGCCAACACGAGTTTGATTCCGACCAGCGGATCATTTCAAATCCAGTTCAAATCCTTGACTCCGCCGCTCCGGCTTGCTTCTTTCCTCTTCGCGATCCGGCACCCGTCCGCCGCCAGCCTTCCGGGGTTTTTAAAAGCCGCTGTAGCTCAGGGGTAGAGCAGCTCATTCGTAATGAGCAGGTCGTCGGTTCAAATCCGACCAGCGGCTCCATCCCATTGCTGCGGGGGGTGGTCTGTTGGTTCCGCCAGCTTCGCTTTGTGCTTCCCGTCGGACTACCGCCGTGTTTTTGATCCTTCCCAACAAGAGAGACCGCCGATCCTTTGCGGAACCGACGGCCTCCTTGTAACACACCGCGGTGCGGCGCTGCTTTGAACGCCATCGAACATTCATCATCGAATGGGCGGTCAGAGCGCGAAGCTCAGCACTCGGATGATGCCGGGGGTGGCGCGCAGGGTTTCCAGGAGTTTGGCGGGCGGCTCGGTGTCCACCTCAATCACGGTGACGGCGCGGGTGTGGTCGGCATTGCGGCTGAGGGCCATGTTGGCGATGTTGACGGAGGCACCGCCGAGGGAGGTGCCGATGAGGCCGACAATGCCGGGGCGGTCGTCGTTTTCCACGAAGAGGAAGCGGCCGATGGGATTGGTTTCCACGTTGTGGCCGGCGATGTGGACGATGCGCGGGGCCTTGCCGTAGAAGGTGCCGGCCACGGTGCAGACTTCACCGCCCTTGATGGCGGAAACCTCAATGAGCTCGGTGCAGTTGGTGGCGAGTGCCACGGTGGACTCGCTGACTTGCAGGCCGAAGGTCTTGGCCACGGCCGGGGCGTTTACGAGATTCACCTGCGCCTCGTCGTGGGCGGCGGCGAGGTAACCTGTTAGAACGGTGCGGGTGATGAGCTCGGTATCGAGCTCGGAGACGGCGCCGAGGTAGGAGACGCGGATGCTGTCGCACTGGGCCGGAGCGATGCGAGAGAGCAGCTTGCCGAGCGAGGTGGCCAGGGCAAGGTACGGGCCCACGCTTTCGAGCGTGCGGCTATCGAGGTTGGGCATGTTCACCGCGTTGCGGATCTCGCCGGTGACGAGGAAGTCCTTCACTTGGTGCGCCACCTCGATGCCGACGTTTTCCTGCGCCTCGGCCGTGGACGCGCCGAGGTGCGGGGTGAAGACGCATTTTTTCGCGCCAAACAGCGGAAAATCCGCGGCTGGCGGCTCGGTTTCGTAAACGTCGAGCGCGATGCCGGCGAGGTGGCCGGCGTCGAGCAACGCCTTGGCGGCGGCTTCATCGACGAGACCGCCGCGGGCGCAGTTGACCACCAGCGCGCCGCGGTTCATGAGCTTGAGGCGTTGCTCGTTGAGGATGTGATTGGTTTCCGGCGTGAGCGGGATGTGCAGGGTGACGACGTCCGCGCCGGTGAGCGCCTCATCCGGGCTCTGGGCGAGTTCGACCTTGAGCGACTGGGCGCGGGCGGCGGTGAGGAAGGGATCGAAGGCGACGACGGTCATGCCGAAGGCCTGGGCGCGCTTGGCGAACTCGGTGCCGATGCGGCCCATGCCGAGGATGGCGAGGCGCTTGCCGTTCATCTCGACGCCCTCGAAGGACTTGCGGTCCCATTTTCCGGCGATCATCGAGGCGTGGGCCTGCGGGATGTAGCGGGCCAGCGAGAGCATCAGCGTGAAGGCGTGCTCGGCGGTGGAAATCGTGTTGCCGCTGGGGGTGTTCATCACCACCACGCCGTGGTCGGTGGCGGCGGAGCGGTCGATGTTGTCCACGCCCACGCCGGCGCGGCCGATGACTTTGAGGTTTTTCGCGGCGGCGAAGACCTCGGGCGTGACCTTGGTTTGGGAGCGGACGACGAGGCCGTGGTAATCACCGATGATTTTGAGCAGTTCGTCCGGCTTGAGGCCGGTGTTGACGTCAACGTCGATGCCCGGGGCATTGCGCAGGGCGTCCACGCCCTTGTCCGAGATGGGGTCCGATACCAGCACGCGATAGTTTGCCATAGGCGGCGGGCTTAAACCACTGCCCCCGGGCTGGCAAGGGTTTGAGGGAAAAATTCCGGGCAAGCGCGTGAAAAGCATCGGAAAAACCACAAATTGACGCGGCTGCGGATTTGGCTAGGTTGCCGGGATTCAATGACGCGCCTTTTCCTTTTCACCCTTTCCGCCGCCACCCTCCTATCCGCCAGCCCGCAGGCTGTGGGACAGGCCGGAGCGGACTCCGCACGGCTCAAGCAGGCGGCGCTGCGCATCGACCGGCAGGTGGCCGCATTCTACCGCAGCAAGAACCTGCCGGTGCCGGCGGTCACGGACGACGCGACATTCCTGCGGCGGGTGTTTCTGGTGGCCATCGGGCGCATTCCCACATCGGAGGAGGCGCTGGCGTTTCTGGAAATCGAGGATGCGGACAAGCGCGCGCAGGTGGTGGATTACCTGCTGCAATCCCCGGGCTACTCCAGCCACATGGCCAACTGGGCCTTTGACCTGCTGCGCGTCACGGACGGGCGCGTCAACTCCTCCGTGACCAATGAGCCGTATCGCCACTGGGTGCGCAAGGCGATGGCCGACAACATGCCGTGGGATGAATTCACGCGGCGCCTGCTCGCATCCTCGGGCGACGGCTGGGATCCGGAAACCGCGGCCGTGGGCTACTACACGCGGGACCTTGGCATGCCGCTGGATAACCTTTCCAACACCATGCGGATCTTCCTCGGCGAGCGCATGGAGTGCGCGCAGTGCCATGACGATCCCTTCGGCACCGCCGAGCGCCATGATTTCTATCAGCTTGCCGCCTTCACCCACGGCCAGGAGCCGCTGGGGCGCGAGTTGATGCAGCCGCTGTGGATGGAAATCAGCCGCGGCGAGCGCGCCAACTCGGATGAAATGCGCGCCGCCCGCATCCTGTGGGACGGCATCTACGGCATGTCGCTGGGCGGCGGCGGGGCCGGGCGCATCCCGCTGCCGTCGGATTACCAATACCGCGATGGCAAGCCGGGCGAGGTGGTCGCCGGGCGCACACCCTTCGGCAAAACCGTGCGGATGAGCGACAAGCAGGATGAAAACGACGGCCGCGCCAAGCTGGTCGGCTGGATCGTGGAACGCACGGACCAGCGCTTTCCCACCGTCATCGCCAACCGCATGTGGAAACGCGTCATGGGCCGGGGACTCTACGAACCGGTGGACGACTGGCTGGCTCCTGACAAGACGCACCATCCGCCGATGATCGCGCTGTTGGGAGATCTGATGGTGGAGCTCAACTATGACTTGCGCTCCTTCCAGCACGCGTTGCTGCTCACGCGCACCTTCCAGTTCGCCACCAATCCGAACGCGTCCATCGTCGAAGGCGGCGATGATTTCCACGGCCGCAAGATCCAGCGGCTGCCGGCAGAGCAGATCTGGGACTCGCTCATCACGCTGGCCGGCGGGGATCCGGACCGCGAGCCCGCCCGCCCGCTGGACGACCGCGTCTATCTGGGCGGGGTGCCGGTGCTGGAAGGGAAGCGCACGATGCCGCAGATTTCCAAGGAAGTGCTCGCCCTGAAATCCGAGACGGAGGTGCGTGCGTATTTCGCCAAACTGCTCGAGGAAATCCGCCGCGCCAGCCAATCCGGCGGCGATGGCATGATGATGATGAGGCTCGCCCGCAACCGCGACGCCAGCGCGCTGGTGAGGGCCTCGGAGCTGCCATCTCCCGCGCCGCGCGATCATCTGCTCTATCTCTTCGGCGCGTCCGACCGCGAGGTGGTGGATGCCGCCAGCCGCGAGCCGAACGTCGGGCAGGTGCTCTCGCTGATGAACGGCTTTGTGCAGGACCGGCTGGTCAACAATCCGGACGCGCACCTCTATCAGTGCCTGGAGGGCGCCGGCTCGGATCAGGAGCGGATCCGCCGGCTCCACATCGCCATCCTCAGCCGTCCGCCGGATCAAGAGGAGATGGGCTGGATGCTGGAGGAGATCAAGGCCCGCGGCCCGGAAGAAGGCTGCCGCAACATTGTTTCCGCACTCGTGATGTCCTCCGAATTCCTCTTCCTGCAATGATCCCCATGTCCACCAATCCCTTTCTCAAATCGGATGAACTGAGCCGCCGCGGTTTCATGTCCCATGCGGCGCGCACCCTGCTGGGCGTGCACTTGCTGCCGATGTTCGGCCCCACCATCGCCGGAGCCGCACCCGCCGCGGATGCCAAGGCGCGGGCGAAACATGTCATCTATCTGTTCATGGCCGGCGGCATGAGCCACATCGACACCTTCGATCCGAAGCCCAGGAAAAAGGACGTGATGGGAAAAACCACCGCCATCCCCACCAAGGCGGATGACGTGATGCTCGGCCACTACCTCAGCAAAACCGCCGGGGTGATGGATAAGGTGTGCGTCATCAACTCGATGAACTCCACCCAGGGCGCGCACGAGCAGGGCTCCTACATCATGCACACGAGTTATGGCATGCGCGGCACCATCAAGCATCCCTCGCTCGGCTCGTGGGTGCTCAAACTCGGCGGCCGCCTCCATCCGGAACTGCCGGGTTTCGTGGCCATCGACAGCTCGCCGGACCTCACCGGCGGCGGTTTTTTCGGCGCGAAATATGCCGCCGCACCCATCGGCAGCCCGGAGGAAGGCCTCAAGGACTCGCACCGCGCCGGAGAAGTGGCGGCCGAGGATTTCGAGCGCCGCCTCGCGCTGGCGGACAAGCTCAACCGGCGCTTCCACGGACGCTTCCCGAATGCCGACGTGAAAGCTTACGAGGAACTCTACCGCGAGGCGGTGGCCCTGATGAACTCGAAGGACCTCAAGGCCTTCGACCTGCGCGAGGAACCGCCGGCCACCCGCGAGCTCTACGGCCCCGGGCGCTTCGCCCAGGGCTGTATGCTCGCGCGCCGGCTGGTGGAGCACGGCGTGCGCTTCGTGGAGGTCCAGCTCGGCGGTTGGGACACCCATTATGACAACTTCACCGGCGTGGAAGGCCGCTGCCGGGAGTTCGACCAAGCCTACGCCGCGCTCATCACCGATCTGGAAGCCTGCGGCAAACTCCATGAAACGCTGGTCGTCGTGGCCACCGAGTTCGGCCGCACTCCGGAAATCAAGGCCGAGCACCAAGGCGGGCGGGATCATCACCCATCCGCATTTTCATGCGTGCTGGCTGGTGGCGGCGTGAAGGGCGGTATCCGCTACGGCCTCACCGATGCCGGCGGAAACAAGGTCAAGGACGGCATGGTCACCGTGCAGGATTTCAACGCCACCATCGCCCACGCCCTCGGCATTTCCCACGAGCAAGTCGTCATGTCGCCCACCCGCAGGCCATTCAAGATCGCGGACATGGGCAAGCCGGTGACAGCGTTGTTTTAGATTGTTTTCGGTGGAGGCTAGGGTGTTCCCGAGTCAACGGGCGTGGTCCATCCCATCGGCTTCATCGTTGCGGGCAGGGAGATCGCTTGATCAAGGACAGGGCGGAAATTCCATGATTCCGACCTGAATCCGGCCGCTCATTTCGCTTGCCACGGCATGGGGTGAGGCCCCACAAAAGCGCCCGCTCATCCGGGTGGGCGCGCGAAATCCTTCGTTCCCCCCGGGCCGGGCGGAAACAATCCTTATTCGCCAGCTCAAATGGACAGCATCTCATCCCGTATTGCCAAGGTTTCCCCGTCACTCACCCTCGCCGTCACCGCGCAGGCAAAAGCCATGATCGCCAAAGGCGAGGAGGTTTACGCACTGGCCGGCGGCGAGCCCGAAGTGGACACCCCGGACTTCATCAAGGAAGCCGCCATCCAGGCGCTGCGCGACGGCAAAACGAAATACACGCCCGCCGGTGGCATCCCGGAACTGCGCGAGGCGCTCGCCGCCAAGTTCCTCATCGACAACAATCTCAAATACGCGCCCAACCAGATCTGCGTGACCGGCGGTGCCAAGATGGCCTGCTTCAATGCGATCCTCGCCGTGATCGAGGAAGGTGACGAAGTGATCATTCCCACGCCATTCTGGGTTTCCTATCCGGAAATGGTGCGTCTCGCCGGCGGTGTGCCGGTGCTGGTGGAAACCAAGGAATCCACCGGTTGGAAAATGACTCCCGAGCAGTTCGAGGAAGCGATGACCCCGGCCACCAAGATGGTCATCATCAACTCCCCCGGCAACCCGACCGGTGCCGTTTACACCGAAGCCGAACTGCGCGCGCTGGGCGAAATCGCGCTGGAGGAAGACATCGTCATCCTTTCCGATGAGATTTACGAAAAACTCGTCTATGGCGAGGCCAAGCACGTTTCCATCGCCTCGCTCAGCGACGAACTCTACAACCTCACCATCACCGTCAACGGTTTCTCGAAGTGCTACTCGATGACCGGCTGGCGCCTCGGCTACACCGCCGCTCCCAAGCCGCTGGCGGATGCGATCGACAAGATCCAGAACCACACCATTTCCAACGCCAACACCTTCTCGCAATACGGCGCGCTGGCGGCCCTGCAGGGCGACCAAACCTTCATCGAGGACCTGCGCGGCGAATACGACGTGAAGCGCCAGTTCGTGTTTTCCCGCCTCAAGGCGATCCAGAACATCCGCGTGTTGGAGCCGCAGGGCGCGTTCTACTTCTTCGTTTACACCGGCAACACCGGTCTGAAGTCGCTCAACCTCTGCGACAAGCTGCTCTCGCGCTACAAGGTGGCCGCCGTGCCCGGAGTCGCCTTCGGCTATGACGAGGGCATCCGCCTGAGCTACTGCACCACGCTGGACATCCTCAACGAGGGTCTCACCCGCTTCGAGCAGTTCTGCCGCGAGCATTGATTTGCCAGCATTTCCCAAAACCGCCGCCGGGTCCGCCCGTCGGCGGTTTTTTTATGGCGCTTCTTTCTGGCCGCGGGCTCGCGGCGGGCTTTAGGATTTTGCCATGGATGCATTGATTCACCATCTTGAGGACGGGCAGGAACTTTCCGCGCGGGAAGTAGAGGTGGCCGCCGAGCTCTTGCTGGACACCGCCGTCGGGGATGAAAAGAAAGCTCGGCTGCTCGAAGCGCTCGCCAAGAAAGGCGAAACGCCGGGTGAGATCGCCGGCTTCGTGGAAGCCTTCCTCGGCCATGCGGTGGAGCCGCATCTTGGATTGCTGGAGCTGGAGGGCCCTACGCTCGATGTCTGCGGCACCGGCGGCGACCAGTTGGATCTGTTCAACGTTTCTTCCACCGCGATGTTCATCGCAGCGGCGGCCGGGGCGGTGGTCGTCAAGCACGGCAACCGCGGCATCACCTCCAAGAGCGGTGGCGCGGACGTGCTGGAGGCGCTCGGCATCCGCATCGACCTGCCGCCGGACGGCTTCCGCCGCTGCATTGAGCAATCGGGCATGGGTTTCATGTTCGCACCCGTCTATCATCCCGCGTTCAAGGCCGTGGCGGGCGTGCGCAAGGCGCTCGCCACGCGTGGCGTGCGGACCATTTTCAATCTCATCGGGCCCTTGCTCAATCCGGCCCGGCCGCAGTGCCAGCTCGTCGGGGTGTTTTCGCGCGAGTTTTGCCCGGCGTTCGCGGAAATCCTGCAGCGGCTCGGCCGCGAGAGCGCGTGGGTGGTCCATGGCACCACCGGCGACGGGCGCGTGGTGGACGAGGTGAGCCTGATGGGCTCCACCCGCATCTGCAAGGCGGGGGCCTATGAGGACATCGCCGATGAGGAGGTGCGGCCGCGCGATTTCGGCATGAAGCATGCCGAGGTGGAAGAACTGCGTGGCGGCGATGCGAAAACCAATGCCGCCATTCTCGAAGCGATCCTTTCCGGCCGCGAAACCGGTCCGAAGTGCGACATGGTGCTGATGAACGCCGGTGCCGCGCTGGCCTGTGCCGGCCTGGCGGATGACATGGGCGATGGCATCGAACTTGCCCGCGAGATGATCCTCAGTGGCGCCGCCTTCGACCGCCTGCAGCTCCTGCGCAAGGCCGCCGCACACTGAGTGCAAAGATGACTCACTGCTTGAACAGCGGGAAGCTTGCGGCGGGGTTGACTACCGCCGGTGGCTCGATGCCGAAGGTGATCTCATCTCCCACGCGGTAGGGCCCGTAGGCGATGGGCACCACGGTGAGGCAGACGAGTGGATCGTCGCCGTCCAGAACCCGCCCGACGTTGAGGATGGCGGCGCAGTTCGGGCTTTTTCTAACAGCCATGATGTCATCCGGGCGAAACTCGCGGTGGGCGGCGCTTTCAGTGGTGGGAAAAAGATACTCGATGACCACCGGGTAGGGCGCGGGCTTGGTGAAATCATCGGGTTTCACCAATGCCCGGGCGCGCACGGCGAATCCTTGTGAGATGAAATCCCCGGGGCCGAGCTCGCGGACTTGCTCGATCTGATAGTCGCCCTCGATGTAGGTGAGGGCGAGCGGCCGCTCGAAGTTGGTGAGGTAGTTGCGCATCAGGCGCGTGTTGAAGCGCGCGAGCTGGTCTTCGGTGAGTTGGAAGAAGCGGCTGTAAAGGCCTCTGGGGTCGAGCAGGTTGCCATTGGGGACGTCCAGCACGGTGTAGCGTTTGAGCTCGGGAAGGCGGCCGATCTTGTGCAGGATCTCATAGTTGCGCGGCATTTCCGGATTTCCGAAGACATGCAGGCAAACCGTCCATGAGGCGACCGCGAAGCACAGCGCCAGGGCATTGGCCAGTAGCCACCAGAAATACGCCGGCCGGCGGGGCGGGGGGGCTTCAATGGTTCTCGGCATGGGGAAATCCGTGGGGGGTGGCTCAGGAATTTCCGCAGGAGTCCTCCGCGTCCGCCGGGGCCGGCTGGTCGGCCGTTTCGAACGAGGTGCCGCAGCCGCAGGAGCGAGCGGCGTTCGGGTTGTGGACCTTGAAGCCTGCGTCCGTGAGGTCGTCCGAGTAATCGATCTCGCAACCGCGCAGTTGAGCGGTGCTGTCGCCGGCCACGATCAAGCGGGCGGCACCGGATTCCACGATGACATCTCCTGGTTCGGGATCGGCCACCTTCATTTCATATTGCCAGCCGGCACAGCCGCCGCGGCGCACGGCGAGGCGCAGCCCTGCGGCGGGCGAGTTGGCGCGGCTGGAGAGAAGGTGTGCGAGTTCCTTGGCGGCTCTTTCGGTGAGGGTCATCATGGCGGACGGCGGAAGCTAGGCGGGTTTGATGGAATTTGAAACCGGAAATCGAAGCGGGCGGTGGCTTGTGTGTGTCCAGCCCGGCAGCGGTGGGCCGGCGTGATGGATGAAACGGGGCGTGCGAAGCGATCCGCAAATTATGAGAATGGACTTGACGGCACCGGGGATGGCCATTTCATTCCGCCCGCCTGCGGTTTTGCCGCTGCGCCCATAGGATGGGCGAGGTGTATCCACAGATCCCGATTCAAGCGCATCATTTCCATGTCCTCTTCCAAACCTTCACCGAAGAAATCCGCCCCCCAGAACAAGACCGAGGCCGCGAATAAGAAGACAGTGAAGACCGGCAAGGAGGCCGCCAAGAGCGTGAAGCCCCAGCCGATAACCGTGGCACCCGCCAAGTCCCCGGTGAAGCCCGTGGCGAAATCGCCCGAGAAAGTTCCCGCCAAACCGGTTGCCAAAGCACCCGCCAAGGTTCCGGCAAAACCGGCGGTGAAAGCCCCGGAAAAGTCCGTGACGAAGGCGCCCGCCAAGGCCCCGGTGAAGGCACCCGCCAAGCCACAGGCAGTGGAAGCGAAACCCGCTGCCAAGACCAAGCCGGAAAAGACGGACAAGGCAGCGCCCAAGCCTGAAAAGGAGGCCAAGGTTTCCGCAGAGCCAAAAGTTTCCGTTTCCGCCAAGGCTGCGGATGCCAAGAAGCGCCGGATCGACACGCCCGAGATTCAGGAAAAGATCCGCGAGCTCATCAAGCTTGCCAAGGAGCAGGATTACCTCACCTACGACGACATCAACGAGATCCTGCCCAATGACCTCGTCGATCCCAACGACGTGGAGGCCATCATGGAGCGGCTCCGCAACATGGAGTTCGACATCATCGACGCCTCCGAGGTGGACCGCTACAAGGACAAGAAGCGCGACGATGACAGCGGCGACGAGGAGGATCTCAAGGCCGACCAGAAACTCGACATCCTCGATGACCCGGTGCGCATGTATCTCAAGCAGATGGGCCAGGTGCCGCTGCTGACGCGCGAGCAGGAAGTGGAGATTTCCAAGCGCATCGAGGATGCGGAAATCGAAGTGGCCAAGCACCTCCATCTTTTCGGTTTCGTCACCGATTCCTATCTCGAGCTCGCCGACAAGCTCAACAAAGGCAAGGAGCGCTTCGACCGCGTGATCCTCGACAAGAAGATCGAGTCCCGCGAGCGCTACATGAAGGGCCTGCCCAAGCTTTGCGAACAACTCAAGCAGCTGCACCAGGAAAACGACAACCTCTTCCGCCAGCTCTCCGCCAAGAATCCGCGCGGCAAGAAGAAGCTTGAGGAGGATTTCCAGAAAAACCTGCAAACCCTCAACCGCGTTTACACCCGTTTCTATTATAAACAGAAAGTGGTGGAGGATTTCTGCGAGCAGGTGAACGATTACATGCAGAAGTTCTGGAAATACGGCCGCAAGCTGCAGTCCAATCCGGAGGACAAGGAATTCCAGACCAAGCTGCGCGAAGTCCAGCAACGCTCATGGCACACGCTGGAATCCGTCGAGGAGTCCAATCGCCTGCTCAAGCACTGGCTCAAGGAAGCCCTCAAGGCCAAGACCGAGATGGTCGAGGCCAACCTGCGCCTCGTGATTTCCATCGCCAAGAAATACACCAACCGCGGGCTCTCGTTCCTCGACCTCATTCAGGAAGGCAACATGGGCCTCATGAAGGCCGTCGAGAAATTCGAATACCGCCGCGGCTACAAGTTCTCCACCTACGCCACTTGGTGGATCCGCCAGGCGATCACCCGCTCGATCGCCGACCAGGCCCGCACGATCCGCATCCCGGTCCACATGATCGAGACGATCAACAAACTGATGCGCGTGCAGAAACAGCTCGTCCAGGAATACGGCCGCGAGCCGTCCCCCGAGGAAATCGCCGAGGAAATCCACCTTCCCGTCGAACGTGTTCGCGCCGTTCTCAAGATGGCCCAGCAGCCAATCAGCTTACAGGCACCCGTCGGTGATTCGGATGACACCTCGTTCGGCGACTTCATCGAAGACAAGGCCGCCGACAACCCGATGGAGGAAGCCGGTTTCTCGATGCTCAAGGACAAGATCAAGGACGTGCTCGACACTCTCACCGAGCGCGAGCGCGAGGTGCTCGAACAACGCTTCGGCCTCAAGGACGGCTACAGCCGCACGCTTGAGGAAGTCGGCCGCCAGTTTCAGGTCACCCGCGAGCGCATCCGCCAGATCGAGGCCAAAGCCCTGCGGAAAATGCGCCACCCCACCCGCATCCGGAAGCTCGAAGGCTTCATCGAGTTGCCGGGGGCTTGAGCCGCTCTTGCCGGATGGCCCGGGATGCTCCAGCGTCTTCAGCGAACCACATGAATGATCGGCTGAAATCCGCAAATCGACTCCGCAATTGGTTCGTCTCCGCTTCCATGCTTCTGGGGGCGCTTGTCCTGATCCCGGCACGGAGTCATGCCATCGAACGGTTACCACTGCCGGCGGACTTTTTTCAAGTGGCGGAGGCGAAGGCATTTGTCATGGAACCCGGGACGCCGGGCCCCTCGCGTCCGTGGGTTTGGTATGCGCCGACGTTGCCGCAGAATCCCAAGGCAATTCATGGCTGGTATTTCCGTCAACTTCTTGAGCGGGGCGTCGCCGTGGCCGGAGTGAACCTCGGCGAGGTGCGGGGAGCTCCCGCCAGCACGGAACGGTTTCAGAAGTTTTATGAGGAAATGGTGCGTCGCGGATACTCCCGGCGGCCGGTTTTGTTAGGACAGAGCCGGGGCGGCCTGATGCTGCTTGCGTGGGCCATGCGCCACCCGGAGAATGTGAGCGCGTTTGCCGGAATCTATCCGGTTTGCAACCTGCTAAGCTGGCCTCTCAAGCAATCCAAGGCGAAGACATTGGCAGACTACGGTCTGGATGAGGTTGAACTCCGCAAGAGACTTGCCGAGTTCAACCCGATTGACAACCTCGCGCCGCTCGCCGCGCGGCGTGTTTCCGTCTTTCTGATGCATGGAGACTCGGATCAGCTCGTGCCGTGGCAGGAAAACGGGGCCTTGCTTATGAAAAATTACCAGTCCGTGGGCGGCACCGTGGAAACCGTGCTGGTCCCGAAACTTGGCCATGAGGAGGTTGCCGGGTTTTTCGAATCCAAAGCCCTGCTGGAGTTCCTGCTTGCACATTCGTAGAGTTTGATAAATGGCCCGTCCCTCTATCATACGCGTGCCTTCACATCCCGAGGCGGCGGTGTTGTAAGGAGGAAGGGGGCGATGAAACGCGTCACCGGAATGATGGGCGACCAAGGCCAGGGTCTGGCCTACGGCTCCTGCACGGGCAGATCCGTGAAGAGCTGGGGGAACCATGCATCCAGCACCTTGTGGGGGAATGCGATGCGCAGGGGACCTTTTTCACTGGATGAGCAGACCAGCTCTTCATCGAGCGCTCGGCGAATGACAGCGCGGGCTGCGGTGCCTTTCAGGCCTAGCACATCAGATACGGCACCGCGGGTGATCTCTCCCTCCAGGCAGAGAGCCTTGAGGAGACGTTGCAGGTGTTCGCGGGTCTTGCTCTCCAGATCGACACGGGTGAATCGGAGGTAGCTTTCGATGCGATCCAGCAGATTGAACGGGGCGATGAGATCCGTCATGAAGCTGATTTGGTCGAGGCAGCGTTCCAGGAAAAAGCGGCAGAAGCGGGAGAGCGCGGCATCGCTCAGGTTGCCACGGCCATCGAAGTCGTTGGCGCGCGGTTGGTCGGCTCCCTGCAAATGCTGGAAGTAGGCGGCACGCGAGCGGGCGAAGCCTCGTGACAGGGTCCAGAGACCCTCGGCATCCAAGCCGCTGCGGATCATGACGGCTTGGGATTGCAGGCGTGCCACGCGGCCATTGCCATCGCCGAAGGGGTGGATCCAGGCGAGCCGATGATGGGCGGCTGCGGCTGCGATGAGCCGCCCAGTGGCAAGAATGTTCGAGCCGGAGTAGAAATCGGCAAAGCGACGCATGAAATCGCCGAGCACTTCATGGTCCGGCGGAGTGTGGCGGCCAACGTCCACGTTGTAACCGCGAAACTCGCCGGGCGCTATGGGATAGCGATTTCCGGATACGGAGGTCGTGAACCACTCTTCCTCCGGCAATGCCCCATAGAACTCGCGGTGAAGCCATTGGACAAACGCCGGCTCGAAGACGCCAAGATCCGCCTCATCCGCCAGACGCTGGCGCATGGCCTGCTCCGCGCGAATATGGGCCACGCTCATCAACTGGTTTCGGCGATCCTCTTCGCGGTCCGAGAAATCGTCGCGTAGAGCCCGCTCGATGTCGCGGGGCAGGGTTTTGTGGCCTTCGATCAGGTTCGAGTAGTAGCTGTTCATCTCCCTTACCAATGCGGCAACCCCGCAGCGGACGGTCTTGGACGGGAGTGCGGCCATCAATTCACCGGATTTCCGGAAAATCTCCACGCTCAGCTCCGCAAGCTCAGCGCCACCACTTGCCGGAAGCAAGGGCTCCATTGACGTGAGGCGCCGGAACATGGATGATTTCTGAGGCATGAGCGTTGATCCTTCCGGCGATCATGATGGTGCTCAAATCTATGCGAATCAATGATTTATTTCGGAAAGCCGGCTCAATGATTCCTGAAAACCGTCGATTTTGGCGTCGACCCTTGTGTCGGTTTGGATCGTTTGGTGAAGGGGTGTGATGTGCGGTTATTCGACACAACCCTTCTACCACATGACCTGTAGCCAAACGATGCTCTATCCAACTTCGGTTTTCGGGTTAATTCGTGCCGGGCCGGAGCAAGGGCCGGATCGCATCAAGCCGCGCCGTGTTCGGCTTGCCGCCGGGTGCCCACGTCGGCACCAACCAGCCACCCTCATCGCGCTCGTTCCACGCGCAGATGATGGCCCACTTCCACTGGGGCGATCGAATCCGCGCAGGGCTGGAACTGATTTCCGCTTTCGCAAAGCCGCGGCTTCGGCTAGCCTTTGGCCGTGGCCTTTCCCCAATACCGCATCCCGATCCCGCGCCTCAAGGAGGATTGGGCGTTTCGTTTGCGCATGGAACGCCTCCGCCGCAAGCGCCCGCCAGCACCACCTTCCAAAATCACCGACAACAGCGAGCCTTGGATCCGCAACCCCTCGTCCGTCGCCGAGTTCTGGGAAATCGCATGCCGGGTCAACGAAACCGTCACCAAATGGGCACCCCGACCGCAGGACAATTCATCACGGAGTTAGCAAGCCGGCACCGTGTGTTGGTCATTGGAGGCCTTGCGGTGATAGCGCACGGCTTCAACCGGCCCACCAAGGATGCCGACGTTTGGCTTGAGCCCATGGATACACCGTCCGCATGGGCGGATGCTTTGGAAATTGTCTGTTTGCAATTTTCCGGACTGTCGCTCCACACGCTTCCCGACTGGAGGAAGGTCACGGGTCCGGAAATTGCAACTGCTGCGGAAGAAGTCGGCATGGTCCGAGTTCTGGGTCTGGATTGCCCGCTCGACATCTTCCGTCAGCCGAATGAATTCCCTTCAGATTGCTTCGATGAAGTTTATGAGCGTGGCACCACCAATTCAGACGGCACACGTTTGCCGGATCCGTTGGATTTGATCATCACGAAGCTCAATACGGGCCGCGACAAGGATCTGGATGATTCCCGCCATCTCGAATCGATTATCCGTCATCGCTATCGCACACTGATTCCATCCGCCTCGCTTGATGAGGTGCGACACATGTTTGATCGGTTTCTGGATTGGGAGGTTTGCCAGATGGCGCTCGGAAGTCCTTCTCAGGATGTTAGGAATTTTGCCACGGATTGCCTGCGTGAAATGGCCTCTGAAGGGGATCCTTTCTCCCAAGCGCTTCTCGAAGATCGCAAGATTCCCTACCAGTCACCGATACCGCCTCCTTGAATCTTTAGCGGCGGCCTGCAACCGTCGCGCCTGAGACCCATGCAGCCCGCCGAAGATTTCACCACCGTCGAGTCCGTTTTCGTCCGCCACCGCAACGTGCTGGTTGTGCGTGGACAGTTCACGCCGATCTACACGGATTACTATCTGCATCTCATGCAGCACGGCATCCGTCACGCGCCGGAGCTCGACCAGATGCTCAAGGACGCCCTGGCGATGCTCGCGCTGCATCTCACCGCGCGGCCGTGGGCGGAAACCATCGCCTGGACGGTGAACCTGCGTGCGCCACGGGTGAACCTATTCGTCACCGGCGGTTCCAACGATGAGGTGGTGACCGGCCGGATCTTCACCGAGGACGTGCGCGAGCCGGACCGCAATTTCTTCTACTCGCAGACCACCTCGCCCAACTTGAGCGAGCCCCGCACTTCCACGCTTGAGGTCAATGGCAAGGATCCGGTGGCTTGGATTTCGCAGTTTTATGATCAGTCCGAGCAGCGTCCGGCCCGCGCGTTCCGGCTGGAAGATGAGAATTTCGCACTCGTCGCCTCGCAGCCGGATTGCGACATGGAGTGGTTCGAAGCACTCGATGAAGAAGCGGTTTCCAAAATCGATGCCACCGAGGAAACCAAGCTGCTGGAAACCCGCCGCTTCCGCTTCCATTGCGGCTGCACGCTGGAGAAAATCCTGCCGATCCTCGGTGGCTGGCGCGAGCGGCTCGACGATCTCTTCGAGGATGCCGACATGATCAAGATCCAGTGCCCGCGCTGCGCCGCCGGCTACCGCGTTTCCCGCGACATGCTCTGAACACCCATGAAAATCACCACCTACACCGGCGGCTTCACCCAGACCAATGGCTATCTCGTCGAGACGGTTGATGGCAATTTCCTCATCGACGC
>RPOS01000022.1 GCA_003820635.1 Verrucomicrobiaceae bacterium | reverse complement strand
CGGAGCGCGTGAAAGGTTTTCGGGCAGACGCAAGGACGGCGCACGGCGCATGCGTGGCAGCGGCGCAGCGGCCGCCGGGGTGCTGTGGAGTGTGCGGGACCTGCGGGTGAGGGTTTGATCTGGATCAATTTAGGCATCACCGGTTTCCAAGCATGGAGCGCCGCTTTTGAATGTGGGAATTTCCCGCAGGTTTCGTCCCGCAGGATTTTCAAACTGGAGGCATATCATGAATGCGCCGATTCGTCACCGCCTAGCGATCATCACTCTCATGGCCGGCATCCTGTCCGGGTTGGCTGCTGTTTACGCGCTTGCCGAGAATGAGCCCGATCTTGAACGCCAGCGCTGGCCGGCTCGCTGGATCACCCATCCCACGGCGCCGCAGCGGGATTATGCGGTGTTGTTTTTCCGCCATGCGTGGCAGCTCAAGGAGTTGCCGGCGTCGTTCCGCATTCATGTGAGTGCGGATCCGCGCTACCGGCTATTGCTCAACGGTCGCGAGGTCTCGATGGGGCCGGCGCGCGGGGATGTCATGAACTGGCGCTATGAAACGGTGGCCCTTGCTCCATGGCTGCAAACGGGAACCAACGTGCTCGCTGCGGAGGTATGGAATCCGGGCGGATTCGCACCGTGGGCGGAGCATTCGCAGCGCACCGGCTTCATCGTGCAGGGTGCGGAGGCCGCCTCACAGGTCGTCAATACTGGCACGCAATGGCAGGTGCTACAATCCACCGCGCATTGCCCGTATCCCGAGCCCTTCCGGCTGGATTCCTAGGTGCCCGCAGGCTATGGCGAAAAAATCGACGGCCGCGATTATCCGTGGGGTTGGGAAAGCGCCAACCCGCCGGATGCCGGATGGATTGCTCCCCAGATCATGGAGCCCGGTTGCCGTCGCGGCGTGCGTGACGGCGCCCATGAGATGGGCTGGCTCACGCCGCGCCAGATTCCGCTGCTGGAACAAAAGACCGAGCGCATTCCCCGGCTGGTCCGTGCCTCCGGGATGGCTACAGACGGCGCTTTTCTAACAGGCAAATCACCATTGACCATTCCGGGGCACTCGGCGGTCTCGCTATTGCTGGACCAAACGCGGTTGACGATGGGGTTTCCCGAATTGGTGGTGAGCGGCGGAACTGGGGCCGAGGTGAAGTTGAGTTATGCCGAGGCCTTGTTTGATAATGCTGGGAAAAAAGCCACCGCGACGAAATTGAAGGGCGCACGCTCAAGGGACTGGCCGATCTTTTCCTGCCGGATGGCGGCACCGCACGCTTGTTTCGTCCGATCTGGCTACGCATCTGGCGCTACCTGCAACTCGACATCCGCACCGGTGACGCGCCGCACGTCATCGATGACGTGCGCGGCGTGTTCACCGCCGATCCCTTCGAGGAAAAAGCATCCTTCGCGAGCAATGATCCGGAGTTGCGGCGCATTTGGGATGTTGGCTGGCGCACCACGCGGCTGTGCTCCGGCGAGACGTTCTTCGACTGCCCGTATTACGAGCAGCTCCAATATGTGGGCGACACCCGCATCGTGGCGCTCATCACCATGAACGTCTCCGGCGATGACCGCCTCACGCGCAATGCCATCATGCATTTCCACCAATCCCGCGTGGTAGACGGCCTGGCTGCCAGCCACAGTTGATCCCGCCATACTCATTGTGGTGGATCGCGATGCTGCACGACTACTGGCGCTACCGCGGCGATCCGGCATTTCTCCAGCCTCTGTTAGGCACCGCGGACGGCATCATGCGCTGGTATGAAAGGCACCTGCGCGCTGATGGATTGTTCGATCCCGTCGGCTGGTGGAGTTTCACCGACTGGTCCGCCGGATGGGAAAACGGCGAACCGCCCGGCACCTACACCGGCGGTTCCTCGGTGCTCGCCCTGCAGTTTTTCTGCAACGCGGACCACGCGGCGGATTTGTTCGAGGCCTTTGGTGAAATCGAGCGCGCCAGTCACTGGCGGGCCGTGGCCGACCGTGTGCGCAAGGCCGTGGCCGCCAAGTGTTACGACCCCGCGCGTGGACTCATCGCCGATACCACGGAAAAACAAAGTTTCAGCCAGCACGCCAACATCCTCGCCGTGCTCACTGAAACCCTGCCTGCGATACAATGGCAGCCGGTCATGGCCAAGGTGACCGACGATCCCTCGCTCACGCAAACCACCTTCTATTTCCTCTTCTATCCGCACCGCGCCCTGCGCAAGGCGGGCATGGCGGATCGCTATCTCAGCCTGCTCCAGCCATGGCACAACATGATTGCGCCGGGCATCACGACCTTTGCCGAGAAGCCCGAACCAACGCGCTCGGATTGCCACGCGTGGAGCGCCTGCCCGAATTATGATTTCCTGGATCTGATCTGTGGCATCGGGCCCGCCGAGCCCGGTTTCCGCAGTATGCACATCGAGTCGTCGCTGGGTAATCTCACGTGGGCTTCCGCCACGCTGCCCCACCCGCAAGGTTTGATCGAGGTCCGCTTCGAACGCCGTGGCGAAAACGGGGTGATGGCCGCCATCACCCTGCCTGTTGGCCTGCACGGCGAGTTCGCCTGGAGTGGGAAAAAGGTGGCGCTGAAACCCGGCAGTCAAAACATCGAGTTATGATGAATCGCCGGGCCGCGATTTTTCAACTGTCTCATGCCGGGCGTGGTGTTTCGCGGGCGGAGATGAGGTTTTGAAAACAAGAGATGTCTTCTAACAAATTCGCGGCAGTTGCTCGCCGCTCAAGCGGTCCACGATGCGCTCCGCACCAATCACGCTGCGCTGGGTGACTTGTCCGGCAGGGCCCGGCCGCACATTGCCAATCATCACCGGCGGGCCATCCGGTGCCGTGCGGGAGAGGATTTCCAAGGCCTGCCCGGCTTGCGACTCGGGCAGCAGGCAGATGAAACGGCCTTCATTCGCCACGTAGAGCGGATCCAGCCCGAGAATCTCGCAGGCACCGCCCACCGCTTCGAGCACCGGTATTTTAGCGGCATCGATGGCGATCGCCAGGCCGGACGACTCGGCCAACTCGACGAGCGAGGTGGCCAGTCCGCCGCGTGTGAGGTCGCGCATACAATGGATTTCAAGTCCGGCATCTAACAAGGCGTGCACCGGAGCCGCCAGCGGCGCGCAGTCGCTTTCGATGTCACTTTCAAACGACAAGCCCGCCCGCGTCGCCATGATTGCCATGCCGTGGCGGCCGATGTCGCCGCTGAGAATGACGGCGTCTCCCGCGCGAATGCTTGTTGGCGCGATGGCCAGCGGTGTTTCGATCACGCCGATGCCGGAGGTGGTGACATAGAGCCCGTCGCCTTTGCCGCGTTCCACGACTTTGGTGTCGCCGGCGACAATGGCCACGCCGGTCGAATCGGCAGCGTCCTTCATGGAGCGGGCGATTTTTTCCAATGTCTCCACGGAAAAACCTTCCTCCAGAATGAAACCCGCGCTGATCCACAGCGGCCGCGCGCCGCACATGCAGAGGTCGTTGACGGTGCCGTTGATGGCGATTTTCCCGATGTCGCCACCGGGGAAAAACAAGGGGCTGACCACATGCGAGTCGGTGGTGAAGGCTAGCCTGCCGCCGCCGGGAAACGGCAGCATGGCCGAATCGTGCTGCGCTTCCAACTCGGTGTTGGCGAAGGCCGGGCGGAAAATCCGGTTGATCAGATCCTGCGTGAGCCGCCCGCCGCCGCCATGGCCCATGGTGATTTCCGTCTTGTGCGGCAGCGGCACCGGGCACGAGGAAAAGGCTGCGGAAGAATCATTGAGGGACATGATGCATCTGAGTAGCGGATGGGCCTCCGAGCGCCGAGAAAAAAGCGCCGTCGCCGCACGCCAACTAACCGCTTTGACAGGCGGCGGCAGCTCCTGCATTCTTCCTCCATGCAGGCGATGCAGTTCGAACAATCCGTCGTTTCAATCCTGAAGCGCGAGAAACGCTTTGACCCGCACGCTTATTTTTTCCTCAAGGACGCGCTGGATTTCACGCTCAAGCGCATTGCGGAAGGCAACGGCGGCCTGGCGCGCCATGTCACCGGGCCGGAATTGCTGGAGGGCTTCCGCGATTTCGCGCTGGAACAATTCGGCCCCATGGCTTCCACGCTGATGCGCGAGTGGGGCATTCGCAAATGCCAGGACGTGGGCGATATGGTCTTCCACCTCATCGAGGAGCAGGTTTTCGGCAAACAGGAGTCGGACAGCCGCGAGGATTTCTCCGGGGTTTTCGATTTCGAGGACTCACTGGTCGTGCCGTTCCTGCCAAAACGCAGAGACGGAGCGGCTGGTCACCAGGAGCATGCCAAAGATCGCGCGCGGCCCAGCACATCCTCTGCACGGCCAGCGTGACGGACTCGGGGTGAGCGGAGAAGTGTGCCCGCAAAACGGAGCCAGCGGTCTTTAAAATTCAGCTGGCCTTAAAGAGCCAAATAACCGTAGGCGTTCAAGCCATCGAGAGCCGCGTAGCGTCGAAGCCAGAGCTGTTAAATCAGGTAGGCCGCGGCTTCCACCTTGCAGATGGTTCCGCGGAAACCCTGAACTTTGGTCAATGCGCCGCTGAGGTTGTCCACATGGAGTTCCCGACCGTTCAGATCCTTTGACGACCAAGCTCCCGCCACGCGGCGGATACGGCTGCCATCCTTTAGCTCGGTCACCGTCGGGCTTGCGCGGCACCAGTAGAGCTTCCGCTTGTAGAAGGTGATCCAGAGAGTGGATTCGCCCAGCATGTAGAAGGCCTTCACCTGGTTCAGAAACTCGGTCGTCTTCCCCGGAGTCTTACCCTCCACGTCGCGCCAATAATCAGTCAGCACTTTCCACTTTCCCGCCAGGCTCTCCGCATGGTGGCCGGTCGCAAAACCAAGTCTGATGCACGGTTCCGGACCTTCGATGCATTCCTTCTCCCAGCGCCCCTTTTCTCCGAGCTTGATGAAGCGGACGTCGTCAGCCGTGATGGGAGCAGGTTTCATGCGGCGGTGAGTTCGGCGACGAGGGCTTCGAGGAGGTTCTTGCCGGTGGTGCGGGATGCGGAGACCAGAAGTTCCTCATAGAACTGCGGCACGGTCATGCCGAGCTTGATGCCCTGATTCTGCTTGAGGAATCCCTGCACGGCCGCCAGCAGCGGCATGTCGCCCAGCAGTTTCCGCGCCGTCGCGTATTCTTCCGCCACCGACAGCATGGGCGTGTCCAGAGGGGCGAGGATCTTGCGGGCCGCGTGGAAGGTTTCACGGTCGCGGGATGTCAGGTCGTTGTTGCCCGAAAGCCCGCGCTGGATTTTCTCGGCGGCGAGCTTGGCCTTGCGCTTCGCCTTTTCGATGTCGGTATACATCCGGCGCTGCCGCCTGCCATCGAGGTAGAAGGCTATCGTGTAACGGACCTTCCCGCCGACCGTCCCGGCGTAGATCGGGATAGAAACGGGCCCATGGCGGATCACGGTGTGAGGACCTTCGGCATCCAGGTTCGCGGACTGGGATCGGACACCCGTTGTCAGAAATTTGACACACATGCTGCTGTGCGGTTGTCAACCGATTGCAGCGCCTATGTCTTTCCGTCCGAATCCCTTTGAAAATCAAAGAGAAGTGCTCGAAAGAGGACTCGAACCTCCACGGGTTACCCCACTAGATCCTTAGTCTAGCGCGTCTACCAATTCCGCCATCCGAGCATCCGGTTGGGTGGGCGGCTTTGCTAGCGCCGGCGGATGGGCGTTGGCAAGCGAATCTTTGGGAAATTTTTGCCCGTTGGAAAATCCGCCTTCTGGCTTGCTTCGCGATTCCGATGGGAAAGCATGGCCAGCCAGTCAGTCCGCCATGGAATCGATCCGCGCAGAAAATGTTGTCAAAAGCTTCGGAACCGTCCGCGCCCTCGACGGCATCTGCCTGACCGTCGAGCCCGGCGAGTTGTTTTTCCTGCTGGGGGCCTCGGGTTGCGGAAAAACGACTCTGCTGCGCTGCATCGCGGGCTTGGAGACGCCGACGCACGGGGTGATCCACTTCGGGGAGCGCGATGTGACGCGGATGCCGCCGCACAAGCGTGAGGCGGCGATGGTTTTCCAAAGCTACGCGCTGTGGCCGCACATGACGGTGGCCCAGAACATCGCCTTCGGACTTGAAGAGCGCAAAGTGCCCAAGACGGAAATCAAGCGCCGCGTGGAGGAGGCGCTGGAAATGGTGCAACTGCCAGGCTTCGGAGGACGATCAATCGACCAGATGTCGGGCGGCCAGCAGCAGCGGGTGTCGCTGGCGCGGGCACTGGTGGTGAAGCCGAAGTGCCTTTTGTTAGATGAGCCATTGTCCAATCTCGACGCGCAGCTGCGGGTGGAAATGCGCCGCGAGATCCGCCGCATCGTGAAGGACAACGGGCTGACCGGGATTTACGTGACGCATGATCAGGAGGAGGCGTTGGCGATGGCCGACCGCATGGCGGTGCTGACACGCGGCAGGGTGGGGCAGATCGGCACGCCGGAGCAGGTTTATCGCGATCCGCGCAGCGCTTATGTGGCGAATTTCATCGGCGAGACGAACATCATGCCGGGCGAAGCACTCGAAACGCGGGAGGGCTTCGCCATGGTGCGCACCGCTGCGGGAGCGATCGTCGGGCGTGTGACCGACCCGGAGTGGATTCCAGCTCCGGGCGAGAGTGTGCGTCTTTCAATCCGTCCCGAGGCATGGCGGCTGCACAAGGACGCGGGCGATAATCCGGTGACGGGTAAAATCGTCGAGCGCAGCTATCTCGGCCAGCGCATCCAGTATTGGGTCGAGACGCCGGCGGGACGCCAGCAGGTGGTGGAGATGAACCCGCACATCATTCACGAACCGGGCGAGGACTCGATCACACTGCACGCGCGTCATGACGACGTGGTGGTGGTGAGAGGGTGAAAATACCAGTGTGGAGATGAAAACACGGGTATTGATCATTTTCGGGCTTTTGGCGCTGATTGTAGCGCTGCCGCTGGTGTTGCGCCGCGAAACGGCAACGACCAGCTCGCGCCGGGCGGAGGATCACCTGGTGGTGCTCACGCCGCACAACGAGTCGATCCGCAATGAATTCGGCGAGGCCTTCGCGGCGTGGTGGAAGAAGGAAACCGGGCGCTCGATCCATGTCGATTGGCGCACGCCGGGCGGCACTTCGGAGATCCGCATGGTGCTGGATGCCGGCTACAAGGCGGCGGCGGAAACCGGCCGCGAAGGCATCGGTGTGGATGTGTTTTTCGGCGGCGGAGAGCCGGATTTCTCGGGTCAGGCGAAAAAAGGCCGCTTGGTGCCGCTGCGCGTGTTCGAGACGCGGCCGGAGATGTTTGCCGCAGGCGGGCCGGTTCCGGAAACCTTCACCGGCGAGCGCTACTATCCGCCGGATCACGTGTGGGTGGGCACCTGCATGTCGCAGTTCGGGATATGTTATAACCCGGATGTGATCGCGCGCCTCAAACTCACCGAGCCGAAAGCCTGGCGCGATCTCGGCGATCCGGGATACGCGGGCACGCTGGCCCTGGCGGATCCGACCAAGAGCGGCTCGGTGGCGCGCGCCTTCGAGTTGTTAGTCCAGGGCGAGATGCTGCGGGCGCTGGAGGAAAACCCCGGTGACCGCGAGGCCGCGCTGGGAGCCGGCTGGGCCGCCGGTTTGCAATTGATCCAGAAAATGGCCGCAAACTCGCGCTACTTCACCGACAGCGCGTCGAAGATTCCACACGACGTCGGCCAAGGCAACGCGGCGGCCGGCATGTGCATCGATTTCTACGGCCGTTCCTATGCGCATGAGTTGAAGAGCGCCACCGGCAAGCCGCGGGTCGTGTGGATCGCGCCACTGGGCGGCACCACGCTGAGTGCGGATCCGATCGGCGTCTTGAAGGGCGCTCAGAACATGGAGGTGGCGCAGCGTTTTGTGGAATTCTGCCTCAGTCCGGATGCGCAGGTGCTCTGGTTCGCGAAACCCGGCACGCCGCACGGTCCGCAGGAGCGCGCGCTCCACCGCACGCCGATCCGGCGCGATGTTTACACACCGGAAAACCTGGCGAACTCAACGATGCCGGATGCGGATCCCTATCAGGATCCGGGCAATTTCACCTATGAGCGCGAGCTCACCGGAGCGGCCTTCAACACGCTGCGCCAGTTGGTGAAAGTGATGTGCATCGACTCCCACGAGGAGATTAAATCCGCCTGGCGCGCCATGAAAGACGCCGGAATGCCCGCCGACGCGCTGGCGGTTTTCTGTGATGTCTCGATCATGCCTTATGCCGTCGCGGGCAAGGGCGACCCGCGCTTCGACGGAAGCGATCCACTCGAAACCGCTGCCAACGCCGCACGCATCGGCGAGTGGTTCCGCGCCAACTATCGCAAGGCGGAGGCGATGGCGAAAAAAACAATTCCATGAAACGCGGACCCGCCATCTTCATCGCGATCGCCGTCTGCGCGTTATTCGCGGTGTTCTTCATCTATCCCGCGGGGATGGTGGTGAGGCAGGCCTTCGAAGGGAAGGACGGCTTTACGTTCGAGTTCTTCGCCGCGGTGTTTCAAAACCCGATCTACCGGGAGGGCTTGTGGAACTCGTTCGTCATCGGGATTTCCGCCACTTTTGTGGCGCTGGCCATCGCATTTCCACTCGCACTGGTGGGGCATCGTTATGACTTCATCGGCAAGCCGGCGCTCGGCGTGCTGGTGCTCGCGCCGATGATCCTGCCGCCCTTCGTCGGCGCGGTGGGTGTGAAGCAGATGCTCGGGGTGAACGGCGCGTTCAACGCGGCGCTCGTCAAGCTGGGGCTGATGGATGCCGCCACGCCCTTCGACTGGCTGGCTGAGGGGCGCTTCGCGGGCATCGTCCTGATGATCGCGCTCAATCTCTATCCGATCCTCTACATGAACATCGCCGCGGCGTTGTCGAATCTCGATCCGGCGATGGAACAGGCCGCGGAAAACCTCGGCTGCCCGCCGTGGAAACGCTTCTTCCGCATCACGCTGCCGCTGGCGATGCCGGGCGTCTTCGCGGGCGCGTCGATCGTTTTCATCTGGGCTTTCACCGAGCTGGGCGTGCCGCTGGTGTTCGATTACGGTCGCACCGCCTCGGTGCAGATTTTCGACGGCATCAAGGGGCTCGACAAGAACCCGATTCCCTACGCGCTGACGGCCGTGCTGCTGATCGTGGCGGCCACAGTGTTCTCGCTCTCCAAGTTCGTGATGGGCCGCTCACCGCTCGGGACCGCGCCACGTCCGAAGGGCCGCTCGAATTCGCTGCGCCTGCACGGTTGGAAATCCGCCGCCTGCGCGCTGCTTTATCTATCAGTTCTCACGCTGGCCACCATTCCCCACATGGGCGTGCTGCTGCTTTCGCTGGCCGGGCGCTGGTATGGCACGATCGTGCCGGATGAATTCACGATGAACCATTACATCGAGGCACTCGGCAACGGGTTGGTGGTGCCATCGATCCAGAACAGTCTGATGTATGCCGGTTGCGCCACGCTGCTGGCGCTGGCTATCGGCCTCAGCGTGGCGTGGGTCGTTGTGCGTTCGGATTTGAAATTCCGCGCCGTGCTCGACGCGGTGGTCATGCTGCCGCTTGCGGTGCCGGGGCTGGTGATGGCTTTCGGTTATCTGGCGCTATCGCAGGAGGGAAAACCTTTCCATTTTCTCGTCGGCGCTGGCGGCAGTCCCTTCATGCTGCTGGTGATTGCCTACGCCACGCGCCGCCTGCCGTATGTGGTTCGATCCGCCGTGGCTGGATTGCAACAAAGCAACCCGATGCTGGAAGAAGCGGCCAAATCACTGGGGGCAACACCCTTCCGCATGATGCGCCGCGTGGCCATCCCGCTGATCGGCGCCAACTTGGCGGCCGGATCGATCCTCGCATTCGCCTTCGCCATGCTGGAGGTGAGCGACAGCCTGATCCTCGCCCAGCAGGCGCAGCATTTCCCCATTACCAAGGCGATCTACACGCTTCTATCAACTCTTGGCAACGGCCCCGAACTCGCCGCCGCGCTCGGCGTGTGGGCGATGGTCTTCCTTTCCTCCGCCATCATGGGCGCGGCCGTGCTCGCCGGAAAACGAGGTGGGTTGTTCAAGGTGTGATGGGATTTCTTTCGTGATCAGGAAAGGATAGGCGGTCTGCGTAAAATCCAATAGCAGGGATGACGGCTTTCATGCGCCACGGCCAGCACCCAAACCGTCTCTTCCCTGATGATGAATGGGAGGTAGTAGGGAAAGGTTTTCAGATTGATGCGACGTTGGGCGGCACAGCGGATGCGATAGATTTCCGGATGATCACGCAAATGCTTGATTGTGTTTTCAAGTTCCACACGGAACCGCCGCCCCAAGCCAGGCTAAGCATCCTCGTAATAGAGTATGACATCCAGAAACTCCTGCCGGGCCTCCTCCACGAATCTGACCGTCATTGCGCCAGAAGATTGTCGGCTTCCTCCATCACTTCCTCAAAGGAGACGCCGGTTTCGCGGCCCTCGTCGATCGCCAGAATGCGTGCCTTGATTTCCGCGTCCCACGCTTCCTGACAGTCACTATCCGGTTCCCCGTCCGCGCTGACGAGCAGGACTTCCGCCAGTTTCAGCCGTTGGCGGGGAGTAAGATCGAGCGCCTCCTTGGCAACTGTATCAAAACTGACAGGCATGGAATGAATTTCCTCTGGAATTCAGTGGAAGTCAATAATCCGGGCGATTTCAAAACCGCCGGCTCAGCGAGGGTGACGCGGCATCGCCGAAACGCCAGTGCAGATCGGTCGCGCGGGAGATTCCGATGCGTGGCCCGGCAATCATTTCGGCAGGCCAGCCAGTGAAAACACCACACCCTGCGGCACGCAGGAAACGGCTGCCATGTACGCTGCCATCAATGCCGAGCGCACGGGTGAGCCGACCGGGGCCCGCGCCCAACAGAACATCCTTCGCGCCCGGCCGCCGCTCGCGCATTTGCTCGATGCCGCTCACCGGCTCCAGCGCGCGGAACAAGACGAAGCCGGAGCGCGCGCCGCCTTTCACCAGGATATTGAACAACCAGTGAACGCCATAGTTCATGTAAACATAAGCCGTGCCCGCATCATGCGCCTCCACGAAGACCCGCGTGCTCGGGCGGAACCACGTGTGGCACGCGGGATCGTCCTCCGAGTCGTAGGCCTCGGTTTCCACGATGCGGCCCACGCAGCCGTGCCAGTGGAAATGGCAGCCGATCAAGCCCCGCGCGCAAGTCAGCGGATCCTGTTTGAAATAATCCTCCAGCAGGCGTTTCACTGCGGAATCCGTCCGGCAATCGCCGTGACGGCGCAAGCGGAAAACGGCGGGCACTTCATTTCAAGGAGCCGCCCGGGCCGCTGCCATAGGCTTGCGCAAAGACCCGGTAAAACTGTGCATAACTGCCGAAGCCGGCTTCATAGGCCGCTTCCATGAGCGTCTTTTGCGCCGGCTTGCGGTAAATTTGCAGGAAGCGCCCGAGTCGCGCCGAATTGCGGTAGCGGTTGAGCGGCACCCCCATTTGCCGTGCGAAAACACGGCTCAGGTAGGCACTGCTCACGCCGCATTGGCGCGCCAGTTGCGCCAGGCTGTCGTCCCAGCCGTCATCCCCCAGCAAATCCAGCGCCTTGATCACCGCCGGATGCAGTGAAACATCTCCTCCGGCGGCTCCTTCCTCGGATTGGTAGCGCCAGCACAAAAGCAACAAATGCCGCAAACCCGCATTGAGCGCGTCCGGATCCCCATGGCGGAAAGAGAAATCCGAGCCCACGCCGTATCCCGCCTCGCGGTTGAGCAGGTCCGGGTCCAGCGAATCGCGCATCAGTGCGTTCATCGTTTGCCTTGCCAGATCGAAGGAGGCCGGCTGCAGCACCGAGTGCAGCACGCCCTCGGCATTCTTTTGCTTGAGCCTGTCGTAATGAGCGCTGGTGCAGCAGGCACGGATCATCGCCGGCTTGAAAACCGCCACATAATACTGCGCATCCTCCGTACGGTCCACGAGTTGGTGTTCCTGTGCCGGGAACATCCACAACAGCGAGCGTCGGGCAAATGTGTAGCGCCTGCCGCCCACCACGTAGGTGATGGCGCCGCGCACCACCACGTTGAGCTCCAACTCCACATGGCGGTGGCTCATGAGCACCGGCGGATTGCGCGCCGCCTCTGCCAGGAAGAGCAATCCGTCGTATGCGGCGGCCAACTTGAGGTTTTCCAGCATCCAGACAAAAAATGATCACTTTTTGTCGCAAGGCGAGAAGAAATACCGGCCCGCTGCCATTAGGATTTCCCGAACCCCGAAAGCCCCGTCATGACATCCAAGGAACGCATCCGTGCCGCCATCGAACATCGCCAGCCCGACCAATTGCCGATCGATTTCGGCTCCTCATTCATCACCGGCATCCACTGCAGCGTGGTGGAAAATTTGCGCCGACACTACCAGCTCGAGCCGCGCCCGGTGAAGGTTTGCGAACCCTACCAGATGCTCGGCATGGTGGAGGATGATCTGCTGGATGCCATGGCCATCGACACCAAGCCGATTTTCCCCAACCGCACCATCTTCGGTTTCGTCAATGAGGATTGGAAACCCTGGCGCACGCCATGGGGGCAGGATGTGCTGGTTTCCGCCCACTTCGAGGTGGATGAAACACCCGACGGCACCTTCACTTATCCACAGGGCGACCGCTCCGCCGCGCCCAGCGGCCACATGCCCAAGACCGGCTATTTCTTCGACTCGATCATCCGCCAGCCGGAGCTGGATGAAGACAACCTCAATGTGGAGGACAACCTCGAGGAATTTGGCCCGATGAAACAGGCTGAGGAAAACTACTGGCGAGAGCAGGCGGAAATATTTCGTGGATCGGACCGTGCGGTGGTCACGCATTTGAACGGCACCGCGCTGGGTGACATCGCGCTCGTTCCAGCACCCTTCCTCACCGCGCCCAAGGGCGTGCGGGACATCGCGCAATGGTATATGACGGTGGCCAGCGATCAGGACTTCGTGATGGAGCTCTTCGACCGTCAGGTGGACATCGCCATCGGCAACTTGGAAAAACTCCATTCCATCGCCGGCGATGTGATCGATGTGGTGGTGGTCTGCGGCACCGATTTCGGCACTCAGGAATCCACGTTCTGTTCCTGCGGCACCTACCGTGAGGTCTGGCTGCCGCGCTACAAGCGGATCAACGACTGGATCCACGCCCACACGAACTGGAAGACCTTCAAACACTCGTGTGGCGCGATCGAAAGTTTCCTGCCGAGCATCATCGAGTCCGGATTTGACATCATCAACCCGGTCCAGTGCTCCGCAAAAGGCATGGATGCCAAGCTCCTCAAGGAACGCCACGGCGACCGCATCACGTTCTGGGGCGGCGGCGTGAACACCCAGAAAACCCTGCCATTCGGCACGCCGGAGGAGGTCCGTGCCGAGGTGCTCGAACGCTGCGAAACCTTCGCCCCGGGTGGCGGTTTCGTCTTCAATGCCATCCACAACGTCCAGGCACTCAGCCCCACTGCCAACGTGGTCGCCATGATCGAGGCGGTGCGTGAGTTCAACGGCAGAAAATAGCAGAACCACGCGTCATCACATGCTAAGGATCGAACCATTCGGAGTGCTTCCGACGGGTGAAGGGGTGCTGTTGGCGACCCTTGCCAACAGTCGTGGCTCTTCGCTCAGTGCCACGAACTACGGCGGCATTGTCACCGCATTGCGCGTGCCAGACCGCCACGGAGTCATCGCCGACGTGGTGCTCGGCTTCGACCGATTCGACGCCTACCTCGGGCCACATCCCTATTTCGGGGCTATCGCCGGCCGCGTCGCCGGGCGCATCCCCGGCGGCTACCTCGTGATCGACGGTCAATCATGGCAACTTCCACTCAATGATGGCCCCAATCATTTGCACGGTGGCATCCGCGGCCTCGACAAAAGGCTGTGGCGGATGGATACGATGGACCGCGTGGATGGCGCGCCATCGGTCCGCCTCAGCTACTCCAGCCCCCATGGTGAGGAGGGCTACCCGGGAAACGTGGACATCGCCGTGACCTACACTCTTACCGACGCGAATGAGTTCATCATCGACACCGAGGCCGCCAGCGACCGCCCGACGCCGCTGAGCCTCACGCACCATTCTTATTTCAACCTTGCCGGGGAAGGCAGCGGTGACGCGCTCGATCACGAACTCACCATCCATGCCGACCATGCCATCGATGCGGACGCCGCGATGACCCCGCTCGGGACAGCCTCGCCGGTTGCGGGCCGGGCTCACGATTTCAACCGTGCCAGACGTCTCCGTGATGTGATGCCCGGCCTCTTCCAACAGCACGGTGACCTCTATCAGATCCGCGGTGGAAACACCGGCACGCTGGTTCCCGCAGCACGCTTGCACGATCCGGTCAGCGGCAGGCTGCTCACGGTGAGCACCACGATGGCGATGCTTCAGTTCTACAGCGGTGCCTCGCTAGACGACTCGCTGCTTGGCAAGTCAGACAATACATACGGCCGCCATACAGGCGTTTGCCTCGAGTGCGAAGGCTACCCCGATGCCGTCGCCCACCCTGAATTCGGCGACATACTGGTGCGCCCCGGAACGCCTCAGCGCCACCGCACGGTTTACGCATTCTCAACAACCTGAACTTCAACCCACAACCCCGCCATGCACGACGACCACCACGGCCCCGCCGTCCTGACCAAGCCGCCCCAGCACCTCGACTACAGCCTGACCGGCGTGAACGCCGCGCTTGCGGTGGAAAAAGGACTGGCCGAGGCCGATTGGTATCAATGCCCGGTGCCGCGCGCCACCATGCGCAAGCTGCTCGAACGCCGCGACGGCCCGGCCATCCGCGACACGATCGTGTGGTGCGCGCTGATCCTCAGCTGCGGCTATGCCACCTGGTCGCTGTGGGGCACCTGGTGGGCCGCCCTGCCCTATCTTGTTTACGCCGCGCTTTTCGCCTCCACCTCGGACTCGCGCTGGCATGAATCCAGCCACGGCACCGCCTTCAAGACCGACTGGATGAACAACACGCTCTATGAAATCGCCTCGTTCATGGTGATGCGTGAGTCCACCGTCTGGCGCTGGAGTCACACCCGCCACCACAGCGACACCATCATCGTTGGCCGCGATCCGGAAATCGCCGTGCCGCGCCCGCCGGACATCAAGACGCTGGTGATGGGTTTCTTCAACCTGACGGTTTATCCGAAATACTTCCGCCACATCCTGCTGCACTCGTTCGGTAGCATGACCGCCGACGAAAAAACCTACATCCCGGAATCCGAGTTCCCGAAGGTTTACCGCAAGGCGCGGATCTATGTGCTCATTTATGCCGCGGTGGTCGCATTGGCCGTCTGGCAGCGCAGCATCCTGCCGCTGATGTTCATCGGCCTGCCCAACCTGTTCGGCTCGTGGCTGATGGTCGTGTATGGCCTCACCCAGCATGCGGGTCTCGCCGAGAACGTGCTCGATCACCGGCTGAACTGCCGCACGGTGTATATGAACCCGATCCACCGTTATCTCTACTGGAACATGAACTATCATGTGGAACACCACATGTTTCCGCTGGTGCCATACCACGCGCTGCCCAAGCTCCACGCGGCGATCAAGGACGACTGCCCGACTCCCTATCCCAGCCTGCTCAGCGCGTGGCGCGAAATCATCCCCGCCGTGCTGCGGCAGGTGAAGGATCCCGCGTGGCATGTGAAGCGCAAGCTGCCGCCAGCCAAGGAGCGCCTGCACGAGGCGCGTTATGAAACAGAGGTCAAGCCGGACACCGGCGGCTGGCTCGAGGTTTGCGCCGCCGCGGACCTTGGCAACGAGGACGTGATCCGCTTCGACCACGGCCGCAAGACCTTCGCATTGATCCGCGACGCCGGGGGCAAACTTCACGCCACCGACGGCATTTGCACCCACGGCAACACCCACCTCGCCGACGGCCTGGTGAAGGGGAAAATCATCGAGTGCCCCAAGCACAACGGCCGCTTCAACCTGGACGACGGCTCCCCCGCCCGCGCGCCGATCTGCCGCGGACTGGCGACTTATCCGATCGAGGAACGCTCCGGCCGCCTGTGGCTCAATGTGGCAAACCCCGGCGGAGCCGGTGCGCGCTCTCAAAAAACCTGGAACCTGCGCGTGGTCAGTAACGACAACGTAGCCACCTTCATCAAGGAACTGGTGCTCGAACCGGTGGACGCCACGGAAAAAATCACCTTCACGCCCGGCGACTACATGCAGCTCGACATCCCGGTTTACGAATCGATTCGCTTCGCCGGGTTCGACATCCCCGAACCCTACGCCACGGTCTGGAAAAACCAGCACGTCTTCGAGCTTGTGGCATCCAACCGCGAGACCGGCCGCCGCAACAATTACTCGCTGGCGTCCAACCAATCCACCGAGCGCACGCTGCGCTTCAACGTGCGCATTGCCACTCCACCGCCCGGGCAGGACTGCCCGCCGGGTGTCGGTTCGAGTTATGTATTCAACCTGAAACCCGGCGACCTCGTCACCTCCATCGGCCCCTTCGGCGACTTTCACATCAAGCCGACACAGAAGGAGATGATCTACATCGGTGGCGGTGCCGGCATGGCTCCGCTGCGTGCCCACATCTCACACCTCTTCGAGACCGAAAAAACCGCGCGCAAGGTGGGCTTCTGGTATGGCGCCCGCTCGAAACAGGAACTCTACTATCAGGAATACTTCGCCAAGCTCGCCGCGGAGCACTCCAATTTTTCGTTTCATCCGGCGCTTTCCTCACCGCTGCCGGAGGACGCTTGGGACGGCCTCGGCGGCTTCATCCACGAAGTGGTGTACGGCCATTATCTTGAGTCCCACCCGAACCTTAAGTCCGTCGAGTTCTACCTCTGCGGCCCGCCTCAAATGATCAAGGCTTGCACAAAAATGCTTGCCGATCTCGGCGTAAGCGACGACCAAATCGCCTTCGACGAATTCTAACCACCCTCTTTGCTCATGAAACTCACCCTTGTCCGCCACCTTTGGGGCGTTGATCACAGCCACGGCCTAGACCATTACCTGCCGCGCTGGCGCGATGCCGGCTACACTGCCGTGGAGACCGCCGTCGGCATCTCGCCAAACCGTGACGCACTCTTTTCCCTGCTGAAGCACAGTGGCATGAAACTGGTGCCGCAGGTGTTCAGTAACGATTTCACGCCCGGCGGAAACGTCCGCGAACACATCGAATCGCTGCGACGGCAGATCGACGAGGTCCTTGCGCTCGATCCGTTGTTCTTCAACGCGCACAGCGGCGCGGATTCATGGAGTTCCGCCGAGGCGGAGGATTTCTATGGCGAGATGCTCGCCATGGAAAAATCCCTCGGCATCCCGATCTGCCACGAGACTCACCGCATGAGATATTTCGCCACACCATGGAACACGGCACCGATTCTCAAACTCTATCCGGAACTTAAGCTGACCTGCGATTTCAGCCACTGGGTGTGCGTGGCCGAACGCCTGCTGCCGGATTGCGATGAAATCATCCGTCTTGCCGCAGAGCATTGTTATCACCTCCACGCTCGGGTGGGCCATGAGGAGGGCCCGCAGGTTTCCGATCCACGCGCGCCGGAGTGGGCCGGCCATCTCGCCGCGCATGAGTCATGGTGGGACATCATCTGGGATTCACAGCGCCGCCGCGGCTTGGAAACCAGTTTCCTGACGCCAGAGTTCGGTCCGCCGCCCTATCTTGCGACTCTTCCGCACACCGGCGTTCCCGTCGCGGATCTCGCCGATATCTGCGACTGGATGGCCCACCGCGAAGCGGCGCGCTGCGCGCGATTTTGCAGTTAGGGATTCCGGCGTGACTTGCGGCACCGCGGGTTCTAACTCTTGCGCATGCCCGATCCAAACCCAATCCGTGTGACGATTTGGAGCGAGTTCCGCCACGAGAAGAAAAACCGAAGGTAGCCGCGATTTATCCTGACGGCATGCATGAGGCCATCGCTGGGTGCTTGCGCGCCGAGCCTGACATGCAGGTGCGCACCGCCTGGCTCGACCAGCCGCAGCACGGGCTTGGCGGCGCGATGTGCTCCCTACCCTACTTAATCTAAAATAGCAATTGAACGATCGGCCGAGTTTGATGGGTGATACACGACCGGTTGTTAATCAAGGTAAAAGGCGGCACGGAAGGAAGCTTTTCCGGGATTTCCCGCAGTGGCTTTGGCGACTTTGCGATAGTTTCGATGTTTTTTTGATGCATCAACGCTGGCCGCGTCATCCGTCTGTTGCATCCGGCGGATGACCGTGTTAGGAATGCGATTAATGAAAATCCATCCAACCCAAAGTCCATTCACACCGCTGGCGATCGCCTTGGCATTGATGCTGCCCATTTCCGCCCAGACTCCGGCCCAGCGCGCGGAGCTGCTTTACCGCCAGGGCCAGGCCGCCGAACAGGCGGGAGATCCGGAAGCCGCGCGCAAGGCCTATACCGGCGCGCTCCAGGCCAACTCCAAGCACCCCCACGCGCGCTACAGCCTCGGCCAGCTGAAGATCACCGGGCCCGCCCTCGCCGCCAAGGGGCGGGAAGCGAAGTTCGCCGCCGTGATGATACCCGAGCTCAAGCTCGACCAAGCGCCGTTCAAGGATTCCCTCGAAGCGCTCCAGGTGATCGTCGAGAAGCAATCGAAAGGAGAGGTCGCCCCGAACTTCATTGTCCAGGACCCGAAGGAAATCCTTTCCGCAGCAAAGATCACACTGGTGCTCAAGAACACTCCGGCCAAGGCGGTGCTGCAATACATCCTGGACCAGGCCGGGGCGAAGGCGCGCCACGACGAGCACGCCATCGTCATCACTCCGAATTGAGCGCGCCATGGAAGCCGCGGCGTTTTCGGATTCCATCCTGCGGGGCGAGCCGCATAGACTCCGGCCATGAGAAACCTGAGTCGCCTCCTCGCAGCCGCCTTGCTGCTGCTCGCCGCGGAATCGCCCGCCTCACCAGCCGAGGCCGGGCGCATTCAGAAATCCTGGCAGCTTGCGATGGAAAACTGGTCGCTCGAGACCCGCGCCGCCACCACTCCGGAAGCGCGCGCGGCGGCCATCGCCAAGCGCCCGGACAGCCTGCCCTACGTCCGCGACATGTGGGCGCAGATCGGCCCGGCGCTGGATCAAGCGTGGGTGCTGGAGCCTGCGGCGTGGTTTCTGCGCGTCGCCCCGGGCCTGCGCACGACCCAGGCCGATGGATCAAGCGCGCCCGCGTTTGCCGTGGAAACCGATGCCGTGCTCAAAGCCCTCGAAACCCGCCATTTGAAGAGCCCCGGGATGATTCCGGTTTGCATGGCCCTCACCGGCCTGCGGGATCCCCGCGCGCTGGGCTTGTTGGAGAAAATCCAAGCCAGCCACCCGGAAGTGAAAACCCAGGGCGTGGCGGCGCTGGCCACGGCGCTGGTTCTCAAAAACCTTGGTGATGACCCCGAGCTCATGCGCAAGCGCCTCACCTGCCTGCGCAAGGCCATCATCGACAGCTCGGACATCGACCTCGGCGGCGTCACGGTTTCCAAGGTGGCTGAGGACGAGCTCTACGTCATCCGCTACCTCACCAAGGGCCGTGTCGCGCCCGACCTCAGCGGCATGGATTCCGCAAGCCGCCCGCTCAAGCTCTCGGACTTCGCCGGCCGCGTGATCGTCCTGCTGTTCTGGAACAGCGCGATGCCCGAGGCTGACCGGGTCATTGAAATCACCGCCGAAATGGAGCGAAAGTTCCAAGGCAAGCCCTTGACCGTGGTGGGTGTGAACCACGATCCGCTGGAAAAACTCCGCTCGCTGGAGGCCGAGGGCATCATCACCTGGCGGAATTTTTCCGATCCCGGCAACCAGCTTGCCCGAGAATACCGCGTGGCCGGCTGGCCGCTGGCCTATGTGCTCGATGGCGAGCGGAAAATCCACTACGCCGGTGCTCCCGGATCGTTTGTCGAGCTGACCGCCGAGGCACTGCTGCCGGAGACCGGAACCGCCCCGGGCGAATGACCCGGGCGACGGCCGCCGCGGGGGCCGGGAAAAACATCGTTCTTTGCAGACTTCCGCATTGATTTCGCTGCCGCCGCCGCTTTGATCGGCCTTCCGCAGTCCGATACCGATCCCGTCATGGCAGCCGCTCCTCCAGAATCCCCCACCCCGCTCGCTGAAATCTCCCAAGGCCCCAGCGCCTTCGAGCAGTTTCTCGACAACAACCAGAAGAATCTGGTCATTCTCACGATTCTATTGGTCATCGGCGCCGCCGCGCTTGTCGTTTACCGCGGCATCGAAAAAAGCCGTCAGGACACCGCCGGCACCGCCCTGAACAAGGCAGCCGATTTGCCGGCACTCCAAGCCGTCATCCAGGAACACGGCGGCACCCATGCCGCCGGCAGCGCCATGATCCTCTTGGCAGACCGGCAATGGAGCGAGGGCCAACAGGACGCCGCGATCAACACCCTGCGTGATTTCATCAGCGCCAATCCCGACCACCCGGCCTTCGCCACCGCCCAAGCCAGCCTCGGCAGCAAACTCATGGCTCAAGGCAAATCCGCCGATGCCGCCGCCATTTTCCAACAGATCGCGGACGATCCGAAAGCCCGTTTCATCGCGCCCTTCGCGCTCATTTCGCTGGGCGATCTCGCAAGCGCCGCCGGGGATCTCGACAAGGCCGAAGCCGCCTACAGCCGCTTGAAAACCAATTTCCCGGACAGCAACTTTGCCGACATCGCCAGCCGCCGCTTTGACAGCCTCAAGGCCAAGCCGCCAGTCGAAGTGGAACCGCCGCCAGCGCCCGCTCCGGAGGCGGCCGTCCCGCCCGCGGCACCGGCTCCTGCACCGGCTCCGGCTCCGGCTCCTGCTCCTGCGCCGCAACCGTGACAGTTTTCTTCGATTTTCCAGCATCTCATCAACCCTCAACCTCTCCCTAACACCGTGTTCAAGAAAGTCATCGGCCAAGATCACAGCGAAACCACTCGTTCCGCACCCTCGCTTCCGGAAATCCGCCACGCGGAGCCACTCCCGCCGCAGGCCCCGGCCTCTTACGGCAACACGCAGGCCACCCAGCCCAGCCGCGCCGCCGCACCTGCCGCCACCCGCAACGTGCTTTCCTCGGATGTCGAAATCAAAGGCACGGTGAAGTTTTCCAACGACCTCGTCGTCGATGGCAAGATCGAGGGGGAAATCACCTCCGACGGCAATCTCACCGTCGGTGAAAACGCCCGCATCAAGGCCGAGGTCAAAACCGCCACCATCATCGTTTACGGCAAGGTCCACGGCAATCTCACCGCCACCGACCGCGTCGAGCTCAAAGCCAGCGCGGAAGTCGTCGGTGACATCAAGGCCAAGACCCTCTCCATCGAGGCGGGGGCCATCTTCGTCGGCAAGTCCACTGTCGGCACCCCGGCGCAGGCTCCTGCCCAAGCCGCCACTCCTGCCGCTGCGGCTCCCGCGCAAGCGCCGGCCAAGGCACCCGCGCCCGCCACAGCCGCCGCTCTGGAACTGCCCAAACAGGGAACCTTGCTCGCAGGAACCAACCCCTGAAGTTGACGGCCTACGATCCGAGCCCCCCATTCTCCAGCCATGGCCGATGAGCCCCAGCGCCATCGCATCGAGGTGGCCTGCCCGGAGTGCGGGCACCTGCAAACCGAGCCCGCACTGGTCGTTTCCACCCAGTGCCGCGCCTGCCGGGCGAATTTCCAGGTCCAGGATGGCAAGGGTGTGATCCGCAGCCGCCCCGTCACCCGATTGGCCAAACCCCGCAAGGACGGCGATCCGGAGCCCGCGCCGCAGCCCGCCAAACCCAACCCGCCGCTCCGTTTCGGCCCGTCCGGCCCGCCGGCGCGTCCGCTGCTGATGCGCCTTCTGCGGCCCGCCAGGCCGCCGCGCGAGGTGATCTGCTTCGCTTGCCATCACTCCTTCAAGGCCATCGCCGAGGCCCAGTCCAGCCAGTGCCCGAAGTGTGGCGGCTACGTGAGCCTCATCGACCACGACATCACCGGGCACTCCAACACCCGCATCCAGACGCGCGGCAACGTCATCATCCGCAAAACCGGCTCCCTCAGCGGCGTCACCGTGCGCTGCCACCACCTCACCGTGCTGGGCGGGCTTTCCGCCGCGGCCGAGTGCTCCGGGGATGTGGTGATCCGCAGTTCAGGCAAGATCCCCGGCACCATCCAGTGCCGCCACCTCCGCGTTGAAAAAGGCGCGCGTGTCGAGTTTCTCAGCCCCGTCACCGCGGCCACCGCCACCATCGACGGCGAGGTCCGCGGCCAGATTTCCTGCAGCGGTGCCGTCACCTTGGAAAAGCGCGCCCAACTCCACGGACTCGTCCGCACTTCGTCGCTCGTCGTCAAACCCGGCGCCAAACACACCGGCACGGTGGAAATGTTAACCACGAAGTCCTGAACTCACAACCATGCAAGCCACTCTCGATCTCAAGGAGGAAATCCTCGCCCTCAAAAAGGAGCGCAACGCCGTCATCCTCGCGCACAACTATCAGACCGGAGACATCCAGGACGTGGCGGACTACGTCGGCGATTCACTCGGCCTCGCCTATCACGCCAAGGCCACCGATGCCGACGTGATCGCCTTCTGCGGCGTCCACTTCATGGCGGAGACGGCCAAGATCGTGAATCCTAACAAGATCGTCGTCCTGCCGGATGCCGACGCCGGTTGCTCGCTGGAACAATCGTGCCCGGCCGACCAGCTCGAGGCGTTTCTCAAACAGAACGCGGAGAAGAATTATTATGTCATCGCCTACATCAACTGCTCCGGTGCGGTGAAGGCGCTCTGCGATGTGATCTGCACCTCCGGCAACGCCGTCAAAATCGTCAACCAGGCACCCGCCGACCGGCCAATCCTTTTCGTCCCGGACGAAAACCTCGGCGCATGGGTGATGGAACAAACCGGCCGCAAGATGGATTTATGGAAAGGCAATTGTTATGTCCACGTCGAGTTCACACGCGATTCCATCAACAAGATCAAGGCCGAGTATCCCGATGCGCTCGTCGTCGCCCATCCGGAATGCACCCAGGCTGTTAGATTGCTGGCGGATGAAGTCTGCTCGACCGAGAAAATGATTTCCTACTGCAGGAACGCGCCGGTGAAGGACATCATCGTCGTCACCGAGAGCGGCATGCTGCACCGCCTGCGCAAGGAGTGCCCGGACAAGAACCTCATCGCCGGCCCCACCGACCGCTGCGCCTGCGCGGACTGCCGCTACATGAAGATGAACACGCTGCAGAAACTCCGCGACTGCCTCGCCAACCTCGCACCGCGCGTCGAGATGGAGGAGTCGCTGCGCAAGCGCGCCGAAGCCCCGTTGCTGCGCATGCTTGAGCAGTCGAAATGACCACGCCGCCGCCATCGTTCCTGTGCCTCGGCACCGCCACCTATGGCGCGGAGCCGGATGAGGCCGCCAGTTATGACATGCTCGACGCCTACGTGGCACTCGGCGGCAATGTGATCGACACCGCGCGCATCTACTCGGACTGGATTCCCGGCGAGAAAAGCCGCAGTGAAAAACTGATCGGCCGCTGGTTGAAAAAATCCGGCAGGCGCGATGACCTCATCATCGCCACCAAGGGCGGGCATCCGGACATGGATGACTTCAGCAAAGTCCGCATGAGCCGCGCCGAGCTCACTGCGGATGTCGAGGCCAGCCGCCGCGCGCTGGGCATCGACACCATCGACATTTACTGGCTGCACCGCGATGACGCCCTGCAACCCGCGGAATGCTTGTTGGAAATCCTGGAGAGCTTCCGTGAAAAAGGCTGGATCCGGCATTACGGCGGCTCGAACTTCACCGCGCGGCGTCTGCGCGAGGCCGCCGCGGCGGCGGCGCGGATGCGGATCCCGGGCTTTTGCGCCAGCCAGCCGCTGGGCTGCCTCGGCGCGCGCCACCGCAAGCCGCTGGAACTCCCGCTGCTCGAAAAGCTCGACGATGCCGCAGAGGCATTTCACGAGGAATCGCAGCTGCCGGTTTTCCCCTACACCTCACAGGCCACGGGCTATTTCGACAAGGTCCACCGGCTCGGCCGGGATGCCGCGAGCCTGCGCGACCACCCGTTTCACACGCCCGGCAATCTGGAAATCGCGGCGCGGCTTTCCAAACTCTCCGCGGAAAGCGGCTACCCGGTCTCCGTGCTCACCCTCGCCTGGTGGCGCACCAAGCCCTACCCGGTGCACCCGATCATCGGCTGCCGCACCCGTGCCCAGTTGGATGATTCCTTCGCCGCGCTGGCGGTGGATGCGGCCACGCTCGCCCGGCTGCGGACGATGGAAACCGCCGCCCGCTGATGCAGGAGGATCTGCTGCGTTGACCAGCGGGCGTTTCTGGTACATGGTCCGCCGCTCATGAACATCCAGTCTTCCAAATCATCCGCCTTGTTGCTTGCCGCGCTGCTGCCGTGTTTGGCCGCATTGACAGCCTGCGGGCCCTCCGGTCCGGCCAATTCCGGCTACATGGCGGGCGTCGGCGGCCCCGTGGTGCAGCGGCAGGTTTCCAACGGTCCGCATCATCCGCCGCCAGCGATCCCGGATGACATTTCCTACTGGGATGGTGACGACGCGCAGGGCAGCCCGTTGATCAAAATCAACCGCCAGCAGCAAAAGGCCTTCTTTTACAAAGGCGGCGTGCTGGTGGGCGTTTCCAAGATTTCAAGCGGCAGTGAGGACCACGCCACGCGGCCGGGACGATACAAGATCACTCAGAAGAGCAAGGACCACAAATCCTCCATCTACGGCGTCTTCAAGGACAGGGCCACCGGCATGACCACCAATGACAATGTGGACATCCGCGTGGACAAGCCGAAGCCCAACGAGATCTATTACGCCGCGCCGATGCCGAACTTCATGCGCTTCGATGGTGGCATCGGCATGCACACCGGCTATCTGCCCGGCTATGCGGCATCCCACGGCTGCATCCGCATGCCCCACCACATGTCGGAAAAGTTTTTCGAAAACGTGGAGGCCGGCACGCCGGTCATCGTCGAGTGAGCGACGGGCTCCGGCTCACCCGGCGGCGCGGCCCTTGCGGGCGAGCCAGATCGGCTGCATGCGCGAGCGCTTCGCATTCGGTGAAACGGGCACTGTGAACTCCGCCACCTCGAAGCCGCTGCGCTGCAGGCGGCGCGTGAGATTTGCCACCGGCCGCGAACTGGCGATGGCCAGCAAGCCACCGGCCTGCAGTGCCTCATAAGCGGCGGAAAGCCAGCGTCGGTCGTCCACCCACGGGCGGTTGCCCGGCCCGGCGGGCGAGGCATCGAGATGGAGCAGGATGGCGTGGAGCAGCCCGTTCTGGCGGCTGAGCGCGGCGGGCCCGCAGTCGGTTTCTAACAAAACCCGCGGATCGGTGAGAAGCGGGCTGCCGGGCAGGTGCTGGCGGTGCCACTCGGGCAGGGCCGCCAGCGGCTCGGCCACGATGAAGGTGCCGCGCTTTTGTTTGAGCTCGGCGGCAGCCGCCGCAAGCGGGTGGCCAAGACCGAGGCCGACGAAAAAAAGTTTCGGCTGGCGGGCCGGCCGGAACGGCGCGCAGGCGAGACGCGCGAGTTCTTCTTCCGCCGCACGCGTGGCGGGCCCGCAGATCTGCTGGCCGTGAATGAGCAGCGAGAGGCGCCCGTCGTGCTCCTGGAGTTCCAGCTTTCCGCCATCCGGCAGCGGTGTCTCGGCGAGGGTGATTCTTGGTTTCATGGGATCTTGCGCGTGAAGAGCGGACTCTTGAAAAGAAAACCCCGGCCTGGGACGGCCGGGGTTCTGGTGTTTTTGTGAATCAGTCCAATGAGTGGATGTGAAATCACCCGCCTGTCACAGTGCACCCTTGAGCGCGGCAGAGGCCTTGAACCCGACCGACTTGGAAGCGGCGATGGTCATGGACTCTCCGGTCTTGGGGTTGCGGCCGGTGCGGGAGGCGCGCTTCTTCACCTCGAAGGTGCCGAAGCCGATGATTTGGACTTTGCCGTCTTTCTTCACGCCAGCGGCGATGGAGTCGAGAACGGAGGAGAGGGCTTCCTCGGCGGAGCGCTTGGTGGCGTCTTTTCCGAGAGCAGCTTGGATGGCATCAATAAGTTCAGCTTTGTTCATGGCAGCGCGAGTTTTGGCGCGCCGGGGACGGGCTTGGCAAGAGAAAATCCGGCGGATTTTCCGGTGTTTTTTTGCAGCGGCGGCTTGACTTGGCGGGCCACTCCGGTGTTGTCCCCCCCCGCGCGCACCCATCCCGCACCCTACCTCGAAATTTTCAACTTTAGAACTTGCCCAGTGCGCGATCCTCATTAAAAACCGCGCGCCCGCCGCCACCGCGCCTCCCGCATGCGAAACCTTCCCACCATCATCGCCGCCTGGCTCATCGGACTCGCGCTCCCCCTTCAAGCCGCCGGGGATGGTCATCACGAACTGCCGTTCAACGCGCCGGTCCTGCTCGATCTCGGGTTTTTCAAAATCACCAACTCAATGGTGGCGATGTGGCTGGTGGCCGCAGTGATCATTGTCATCGCGCAGCTCGCCACCCGCAGGATCAGCCTCATTCCGTCCGGCCTCCAGAACCTGCTGGAAACCGTGATCGAAGGGCTTCAGGACTTCCTCGCCACCATCATGGGTGCCAAACTCGCCCGCGAAACGTTCTGGTTTTTCGGTTCGATCTTCATCTTCATCATCTGCGCCAACTGGATGGGACTGTTCCCCATGGTTGGCACTGTCGGCATCGAGCGCGTCAACGAGGCGGGCAAGGTGGTCGAGTGGGCTCCCTTCCTGCGCGGTGCCAATGCAGACCTCAACATGACGCTCGGCATGGCCTTGGTGTTCTTCGCGATGTGGCTTTACTGGTCGATCAAGTCCAACGGACCCGGCGGCTTCCTGGCCCACATCTTTCTCTATCAGGGCGAGGGCAAGGGTTTCATCAAGATCATGCTGATCGCGATCTTCTTCCTCGTCGGCTTCCTTGAGGTGGTTTCCATCATGATCCGCCCGCTCACCCTTACATTCCGTCTCTACGGAAACATTTATGCCGGCGAAAGCCTGCTGGAACTCATGCTCTACATGGGGGGCAAGTGGCTTGGTTGGCTGGCCGCGCTGCCGTTCTATTTCCTCGAGTTGATGGTCGGAGCCATCCAGGCACTCGTTTTCACACTTCTCACCGCCGTATTCACCTCCCTGATGTGCACCCACGATGAAGAGGGTGAACACGGCCACTGACCCCAATTTTGAAAGCCGGACCGTGGCAAAGACTGCGGGGGCTTTCAAATCCCTAAACACAAACAACCACATCCCGCTATCATGACTGGAAACATCGCCATCGCCGGTGCCGCTCTCGGTGCCACTGTCGCCCTCGGACTCATTGGCCTCAAAGCCTGCGAAGCCGTCGGCCGCAACCCCGGTGCCTCGGGCAAGGTGCTCGTGCAATCGCTGCTCATCTCCGCTCTCGCGGAAGGCGCGCTCATCATCACCATCCTCCTCGGCAAGTAATCCTTGCCATCACCCGGAGAAGGCGGCATCCCCGCCTTCTCCGGCGTCTTTCCCGTTTTTTCCACTCCTGTCGCGCAACAATCCCCGCCAATCACCAACATGGAATTGATCTCCATCCTCGCCGAGACCGGTAGCGTCACTGCCGAGCTGCAAGCCGTGGGCGAAAACCTCAAATCGCAGTTTGGGCTCCACGGCCAGTTGCTGTTCTCACAGGTCATCGGCTTCCTGGTGTTCGCGTTCCTGCTCAAGAAATTCGCTTTCGGCCCGATCCAGCAGATGCTCGACCAGCGCAAGATGCGCATCGCCGAGGGCGAGGAGAAGCTCAAGCGCATCGAGAAGCAGCTTGCCGAGTCCGAGGAAACGACCGCCGCCGCCATTGCCAAGGCCAATGAAGAAGCGGTGCGCCTGATCAACGAGGCCAAGGAAGGCGCCCACGCCTTCAGCGAGCAGAAGGCCCAAGAGGCCATCGCCCAGGCCCAGAGCATCCTCGCCAAAGCCGAGGCCGCCGCCCAGGCCGACCGCGCCCGCCTCAGCTCCGAGCTCAAGCGCGAGTTCGGCCGCCTCGTCGCCTCCACCACCGCGCAAGTCACCGGCAAGGTGCTCACTGCGGATGACCAGAAGCGCATCAACGAGGACGCGCTGACCAAGGTCGAAGGCTGATTTCCCCCGTTTTCCACCCTGCGCTCATGAAAATCTCCAAAGTCGCCGCCACCACCGCACGCCGCCTGTTCGGACTCTGCCAGACAAGCGGCCGCTTGGATGAAACGAAGCTGCGCACGGTGGTTGCCAAATTGGTCGAATCCAAGCCGCGTGATTACGCCGGAATTCTTGGCGCGCTTCATCGCCTGACCCGCCTCGAGCTTGAGCGCCGCAAGGTGACCGTGGAAAGCGCCGTGGAGCTCGATGATGCCACCCGCCAGCGCGTGATCGCCGGCCTAGCCAAACAATATGGCGCGGACCTCGTCGCCGAATACCAAATCAACCCCGCGCTGCTCGGCGGCCTGCGCATCCGCGTCGGCAATGACGTGCTGGACGGCTCCGTCCAGGGCCGCCTCGACCGCCTCGCCGCCGCTTTTTGAATTCTCCCTTTGCTGAAAACTGAAATCTGAAAACCAGCCCACTTCCTTCCCCATGAGCAGCATCCTCCAGGAACTCGAACAACAGATCGCCGGAATCACTTCATCCGTCGAAAAATCCAATGTCGGCATCGTCCGCCAGGTCGGCGACGGCGTTTGCAAAGTCGAAGGCCTCTCCGACGTCATGCTCAACGAGATGATCGACTTCGGCGGTGGCGTCACCGGCATGGCCCTTAACCTTGAGGAAAGCGAAGTCGGCGTCGTGCTGCTCGGTGATTACGAATCCGTCACCGAGGGTTCCGAGTGCCGCACCACCGGCAAGCTGCTCTCCGTGCCCGTCGGCGAAGCCGTGCTCGGCCGCGTCGTCAACGCGCTCGGCGCTCCCATCGACGGCAAGGGCGAAATCGCCGCCGCCGCCTACTACCCGATGGAGAAAATCGCGCCCGGCATCATCAAGCGGAAGTCCGTTTCCGTTCCGGTGCAAACCGGCATCATGTCCGTGGACGCCATGATCCCGATCGGCCGCGGCCAGCGCGAGCTCATCATCGGCGACCGCGCCACCGGCAAGACCACCATCGCCGTGGACACCATCATTTCCCAAGCCCAGCAAAACAAGGCCGCCGAGCAGGGCAAGCTGCAGAACCACAAGCCGCTCTACTGCATCTACGTCGCGATCGGCCAGAAGCTCTCCAACGTCGCCCGCACCGTCAAGATCCTCGAGGACGCCGGCGCGATGGAATACACCACCATCGTTTCCGCCTCCGCCTCGGATGCCGCGGCCATGCAATACCTTGCGCCATACGCCGGTTGCGCCATCGCCGAGTATCTCATGGACAAGGGGCAGGACTGCCTGATCGTCTTTGACGACCTTTCCAAACACGCCGTCGCCTACCGTCAGGTCTCACTCATTCTACGCCGCCCGTCCGGCCGTGAGGCGTATCCCGGTGACGTGTTCTATCTCCACTCCCGCCTGCTCGAGCGCTCCGCGCGTCTGTCGGAAGCCGCCGGTGGTGGTTCGCTCACCGCGCTGCCGATCATCGAGACCCAGGCCGGCGACGTTTCCGCCTACATCCCCACCAACGTGATCTCCATCACCGACGGCCAGATCTATCTGGAAACCGACCTTTTCTATCAAGGCATCCGCCCCGCCATCTCGGTGGGTCTCTCGGTGTCGCGCGTCGGTTCCGCCGCGCAAACCAAGACCATCAAGTCCGTGGCCGGCACCACCAAGCTGGACCTCGCGCAGTTCCGCGAACTCCAGGCCTTCGCCCAGTTCGGCTCGGACCTCGACGCCTCCACCAAGAAGAAGCTCGACCGCGGCGCGCGCATCGTGGAGCTCTTCAAGCAGAACCAATACAGCCCGCTGGGCATGGAAATGGAGGCCGTTTATCTGTTCGCGATGCAGAACGGCTACTTCGACGACGTCGCGGTCAGGGAAGTCAAGCGCTTCCAAGCCGCCATGGGCGAGTTCTTCAACACCCGCAAGGGAGAACTGCTCGACAAGATTCGCAACGAGAAGCCCGACCTCAAGAAGGACGCCTCCATGGTCGACGCCGTCAAGCAGGCCATCGAGGACTTCAAGAAGTCTTGGAAGTAATTCTGGTTTCTGGACTCTTTCCTCTCAATCTCATGGCCAACCTCCGCGACATCCGCCGGCGCATCAAGTCCGTCAAGAACACCGCGCAAATCACCCGCGCGATGCAGCTTGTCGCGGCCGCCAAGATGAAGAAGGCGCAGGATCAGGCGCTGGCCGGCCGCGAATACGCCGCGCACCTCACCCAGGTGCTCTTCGACATCCGCAAGAACTTCAACCAGGAATCCCACCCCCTGCTCGAACACCGCGAGGGTGGCCGCGAGCTGGTGCTGGTGATCTCCACCGACAAAGGCCTCTGCGGACCTCTCAACACCAACCTCGCCCGCAAGATCAGGTCTCTCACCTCGCCGGACGCGCATTTCGTCACCGTCGGCCGCAAGCTGCGCATGATGTGCGAGAAACTCGGCAAGAAGGTCATCGCGGACTTCACCGTGCGCGATCCGGTTCCCTTCTCGCAGACCCGGCCGATCGCCCGCTTCGTCACCCAGCAATTCCTGGAAGGAAACTATGACAAGGTTTCCATCGCCTTCACCAGTTTCATCAACACCCTGCGCCAGGAACCGGAAGTCGTCACACTCCTGCCGATCCAAGGCCACCGCGAGGGCGAGGAGCAGGCTTTCGAATCCATCGGCGAGGGCTTCTCCGTGGAGGAACACCTCAAGGACGCCTTCCGCGATTACACCTTCGAACCGGACGCATCCACGGTGCTCGCCGCCATCCTGCCGCTCTACGTGAACTACGAGGTTTTCCAAGCCCACGTCGAGTCCCGCGCTTCCGAGCACTCCGCGCGGATGGTCGCCATGAAGTCCGCCACGGACAACGCCAACAAGTTCATCAAGGAACTCACCCTCGAATACAACAAGCTCCGCCAGGGCGCCATCACCGCAGAACTCCTCGAAATCACCACGGCCATGAAGGCAATGGAGTAAGTGCCGAGTGAGCAGTGATCAGTGATCAGTGCTCCTGCTTCCGCCAGTTGAATTTCTGAACCATCTCGAACTCCGCAAACCAACCACTGATCACTGATCACCGATCACTTCACACTTCTTCCCATGAGCAACACCGGAACCATCGTCCAGATCATCGGCGCCGTCATCGACGCCGACTTCTCCAAGGCCGCCAAGCTGCCTGAAATTTACAACGCGCTGGAGATCCAATACGTCCTCAACGGCGTGGACACCAAGCTCGTGCTCGAAGTGCAGCAACACCTCGGCGATGGCTGGGTGCGCGCCGTTGCCATGTCCACCACGGACGGCCTCAAGCGCGGCATGGTCCTCACAGACACCGGCAAACCCATCGCCGTGCCCGTCGGCAAGCAGATCCTCGGCCGCATCTTCAACGTCACCGGTGACCTCGTGGACGAAAACGCGCCGCTGGCCGATGCGAACCTCCGTTCACCGATCCACCGCCCCGCCCCCAAGCTCACCGAGCAATCCGCCAACACGGAAGTGCTCGTCACCGGCATCAAGGTCATCGACCTCATCTGCCCGCTGCTCAAGGGCGGCAAGGGCGGCATGTTCGGCGGTGCCGGCGTCGGCAAGACCGTCGTCATCATGGAGCTCATCAACAACATCGCCAAGGCGCACGGTGGTTTCTCCGTCTTCGCCGGCGTGGGTGAGCGGACCCGTGAAGGCAACGACCTTTACTGGGAAATGATCGAGTCCGGCGTTATCGCCACCGAGAAGGATGAACACGGCCACCCGAAAACCAATGATAACGGCACGCCCGTTCTCGCCGAGGGCTCCAAGGTCGCCCTTTGCTACGGCCAGATGAACGAGCCTCCCGGTGCCCGTCTCCGCGTCGCGCTCTCCGCGCTGACCATGGCCGAGCATTTCCGCGATGAGGACAACCAGGACGTGCTGCTCTTCGTCGATAACATCTTCCGTTTCTCCCAAGCCGGCTCCGAGGTGTCTGCGCTACTCGGTCGCACGCCCTCCGCCGTGGGTTACCAGCCGACGCTTTCCGAGGAAATGGCCGGTCTCCAGGAGCGGATCACCTCCACCAACAAAGGCTCGATCACATCCATCCAGGCCGTTTACGTGCCTGCGGACGACCTTACCGACCCCGCCCCGGCCAACACCTTCGCTCACCTTGACGCGACCGTGGTGCTTGAGCGTTCGCTCGCCGAGCAGGCGCTCTTCCCCGCCGTGGACCCGCTTGCCTCCACCTCCAAGGCGCTCGCCCCGGAAATCGTCGGCGAGGAACACTACCGCGTCGCCCGTGGCGTGCAGCAAGTGCTCCAGCGCTACAAGGACCTCCAGGACATCATCGCCATTCTCGGCATGGACGAGCTTTCCGACGATGACAAGATGACCGTTTTCCGCGCCCGGAAAATCCAGCGCTTCCTCACCCAGCCCTTCCACGTGGCCGAGGTTTTCACCAACGTCTCCGGTGTGCTCTGCTCGATCGAGGACACCGTCAAAGGCTTCGCAGAAATCCTCGACGGCAAGCTCGACGACGTGCCCGAAGGCAACTTCTACATGAAGGGCAGCATCGACTCGGTCGCCCGCGATTGAGTCGGATGTTGGATTTTGAATGATGAATGTTGAATTCGAAGAGCTTCATCCCATTCAAAATTTAAAATTCAAAATTCAAAATTGATCAGCCATGCCTCTCCACCTCGATATCGTCACTCCCGAGAAGAAGGTTTTCTCGGATGCTGTGGACAACGTTTATCTTCCCGGAGCGGATGGTGAACTGGGCGTGCTGCCGATGCACGCGGGCCTCGTCACCGCTTTGAAGCCCGGGGAGCTGCGCTACCTCCACAGCGGTCAGGTGGTGACCATGGCCATCGGGTCCGGCTTCGCGGAAATCACCCAGGAAAAGGTGGTCGTCCTCACCGACATGGCCCTCGGCGAGGCGGAGATCGACGAGCAGAGCGCGGAGGAAGCCATCCAGCGCGCCCAGGAAAAACTCGCCGCCGTCGAGCACAGCATGGATGCCGAGGAGGTGGCCTACCTGCAAGGCATCATCTCCAAGTCCACCGCCGCGCTGCACTTCAAGCGCAAGTTCCACAGCTGATTCATCAGCAAAGCCGCTTCAGCGGCCTGGCGCCGGGCCGAGCGATGCGCGGATCACCATTCCCGTGGCAATCCGTTTGGTGACCTTTGGCGCGGCACCGCTTGTCTTGATGGCCTTGAGCAGCAGTCCCGCAGCGGTGCTTTCCACCAACTCCGGGAACTGCTCCACCGAGGTGAGTGCCGGCTGCATCACCTCCGCGATCGGCAGGTTGCCGAAGCCGATGACCGAGAGGTCTTCCGGAATTTTCAAGCCCAGCAAACCCGCCGCCTGATAGACCGAAGGAGCCGCCTCATCGGACACGCAGAAAACCACCGTCGGACGCGGTTCGGCTGTTAGAAGCTTCAATGCGTCGCTCACGGGAAAGGTCCAGTCCACGTGGCATGAAACTCGACCAAGCCGGGGCGCACATTGCTTTCCTCAAACGCCTGCCGCAGCCCGCTGCCGCGGCACGCCGATGGTCAGGCCCAACAAAATCGCGTCCACCCCGTAGCCGACGTTGAAGATCGGCAGGAACAGGCTGGTGGTGCTGTAGTAAAACAGGCTGTCCGCCAGCCCCGCCAGCACCGTATTTCATCTTGGTGGCCAGCGGCAGTTTCACCTGTCCGGCCATCTTTTCCGGTTCCAGCGCCATGAGGATGTTATGGATAACGTCAGAACCCGGACGGGTCTGTCACGGCAAAACCCCGGGAGCGTGGATTTTCCATGTCCGGCCAGAAGGGTCTTGGCATCGCGAGTGCCTTTTCGCGCGGATGGATTGAAGCTCAGGGAGGAGCGACTTCCTCGACCGGTTGCGCCTTGAGTGGTGGCGGCGCGGCGGGTGGTGCTTCCTCCACCGGCAGGGCGCGCTGTGGCTTGACCAGCACGGCCTTTGGCGGCGGCGGCTCTGCGCTCGGCGGCGCCGCGGCGGGTTTCACCAGCACGGCCTTCGGCGCCGGAGGTTCCTCGACCACGGCGGCCTTTTGCGGCGTGATTTCGAGTTGGCCGTCCTTGGGCGGGCTCTTGCGCATGCGGATTTCCACGCGGCGGTTGGCCGCCTGTTCCTCGACGCTGCCGGAAATCACCAAGGGCGAGTATCGGCCAAATCCGCGGGTGATGATTTTCGAGGCATCCATGCGCATCGATTCCACGAGATAAGTTTTCACCGCCTCGGCGCGGCGGATCGAGAGGTTGAGGTTGAATTCATCCCCGCCCACCAGATCGGTGTGGCCTTCGATCCAGCAAAACAGATTCGGATTCCGGTCCATCAGCAGGGCCAGCTTCATGAGCCCCACCTTGGCGCTCTCGCGCAGTTCCGCGCTGTTGAACTCGAACAAGAGGTCGCTCGGCAGCATGGTCTTGCTGGCCAACAGGATGTTCGGCGGCAGGTCGAGCAGGTCATCCAGCGAGGCGATGCCATCCAGCGCGCCTTTTTCGACGTTTCCGCCGGCCCCGCGCTTGATGAGATCCTCGGTGAATTTGCCCAATTCGTTGTCGTCCACCTGCACCGCGCCCGGATCGACGGTCACTTGGCCCACCTCGGCGGGTTTGAGGGCCTCCGGTTGGCGCCCGAGCTCCGGCAAATCCGCTTCGATCTCCAGCCCGGCGGAGACTTCCATGGCGACGGCCGCCGGATCGCCCGCCATGGCCGGGTTCTGCATTTTCAGCGCGTATTCCGGCTCCAAAACCTCTGGCTTGATGTCGATTTCCTGATCTTTCGGCAGCGCGTTGAGCAAATCCACCTCCTCAAGCAGCGAAGCCGCGTCCTTCGGCGGTGTGATCACTTCTTCCGGCGGCGCGCTCCGAACGTCTTCCATCGGCCGCACTTCCACCTGGCGCACGTTGATGGTGCCGGTGCTCAGCTCGCGCGCCTGCTCGAAGCGCAGCGCGATTTTCATGCGGTCCAGCATCAGGAAAACCGCCACGTGGAGCAGGATCGAGAGCAACATGGCCACCGCCGCCCACCAGCCAAGGTGTTCGGGTCCAGGCAAGCGGTAAGTCCCGCCGTCGCGAAGTTCACTCCATGAATAGCCGTCGGCCATGCGTCCACTATACGGACGTCCATCGGGCTGGCAATCACCGGAAAGCCGGATTATTTTCGGGCTTGGCACCGCTTGTGCTGATCCTTAGACAAACTCCCCCCACCGATTCCAACCTAAACTTCCACCTGCCATGGCTGCGAAAAAGACTGCAAAGAAAACGACGAAAACCACATCCCCCAAGGCCGCCCCTGCAGCCGCTCCCGCCGCCAAGAAAGCCGCGAAAAAAGCCGCCGCCGGGAAGGCCGCTCCAGCGAAAAAAGCCACCAAGACGGTGAAAGCCAGCGCGCCGCAAGTGAGCACCGACGCCATCGCCCGCGCCGCATACCTCAACTACCGCCGGCGCGTGGAGCAAGGCCTGCCCGGCGATTCCCGCGGCGATTGGCTGGAAGCCGAACGCCAGCTCACGGGCGACCGGTGATGACCGGGCCAATGACTCCGGCCAACCGGCACTTGCCCTGCCGCCAGTCCCGCATCGCGACCGTGGAGGTCGGCTTGCGTTGAGCCCTGAACGCGAAAAGGCGCGGGCCGTCGCCGGTCCCACGCCTTTCGTTTGCACATTCCCCCCAAAGCATTCCAGCGGGGCCGGGCACTGCAAAGAACTCCCCCCGGAAATTCAGCGAGCTTACGCCATGGCCATCTGGAATTTGGAAATGACATCGAGCAAGTTGCTTCAGAAATATGAATGGCTCACTTGATGCGAAATACGGCTGACATAAAATTTCAGGCCCAGCAAGAGTAAATTTAAAAAATCCCTGGAATTTTTTGAAAATGCTGCGGCCTGAAAAAACCACGGGCGTCGGATCCCTTGTTCCGACGCCCGTGGGCCCTTTGGGGGGGCAATTGTGCTATCCCTTACGAGAGCAAGAATGCCACAAAACGGCCGCAGCGCCATCACGTGATCGCGTAGGGAAAACCCGGTGGCAGGCAACGCCAGCCCTTTAGTTTGCTTGACAATCGGGCATTTCCGGGGATTTCTCGTGGTCAGGAATGGCGAGAAAACGGATCGAAGCGGCAAAGCTGACGCGTCTGGAGGCACGGACGCGGATGATCCGTGGCGCGGGGCGTCTGGTGTTCCTCGCCTTTGCCGTGGCGCTGGGTTTCGTGGTGGTGGCCACGGCGGTGCCGCAGCGGCGGGAACTCGCCAAGCTGGAAGCCCGGCTGCAGCAGGCGCAGGAGCGCGAACGGATCGTCAATGCGGAGCGGCAGCAGCGGAGCATTGAGCTGCAGGCCTTGCGAGAGGATCCGGCGTTTCTCGAAATCCATGCGCGGGACCGGCTCGACTACTGCCGCGAGGGCGAACGGGTTCTGCGTTTCCGCGGCGATCGTTGATCTATCAAGCCAAGGGTTGCAATCGCTCCGATTCGGCTCAAGAGTGAACGCACCAGATGCCCGGCTCGAATCCAGACGACTCCCTGCTCCTCATCCGATGTCCCTCCTGCGGCCAACGCTTCAAGGTGGGCGAGGATTTGCGAGGCAGGACCGTGGAGTGCGGTGGTTGCGAACAACGTTTCCGCATCAATGACGACGTGATCGTGCGGGGGCGGAAATTTTACCCGGGCGAGCGCAAGAACGCGCGCTTGAACCGCTTCCAGCGCGTGCCGCTGGCCGTCTCGCCGCCGGTGATGGGGATGGCCCCCGTGTATTATGCCGACGCGCCGGATCCGGTGAAGTTCGAGCCCGCCTCGCCGCAGCGCATCGTGGCCGGGTTTTTTGGCGGCATCGCCATCGTCCTGATGGCCCTGCTGCTCATTCTCGGTGCTAAAAGCGGCGGTGCTCTGGATGGGATCACCACGGAGAACCGCATGATCATGGCGTGCTTCACCGGCCTGCTCGCCACCTTGCTGCTCGCTTACGCCAACCCGCGCGGGCGGGGCAAGGCCATCGCCCTGGGCCTTGTGTCCAGCATCGGTCTGGCCATCCTGCCCTTTGCCTTCACCGACGGTTCCATTCCCTTGCCCAGCAACGAGGTGACGCAAAGCACGCCGGCGGATGATTTCCGAAACGCACTGGATGCTCCTGCCGAAAGCGGGGAAATCGCGGAATTGCGCCGCAAGATCGGCACCGATCCGCTGGCGTCGGAAATCCAGCGCCTCGCATCGGAAGGCAGCACCCGCCAAGCCGTGGGCCTGTGGCTGCGGGATCTCCGTGAGCACAACCGTTTTCTGGTGAAGGACTACATCCTGCGGGCAAGTGGAGCAGCCCCGGAATCCCACTATTACCCGCGTGGCGACGGTGATTTCCTAATGGTGGTGACCGGCATCAATCAATCGCTCGATGAAATGGCGGCTATCGCCGCAGCACTCGGCACGGTGGAGCGGACCTACCCGGAAATCGCCGTGATCGAGGTCCGCGTGAACAACCAGAATTTCATCGAAGGACCCATCGAGAAGCTCAACGACCGGAACCATCCGGCCTTCTACGATCTCAACAAGCGGGAGCTGGAAAGCATCGATCTGGCCCGTGTCGAGCGTGCCGTCAAGCGGCTCGGCGAGGCCGAGCCGAAGGTTTACCGCAGCGATATCACCCGCAAGCTGCTCTCCCTGCTCGCCATGCCGGAAGTCACTTTCAAGGGGCCGGTTTGCAGCGCGCTGGCCGTCTGGTCCGAAGAATCCGGCCCTGCGGGAGAAGCCGCCCTTACGGAGGCAAGCAGACTGATGGCCCACGGCGCGACGATCCCCGAGGAAATGATCTCGCTGATCGTGAAAGCGGAGAATCCCGGTGTGATTCCGATCCTGGACGAATTGTGGGCCAACAATCCAAACCGCTGGGAAGCTCTGTATGGCGATGTCGGCCAGGCCGCCGAGGCCACCTTGCTGAAACGTTTCCCGGAAACCACCGGATCATTCCGCCAGGCCGCAGTGCGGGTGCTTGGCCGTGTGGGAGGCACCGCCAGCCTGCCGGTGCTGGAAAATGCCAAAACCGGCGCGGACGCCGAGCTCAGCGTGTTGCTCGACAGGGCGATCCAAGCGATCCTTGCGCGTCTCGGACGTTAAACAAAACCTAACAAAAAAATCCGCCCAAGCAGGGGCTGATGCCGGAAAACGTCTTGCAGTAGGCGATCGGAGCGACCATTTTCTCCATGCCTCTCGTTTCGCGCAACGCCGGGATGATCCGGGGGGAGAATTCCGGCAGCGTGAGGCGGGGGGCACTTGGTGCCCGCGAGGCACCATTTCTAACAGACCTCGGCGGCTTGCTCGCGGAGCTGGCGCACCCAGATGAAACGGCGGAAGAGCACCTTCACCGCGGCACTGAGCGGAACTGCCAGCAGGGCTCCCACGAAGCCGCCCAGCACCAGTGACCAGAACAGCATCGAGAAAATCACGGTGAGCGGATGCAGCCCCACTGAATCGCCCACGATCTTGGGCGCGGTGATCAGCGAGTTGATCTGCTGGACGACGACAAAGATGGCCACCACGCAGCCGACGTAGGCCCACGGGCTCATGCCGAATGGAGCGACGCCCTTCGCATGCAGCCAGGCGATGATGCAGGCGGGGATCAGGCACAGGATGTTGCCGATGTAGGGCACCACTCCGAGGATGGCCATGAACACACCTATCAGAAATCCGTATGGCAGGCCGAAGAGGGTGAGCGCCGCTCCGACGAGGATGCCATCGATCGCGGCCACGAGCACCTGGCCGCGGAAGAACGAGATGAGATAACCATTGATTTCCTGCAGCGTATCCACCAACCCGGTCTTGAAGCTCGATGCCTTGAGCGGCACATAGTCATGCCAGTGGTTGCGGATGGCGGCGGACTCCTT
>RPOS01000021.1 GCA_003820635.1 Verrucomicrobiaceae bacterium | reverse complement strand
GCGCTTGAAGTCGGAAACGATGAGCCAGCGCGGGACTTCGTTTTCCCGCCCGGAGTCGATGAGGCCGCGGATGTAGGCCATGCCTTGGGCGTGTGCCTTGTCGAGGTCCTGCCTGGCGGACTTGTGCTCGACGAGCAGTTTGCCGGGCCAGAAAAGGTCAATTTTCCCGAGGTTGCCGGAGAGCTTTTTCACCGGTTCCTCAAAGGAGGCGACGGCACTGCGCTTGATGCCGAAGATGTGGAAGAAATCGTTCCAGAAGGATTGCTTGTCGGATTCCTCGGAAGTCTTGTCGCGGTTGTCGCGGGAGAAGCCGATGGCGCGGTGGCGGATTTCGTTCCAAGAGAGCATGTGTTTCGCAAGCGGTGGCTTGCGTTGTGCCTATCCGGAACCCCCGGCCAGTGCCAGCCCCGAATGGCCAAGGCGTATCCCCGAGCTTCCCGCCAGCCAGCGCCGGAAAGGTTTCAATCGACGCGTGTGGATGGATGCGCCTGCGCATGCCGCATCAATTTCCACTTGATGAATCCGTGGCAGCCGTCGCAGCGTCGCGCCGCATGCGCGTCACGAAAACAACACCTCCCAACCCCACGGATTTGATTGATTGGTTGAACCACGAAGGCCTGCTTGAGCTGGACTGGGATTTTCCCGAGGACGGGGATTTGGCGGCGGCCGGGCTGGACTCAATGGCCGTGATGCAACTGGTGGTGGCGGTGGAGGATTGTTTCGGCCTGGAACTCGGCCCGGATGATCTCACCCGCGCCAACCTCGCCACCCCCAAGGCGCTTGCGGCATTGCTCGCGGCCAAGATGTCATGAAGCCGGATTCCGGGCGCTTCGATGTGGCGGTCATCGGCGGTGGCAGCGCCGGCCTGGCCGCCGCCATCAGCGCCGCGCGAAACGGTGCCCGCACCCTGCTCGTGGAGCGCCATGGCTGCCTCGGCGGCATGGGCACCGCCTCGCTGGTTCATACGTTCTGCGGCTTGTACCTGCTGCGGGAGGAACCCGGCGCGGTCATCGCCAATCCCGGCTTCTGTGAGGAAATCGCCACGCTCATGACGCAGGCCACGGGCCGCGGCCCGCTGCGCATGGGCAGGCTCGATGTGCTGCCTCAGCATCCGGTGGAGTTTGTTGGAATCGCGGACGGGTTGATTGCTTCGGAGCCGCTCATCGAGCTGCGGCTGCACACCGTGGTGACCGGCGTTTCCCGTGATGCCGATGGTTGGGAAATCCGGCTGGCAGGCTGCGCGGGTGCCCATGTGGTTCGAGCACGCAGTCTGGTGGATGCCTCCGGGGATGCGGTGGTGGCGGATTTTCTGGGCGGAGCATTCAGCATCGCGCCGCCGCTATCCCTGCAGCGGCCGGCTTATGTCTTTGGCGTGCACGGGCCGGTGGCGCTCGATGAGGAACTGCGGCTCAGGACTGCGGGCCTGCTCGTCGAGGGCGTGCGCTCCGGCGCGCTCCACGCCGCCGCGCTCGGGCTTTCATTCCGCAACTCCGGCCGCCCGTGCGAGTTCTTCGGCACACTGGATCTGGATGGCGGCGATGCCGCCGCGGATTACGATCCGTTGGATCCGGCCTGCCTCGGCCGCTTGGAAACGCATGGCCGCGCGATCGCCGCCTCCGCCGTCCGCTGGCTCTGCGGGCACGACGCGCACTGGCGCGGTTCCTACATCAGCCACTGGCCGGTGCGGGCGGGCATCCGTGAGAGCCGCCGCTGGCTCGGCGGATACACTCTAACAGGTGACGACCTGGCCAGCGGCAGGCGCTTCGAGGATGAGATCGCGCTGGCCACCTGGCCGATGGAATTCCGCGAAACCGCCAAGGGCCCGAAGCTGCGCTATCCGCAGGACAACCGGCCGGCGGGCATCCCGCTGCGCTGTCTCAAGCCGGCGGGCATCGGGCGCTTGTTCGTCGCCGGTCGCTGCATCTCGGCGGATCACGAGGCACAGGCGTCGATCCGCGTGATGGGCACCTGCTTCGCCACCGGCGAGGCCGCCGGCCGCGCCGCGGCGAAAGCCGCTTCCTCGCCGTGAGGGCCGTCCGCTGCTCCGGGCAGAATGCCACAGCCAAGCGCTACCGCCACCCACAGGACATGATCAGAATTCACTCCATCCCACGCTGCCGATGGAGAAATATCCCGGGCGTTTGTATGGCGAGTCCATAAAAGCCGGTGCCGATGAGTGCGCCAAAGTCCTTGCGGTCCAGCGTTAGGAGAACGTCCGCCCATGCGATGGCGGTGAAGAGAACCGGGCGATCCTTAGAGACGGAAAAAACCACTGGGAAATTCATGGTCAAGACGTCAGGCCAAATGCTCAGTTCCTTGCCCAGGATTTCCCAAGTTCCCACCGCATCGCCGGGCAAATCAGCAAGGTTGTGCTCAACTTCGGAAAGCACATAGGGCGATGCCACCAGCGACCAGTCACGTTCCGAAGCCAATCGGAACAGTTCCCGCGAAGCTCCAGTGGAGGAGCCACAGGCTGCCAGCAAAACACTGGTATCCAGAAAAATTCTCACGAAGCATCACGTAGGGATTTCATGTCCGCCTCATCTTCCGCAATCCAGGATTCGATTTCCTCTTTCGAGAAACGCCGGGGAGGCGGAGTCTGTCCGGCCCGTTCCTTGCGCAAGTTTTCCGCCAGGAAAACCAACAATTCCTCGCGCTCCTTAAGGGAAAGTTCCTTCGTGGCGGATTCAATTTCCATCAATGACACCATGCGAATGGCTTAGCCCAATTCTCTTCAAAATCAAGCCCGCATTCCCACGCGGCAAATCCAAGGTCTTTGATGCGCCGGCCCTGCGGTGCGGGTGCGTGAAGCATCTCCGCCATTTTTGCAGCCATCCCCGGGATCATGCTTGGCGAATCGTTTTCCGGCATGCATCTTGCGCGCCTCCCATCCCGGTATGAAAATCCTCAGCCACACCGATCCCGGCTACGCGGCCTTCGTCCGCCGCCTGAACCGCCGCGCCCTGCCCGAAGCCGGTGTGCGGGATCTGGTCACCGACATCATCGCCCAAGTGGCCACCAAGGGAGACGAGGCGCTGGTGGCGCTCACCAAGCGTTTTGACAACGCGCTGCTCACGTCCAAGACACTCTTCGTCACCGATGAGGAATTCGCCGCGGCGGAAAAAGCCGTCACTCCGGCCACGCGCGCGGCGGTGCGGCGCAGCCTCAAAAACATCCACGCCTTCGCCAAGCGAAGCCTGCGCAAGGATTGGTCGTTCAAGAATGCGGAGGGTGCCACCGTGGGAGAGCGCTTCACGCCGTTCGACCGCGTGGGCGTCTATGTGCCCGGCGGCAAGGCCCCGTTGGTTTCCACCGCGCTGATGACCGCCGGTTTCGCCAAGGCGGCCGGCGTGCCGGAAATCATCGCCGCCACACCCTGCGCGCCGGATGGCACGGTGAATGCCGCATTGCTCTACGCCCTCAAGGCCGCCGGTGCCACCGAGGTCATCAAAGTGGGCGGCGCGCAGGCCATCGCCGCGCTCGCGCTCGGCACCAGAACGATCCGCCCGGTGGACCGCATCTTCGGCCCCGGCAACCGCTTCGTCGTCGAGGCGAAACGCCAGCTCGTCGGTGCGGTGTCCATCGATCTGCTGCCCGGCCCCAGCGAGATCCTCATCCTCGCCGACAAGACGGGAAACCCGGATTTCATCGCCGCGGACATGCTTGCCCAGGCCGAACACGGCGGCGACAGCGTGGTCGGCTTCGCCACCGACTCGAAGGCGCTGTTAGGAAAAGTCGTCAAGGCCATGGACCGCCAGCTCGCCACGCTTTCCCGCGGGAAAATCATCCGCGATGTGCTCAAAACCGGCACCTTCCTGCTGCATGTGAAATCCTTCGCCGATGGCGTGGCCATTTCCAACGCCTTCTGCCCGGAGCACCTTTCGCTCATCACCGCCGCGGAGAAGAAATGGCTGCCGCAGATCCGCACCGCCGGGGCCATCTATCTCGGCAACGACTCGCCGGTGGCCGTCGGTGATTTTCTCGCCGGGCCCAGCCACACGCTGCCCACCGGCGGCGCGGGCCGCTCGTTTTCCGGCCTGCGCGCGGATCAATTCCAGCGCCGCACCAGCATCGTGCGGCTGGACAAAAAATCCGTCAGAGCCTCGCTGCCGGTGGTGGCGGAGTTCGCGCGCATCGAGGGGCTGGACGCCCACGGCCGTTCCACCGCCATCCGGTTGGAGTGATGAGAACCATCCCGCAGATCCTGTCCTGCGCGTGGCTGGCACTGGCCGTTTGCGCCTGCGATTCCAAATCCGGCGGGGGCACCGCGCCGGACGATGCCTCCGCGGATGTGCCGCTGCTGCCGGTTTCCCCCGGTGACTCGTGGATCTATCAGGTGCGGCTGGAGATCCCGGCCGGCGTCACCTCCGCCGGTGCCGCGGAGGTGGGCACCAGCTACCAGCGCACCCGCACCTATCTGGGAAAAATTTCCGCCGCGGAGAATCTGCCGGTGGCCGATTGCTTCGAGGTGCGGGTTCCCGGTTCGCCGCCCGAGCGCGAGTTTGTCGAGATTCATCCCGACTGCATTCTCATCCGCGGCTCGCAGATCCTGCGGCCGGAAACCAGCCGCCCGATGTGGTTGGAGCGGCCCGCTCTGTTTGTCATCGCCGGGATGAAGGCGGGTGAAACCATGCCGGAGCTGAAGACCGCCGATGGCAACATCACGCGCCAGACCAAGGTGATTGCGCGCGAGAGCATCACCGTTCCCGCCGGCACCTTCCGCTGCATCCGCCTGCTCACCACCGGCCGTGACGGCGAGCTGGAATTGCACCGGACCATTTGGTTCGCGCCCGGCACCGGAATTGTCCGCGAGGAAAAAACCCGCTACCGCCGCGACCAACTCGTCTTCCGGGAAACCCAGGAGCTCGCCGCGCGGAAGGCCTTCGCATCGGTGAGGCCCACCGCGGTGGAAATCCCGCCCATGCGCGAGATGAAGTTTCAATCATCCCGTTGATGTCCGGGTGGTTGACGTCGAACCGATAGTGTTCGCCATCAGTCGGCAGGTCGATGTCGGCGCGGCGCTGGGTGCTGATGACCACCGACGTAGCATCGAGCACGGCTTGCTCGCTGGGCAGCGCGGCGAGCCAACTCGATGGGCGAGTAGGAGCCGACGGTGGTGGTGAGGATTTCCGGGGTGCTGGTGGTGTTTTTCATAATGAATGGAATCAATTCGCGCAGGCGCAGCACGGTTTGCGGTGGAGTGTCATAAGGCACCGCGCCGCAGCCGAGCGAGGTGTTTTCCCGGCTGCGGGCGATCTCCGCGGCGGAGTCGCGCCGGACTCGAAGAAAACCGGGCGCACGCCCGCCGCGTGCTCATAGATGCCGGGGCAGAATTCCATGGCTCACACGCCGAAGCCGAAGTGCTTGTTAGCGTTTTCGAAGCACACGGCGCGGATCAAGCCGGCGAGCGCTTCGAAGTCGTCCGGCAGTTCGCCGCGGTCCGCCTCGGTGCCGATGAGGTTGCAGAGGATGCGGCGGAAATACTCGTGGCGCGGGTAGGACAGGAACGAGCGCGAGTCGGTGAGCATGCCGACGAAGCGCGAGAGCAGGCCGGTGGCCGAGAGCGCGTCGAGCTGGAGTTCCATGCTGTTTTTCTGATCGAGGAACCAACAGCCGGAGCCGAACTGGATCTTGCCGGGGAAGGTGCCGTCCTGGAACGCGCCGGTGAGCGCGGCAAACAGATAGTTATCAGCCGGGTTGAGATTGTAGATGACGATTTTCGGCAGCGCGCCCTCCACTGCCAGCGCATCGAGATAGGTGATGAGCGCCGCGCCCTGGCGGGTGTCTCCGATGGTGTCGAATCCGGAGTCCGGCCCCACGATGCCGGCCATGCGGGTGTTGATGCTGCGGAAGGCGCCGAGGTGGAGTTGCTTGGTCCAGCCTTTGGCGGCATCGAGCTGGCTGAGATAGACCATCAGATAGAAGGAGAACTTCTCGCGCTCCTCCGCCGTGGCCGCGTGGCCGGCGCGGGCCTTGTCGAAGATCATCGCCGCCTCGGCATCCGTGCAGCGCAGCGCCGGCATGCGCTCCAGGCCGTGGTCGGACAGGCGGCAGCCCGCCGCGTGGAAGTCGTCGTGGCGCTTTTGCAGCGCGGCGAGCAGATCGGACAAGTGCGCGATGTGGGTGCCGGAAATCTCCTCCAGCTTCGCGAGCCATGGGGCTAACAGATCCGGGTGATCCACCAGCAGCGCCTTGTCCGGCCGGAAGGTGGGCAGCACCCGTGTGGAAATGCCGGAGGCGGCGATGGCGGCATGGTCATCCAGCGGGTCCGCCGGATCATCGGTGGTGCCGATCACGCGCACATCGAATTTTTCCAGAATGCCATGCACGCAGAAATCCGGCGCGGCGAGTCTGGCATTGGCGCGCTCCCAGATTTCATCCGCGGTGTCCGGGCCGAGCAGCAGATCAATGCCGAAGTAGCGCTGCAGCTCGATGTGGGTCCAGTGGTGGACGGGATTGCGCAGCGTGAAGGGCACGGTTTCCGCCCAGGCCTGGAACTTCTCGCGCGGGGTGGACTCGCCGGTGATGAGATCCTCGTCCACGCCGTTGGCGCGCATCAGCCGCCACTTGTAGTGATCTCCGCCCAGCCAGATGTCCGCCAGGTTTTCCCAACGATGGTTGCCGGCGATCTCGCGCGGCGAGAGATGGCAGTGGTAGTCGATGATCGGCTGGCCGCAAGCCACCTCATGGAACAGGCGGCGGGCCGTGGGGGAATGCAGCAGGAAATTCTCGTCGAGGTAGGCCATGGCGGAATCATCACAACCCGGCGCTGGCCAGCTTCCAAGCGCGAAATCCCGCACCATCACTCGCCCAGGAAAACAAACTCCTCCGCCACCCGGTTGAGCGAGCGGCGGGCAGTGGGCAGCATCTCGGCCAGCGTCCCGAAGAGATGCCGCGAGGCACTGCGCGAGGCCATGCAGCAGTCCGCCGCGCTGCGGAACGACCGCTGCGCGAAACTCTCATAAAACTCCACATCCGGTGCGATGCCCAGCTGGTTGCGGTGCCGGATGAAGTCCGGATACAGCCCGGTGAGCACCAGGAACTGGTTGCCGGCCGCCACCTGCAGGTGAAAACGCATCCGCCCCTTGGACGAGGAGATGAACGAGAGAAACTCCGCCGCATGCGTGAAGCCGCGCGTCACATCCTGCAGCGGATCCGTTCCATCCGCACACACCCGCTTCGCCAGCACCCCGGCCACGTAGTCCGCCAGCTCCACATCCGGCAGCTCCGCCTGCAGGAACGCGTGCCGCACCAGCACGTAAAAGTAAAACCGCGGCGTCACCCGCAGCGCCGCCGGCGTCTCGATCACGCAGCGGAAGATTTCCTTCAGATCCAGCATCTCCCGCATCCCGTCCGGATCCTCCCACAGCTTCTCCAGATGGCACGCGGTCCCCTCCGGAGCCAGCACCGACGCGACAAAATCGAAGTCCATGCGGCTGAACCGGTTGCGGCACGAGGGCATCCACTGTTCCAGCATCACCGGCAGCGCTAGCAGAAATCCGATGCTAAAGGCCAGAAAAATATTAAGAAATGCGAAATACCCGGCCGTTGGCTTTTTTAAAAAGAACCGCCGCTCCATGATTCGTCCCGCAGCAGGGAATCGTGGCTGGAACATGCTGTTCCAGTCCGTGGGCGGGACAACCTGTCCCGTTGTTTCCATCGCCCCTCGCAAGAGGGGTGATGCAACAGGGAAGGGATCGGCTGAAGACGGCGCTCTGTTAGGCGGTTGAGTTGTCAAAAATTCCGGGCGATTTCCTGGGCTTGTCGCGGATGCTTGCCGGGGTGGCGCTGGCCCCGGGCAGGCTGTGTGCCTGTGCGGGAGATGGGAAGAGGTGGACTCGCGGACTGAAGTCCGCGCTCCGTGGTGATGGAAGGTGGTTGCATGTCCGTGCGGTGTGGACCAAGAATCCAGCCGCAACCGTTCATGTCATTTGATCAAGGCCAGTTTGACTTCGATGCGCCCGGCAGTGATGCCGGGTGGCGGCGCTGGCGCGAGGAACTGGATGAGAAGAAGCGCGCATTTGAATCGCGCTGGGGTGTGGTGCTGGGCAAGCGGGTGACGGTGTGGCTGAAGGATCATGCCAAGCCGATGCATGGGATGCTGGAATGGCTGGAACCGACGAGGGCCGGCAAGGATCAGGGGCCGCCACGTTTCAAACTGCGCGGCCTGGAATTCGGCCATGAGGAGATCGAAAGCATGGTGCAGGAGGACGCGGGGTAGGGCGGCGTTTCATGAGATGGAGAGGGCCATGATCGCCAAAGCGCCGAAAGACGAGCCCACCCGGCTCTTGTGGGTAAAGCCGGCATGGGCCGCTGGGTTGAATCTCCCGACTCTCAGAGTTGGAATTTGAGAAAGTCGGGATGTGAAAACGCGGGGAAAGGCTCAGGCCTTGGCGAAGATGGTCTGGCCGGTGGAGCGGAGGTCGTCGCAGGCGGTTTTCATGCGCTCGCAGAGGCCGGCTTCGGCCTTCTTGAGGTAGGAGCGCGGGTCGTAGTTTTTCTTGTCGCCCACTTCGCCGTCGATCTTGAGCACGCCTTCGATGTTCTGGCAAATGTGGGTGACGATGGGGCGGGTGAAGGCGTATTGGGTGTCGGTGTCGATGTTCATCTTGACGACGCCGTAGTCGAGGGTCTCGCGGATTTCGGAGAGGGCGGAGCCGGAGCCGCCGTGGAAGACGAGGTCCATCTCGGCGGCGGGGCCGTGCTTGTCGGTGACGGCTTTCTGGCCATCGCGCAGGATGGTGGGCTTGAGTTTGACCGCGCCGGGCTTGTAGGCACCGTGGACGTTGCCGAAGGTGGCGGCGAAGAGGAAGCGGCCGATGGGCTGGAGCGCCTCATAGACGGCGAGCATGTCCTCGGGGGTGGTGTAGAGTTTTTCCGCAGCGACGCCGGAGGTGTCGTGACCATCTTCCTCACCGCCGACGACGCCGGCTTCCACTTCGAGGATGATGTCGAGATCCGCGCACTCTTTGAGCAGGGCCTTGGAGAGGGTGAGGTTTTCCTCAAGCGGCAGCTCGGAGGCATCGAGCATGTGGCTCTGGAACAACGGGCCTTTGCCCTCGGCGATGCGCTTCTTGGAAGCGGCCAGCAGCGGGCGCAGGAAGGTGTCCACTTTCTTCGGCTGGCAGTGGTCGGTGTGGAGGGCGATGAGCACGTCGTATTTCTCCGCGAGGATGTGGGCGGCCTCGGCAAGCACGATGGCTCCGTAAGCGGCATCCTTCACGGCGGTGCCGGAGGCGAACTCGCCGCCACCGGTGGAGATCTGGATGATTCCGTCCGACTTGGACTCGGCGAAAGCACGCAGCGCACCGTTGATGGTGGTGATGGAGGTGACGTTGATGGCGGGATAGGCGTAGCCGCCTTTCTGGGCGGCATCCAGCATGGCGCGGTATTGCGCGGGGGTGGCGATTGGCATGGCGGGCTTCCAGTAAACCCACAGGCGGTGGTGGACAAGCTGTAATCGGTGAAATCTTGCGCTCCGGTGCTGCCCGTTTGTCTTGCAAAAGGGGTGCCGCTCGCCATGGTCTGCGCCGATGACGAGCGCGCCAGATCCGATTGTTTGCAAGCCGACGCCATGGTTTCTTTTCCGGGCGCTGGTGATCTTGTTGATGTTCGGCGTGTTTGCGGTGTTGTTCTACATCGATGGCTCCACCGGTTACCGGAAGAAAAACGAGGTGTTTTACCTGCACCGGGCCTTCCAGCAGGCGAGCGAGGAGTTTGCGAAGCGGGATACGGAAGGCGCGCTCACGCCTGCGGCATGGCAAGAGTATGCTGCGGCGCAAGCGGTGAAGTTTCCCGAGGACCGCTCGGTGCTGCCGGCCGCGCTGGAACTGCCGGTGCCGTGGCCGGAAATCCTGCACGACTATGAGCGGATGAAGCCGCTGCAGTGGAAGAAGCTGTGGCTTGAATACTCGAAAACGCGCGGCTTCGATGCCGAGCCGCCGGAGGAGCCCTACGATGCCCGCAAGATCGGCGAGCAGTGGGTGGTGTTCTGGGCCTGCCTGGCGCTGGCCATCGGCAGTTTGTTCATCCTGGTGCGCACGCTGGGCCGGAAGATTTCCGCTGATGCCGAGGCCATCACCAGCCAGCAAGGCCGCCGCGTGCCTTATGCCGAGCTCAAGACGCTGGACCTGCGCAAGTGGGAAACCAAGGGTCTGGCGTTCATCGACTACGACGGCCCGTCCGGCAAGGGCCGCATCCGCATCGATGGACTCACCTACGGCGGCTTCAAGAAAGAGCAGGGAGAACCTGCCGAGCGGCTGATGGATCTGATCCGCTCGCGCTTTTCCGGCGAGGTGATCGAGTATGCACCGCTGCTGGCCACGCCGGAGCCGGATGAAAAGCCTCCGGGCACCGCTTGAGCGGAAATTTCACGATCCGCCGCTTTTCCTCTTCCGTTTTTTTTTCGGGGTTGCAAAGTCCCGCCGCCACCCGCTAAGGAACCTCTCAACGCCAACCAACAACCACTGCAACTCATGTCAGATAAAAGCATCGAAGCCCGTGTGAAGGACATCATCGTCGATCAACTCGGCGTCAACGCCGACCAAGTGACCCCCGAAGCCAAATTCGTCGAGGATCTCGGCGCCGACTCGCTCGACACCGTCGAACTCGTCATGGCCTTTGAAGAGGAATTCGACATCGAAGTCCCGGATGAAGAAGCCGAGAAACTTCAGTCGGTCGGCAACGTGATTGATTACATCACGAGCCAGCAAGGTTGATCCGGCGGATTCAACGATTTTGAAAAAAAGCGGGCTTCCAGTGGAGTCCGCTTTTTTTATGTGCCGGGCTCAGAGGATCTTGAGCCGCGCGAGGTCCTGGGTGTCGATCAGGCCCACCGGCTTGGCATCGCCATCAAGCACGACGATGTCGTCGATGCGGTTTTGGCCGATGGTGCGCAGGACCTCCACGGCCAAGGCATCGGACCGCACGGTGATGGGGCGGCGCGTCATGAGCGAGGCCACGGGTTTTCCGCCGAGCAGTGGATCGATGCGGAAGCTGCGGGCGAAATCGCCGTGGGTGAAAATGCCGGCCAGTCCGCCACTGGCATCGAGGATGAGGCAGGCACCGGCGCGGGCGCGGTTCATCGCATCCAGCGCGGTGAAGACATCCGCGTCCTCGCCCACGGTGGGCAGGGCGTTGTCGGCGCGCATGATGTCGGAAACGCGCGTGAGCAGCGCGCGCCCCAGCGAGCCGCCGGGGTGAAAACGCGCGAAGTCCTCATCCGTGAAGCCGCGCGTTTCCAGCAGCACCATGGCCAGCGCGTCGCCCATGGCCAGCATCGCCGTGGAGGACGAGGTGGGGGCCAGGTTGAGCGGACAGGCCTCGCGCTCCACCGAGGTGTCCAGCGCCACATCGCTGAGCCGCGCGAGGGTGGAATCCGTCTTGCCGGTCATGGCGATCACTTTCACCTCGAAGCGTTTGATGAAGGGCAGCAGGTCGAGCAATTCGCGGGTCTCGCCGGAGTAGGAAAGGGCCAGCACGGCATCGCCGTCCGAGAGCAGGCCGAGATCACCGTGCAGCGCGTTTTGCGAATCGAGCACCACGGCGGTGGCCCCGGTGGAATTGAGCGTGGCGGCGATCTTGTGGCCGATGTTTCCGGATTTGCCCACGCCGACGACGACGATTTTGGCGCGTTGATCGAGCGTGTGGTGGAGCATTTCCACGGCATCGACGAAGCGGGAGTCGAGGCGGCCGGCCATGCGCCGGAGCCCGTCAATTTCGGTTTCGATCACAAATCGCGCCTTGGCCAAGTGGTCCATGCGTCATGACAAGCGTGCGGCCCGCCGCTTGGCAAGTGCGGAGCGGCGCGGGGTTTTGGAGTTTTCTCTTGATCCCGGGTGGGGGAGTCCCTAGCCAGTGGTCACCAACCATGGGCCAACAAACGAACAAGATCATCAAACGCCGCCGTCGTGCTGACTACCTGAAGCGCAAGAATGAGCAGGCGAAACTCGGCGGCATCGTCAAGAAGCCAGCCGTCAAAAAGGAAGCCGCGCCCGCCAAGAAGGCTCCGGCCAAGAAAGCCGCCGCCAAGAAGGCTCCGGCCAAGAAGGCTGCCAAGAAGGTGGCCAGCGAGGTGCAGGAAACGGCACCGGAAGTGGTTGAGACCGCCGCTCCCGAGACTGCTGCCGAAGCCGCCGCTCCCGAGGCCACCGAAACCGCCGAGGGCTGAGCAATTTCCCGGCATCACCCGGATTTTTTCTCTTACGGACCGCCTCAACCGGGCGGTCCGTTTTCTTTTTCCGGCCACAGGGCGGGGATTGACGGCGCGGCGGGGCGGAGGCAGCTTGCGGCCATGACGGCGACCGTGAATTACAAGATCGGCAACGAGAAACTGGTGCGCGTGCTGGAGGGCGCGTCCACGCACTTGCGGGGACTGCTGGACCGGCAGGGCCGCCCGGACGGGGCGCTGCGCATCGCCGTGGTGGGCGGCGGCTGCTCCGGCCTGCAATACAAGATGGATCTGGTGGACGGACCGCGCGACCGCGACATCCTGGTGCCGAGCAACGGCGTGAATGTGGTGATCGATCCCAAGAGCGCCTTGTTTGTGAGCGGCAGCGAACTGGATTTTTCAGATGACTTGCAGCAGGGCGGGTTCAAAGTGAGCAATCCGAACGCCGTGGTCACCTGTTCGTGCGGCGAGAGTTTCGCGGCATGAAACATTCCCGTCTGCCGGCCGCTTGAATGATCCCGCTGAGTCCCGACGTTTTGAAAACCATGAAAATCCTGCTGGTGCCGATTCTTGCGGGCCTGGTGTGCGGCACCGGGCTGCGCGCGGCCACGGCGGAGGCCGCGCCTGCGGTGGACCTGAGGATCGATGCCTTGGTGCGCGGGCTGGCCGATGAGAGTTTCCGCGTCCGCGAGCAATCCACCAAGGAGCTGTGGAAACTGGGCGAGGCCGCACTGCCCGCCTTGCGCGGGGTGGCGGACTCAGCGGATCCCGAGCAGGCCATCCGTGCGCACGATTTGGTGCGTAAGATCCAGCTCCACATCACGCCGGATACCGACCCGTCGGTGATTTCGTTGGTGGAGAACTACGGCACCGCCTCGTTGGCGGAAAAAGCGTCGTTGTTGGGGAAAATGCGCGGCAAGCGCGCGTGGCGGCAGATGCTCAAGCTCTACGCGGCGGAGACGGATGCCGAGCTACGCGAGAAGCTGCGACCGATGATGGGGGCGGTGGCGCAAAAGGCGGCCCGCGAGCGCCTGATGCTCGGCGATGGGCCGGGAGCGCGCGAGTTTCTGGAGATGGCCCCGGCGGACCCGGCAAACCTGCTGGCGCTGGCGGAATTCCACCGCAGTCATGGCACGCTGGCGGCGGAGCTGGAGCGGGCGGCGGCGGAAAAGGGCCCCAAGGCTGCGGCGTGGCGCATGGCCCTGCAACGGGCCGCCGCAAATCCCGCTGCGGCACGCGACGAGGCTTTTGCCGCCGGAGAAGACCAGATCGCCGTGGCGATGGCCGCCCTGGCTGGCGACCCGCTGCCATTTTTGCGGGAAATCCAGACCAAGGGCGAAGAATCGTCGGCAGCGGCCAGCTACGCGGCCATTGTGGCCAGGCACTGGCGCGGGCAGAAAGTGCGGCAGGCGGATTTGGAGCCACTCCTGCGCATGCTTTCCGGGCGGGACCCGGACGAGCGGGGCGGCGCGCTCAACGCCCTGTTCCTGCTGGGCGAGTTGGAGGCTGCCGAGCCGGTTTTCGCAAAGACGCAGCCGCTCACGGCATTCCGGCATTTTGAGGCGCTGGAGCGGATTCCGGAGGCGCTGCGGGCGCTCGGTCTCGACCCTGCGGCACCGGATTACAAGTCTTGGGTGGAGCTGCGTTTTACGCGCTTGCAGGCGGAGGATGTGGGCGAGCAGACCGAGGTTTCCAACGATGCCGAGGAACTGGTGGCACTGGCGAATTTCCTCGAACGCCGCCGCATGCATGCCGAGCTGGGGGAGGCCTTCGGCGCGCCGCTGGCGGCGATGGCGGAAAAGGACATCAATGTCTTCGTGGACTTCCTCAGCAAGCTCTTCGGCGGCCGCGAGACGCTCAGCGGCGCTCCCGGGCTGGCCAAAAAAACCGGCATCGCCTGGGCCGGAGACGATGACAAACGCTGGGATGAAGTGGTGGTGGCCGCCTTTGGTGATGACGATGAGAGCCGCAATTGGTGGCAATGGCTGGCGGACATCAAACCGGAGGCCGGCCGTGCCGAGCGTCTTGATGCCATGCTGGCGATTTCCGGCATCGGCCCGGACCCCGGAGGACTGCGCGGCATCTGGCTGGAGCGGCTGTGGCAGGCGGTGGCGGCTGCGGAGCCAAACCAGCACGCGGCACTTCTGGAGCGGATTCACCAACTCGCGGCCGAGACCGGCGATGTGACCACCTGCCTGAAGGCCTGGGACCAGATGCCGCCGGAATCCCGCGAGAAGGTTTTCTGGGGTCTGCAAATCGTTCACCTGTCCGCTGCCGAGCGCTGGGATGAAGCGGCGGAGGTCATTCTCAAACAGATCGCCACCATCATCGAGGCCAGGCAGGAACCCACTGCGGATCTGCACGCCTACGCCGCCGCCGCCTTGCGCATCGCAGGCCGCCACGAGCAGGCGGTGGAGCACGACCGCTGGGTGGAACTTTTGGCGCTCGGCAGTGCCGAGACCGCCATCCGGGTGGGCAATGGCTATGCCTTCGGCCTCGACTACCGCCGCGCCGCCGAGTGGTGGGCCAGGGCCGCCATCCAGGCGCAGCCGGAATCCGAGGAATTCGCGCTGGCCATGAAACTCCATTCCGACGCGCTGCTGGAGCAGGAAAAATGGCCGGAAACCGCCGCCACTTCCGAGTTGATCGCCGCCATCTACGCCGGCTCGGATTACCAGTGGGCCAACCAACTCCCGCTCATGCGCCAGCGCCTGCAGGCGGACATGGCCCGCTCGCTCGCCCGCCTGGCCAGCGATCGCTCCGGCTCGCTCGCCACCCTTGCCCGCTGCCACCGCACCTTCGCCAGCGATGGCTCACTGGCGGATTTCTTCTTTCCCGCCCTGCGCAAGGCCGGCCTGCTCAAGGAGCACGACGCCTGGTTTCTGGATTCCTGGAACCGCATCGAGGCGGTCATCGCGCGCTATCCGGACTGCGACAATACCCGCAACACGGCCGCATGGTTCGCCGCCCGTGCTGTGCGCAAGCTGGATGCCGCCGAGCAGCACCTCCGCCGCGCCCTCGCCGCCAATCCCAACCAGCCAGCCTATCTGGACACGATGGCGGAAATTCAGTTTGCCCGCGGCAAGCGCGCCAAGGCCATCGAGTGGTCGCTGCGCGCCGTGAACTTCGCCCCGGAAGACACCTTGCTGCGCCGCCAGCACGAGCGCTTCCGCTCCGCGCCGATCCCGCATTGAGACCCCCGCTCCGCGCCGGGCTTGCGGGCCGGGGAGGCATCGTCTAGCGTCCGCGCATGGCCATCGAGAATTTCGCGGAGTTTTCCCCGCAGATCCATGAAACGGCGTTCATCGCCGCCAGCGCCGATGTGATCGGCCGGGTGACGTTGCACGAGGAAACCAGCATCTGGTATCACGCCACCCTGCGCGGCGATATCAATGAGATCGTCATCGGCCCGCGCTCCAACATCCAGGACAACGCGGTGATCCATCTGGCGGACGATTACGGCTGCTACGTGGGCGAGCTCGTGACCGTGGGCCACTCGGCCATCCTGCATGCCTGCACGGTGAAGGATGAGGTGCTGGTGGGCATGGGTTCCATCATTCTGGACGGCGCGGTCATTGGCGAGCGCTCGATCATCGGTGCGGGCGCGCTCGTCACCGGCGGCACGGTCATTCCGCCCGGTTCGCTGGTCCTCGGCTCGCCGGGGAAAGTGGTGCGCACCCTTTCGCTCGATGAGCAGGCCAAGGTGAAATACTGGGCCGAGAAATACGTGAAGGGTTCCCGCAAGTTTCTCGAAAGGTGAGCCCGCGCGGGCACCCGCTTTCGCAAGCGGGTGACCTGTCGCAGCGCGGCCTTACTTGAAGTCCTCGATGGTCGGTTCGTCGGCGTTTACCTTGGCGGCACACCAGCGTGCCCAGTCAATTGTCAGCTCGTCCCAGGTCTTGCGCATGGCATCCATCAGATCCTGGGACTTGGGACTGCAGGTGGGATATCGGTGAGCAGCATTTGCACCAAGGTGGCGGCTTGCCAGTAGCGGTGCATCGGGATGCTGCCGCCGTTGCAGAGTTGCCCCAGCGGGCTGCGCATCTCCGGGTTTTGCAATCCCTCGCGGACCATGGGCCAGAAGTCATCCTGCGGGTGGGAGCGGAGTTGATAGGTGCTTGCCACGCCTTCCTGCCACCAATCGGAGTGCGAGGAGTCGATGAGCATGTGGTTGCTCAGCACGCTGTGGACGAATTCGTGGGTGACCACCGGCCGGATCGAGCCGAACTCCGGTTTCCAATACTACAGGGCGATGCCCCGCACCTGGTCGCCATCGCTCTTGGGTTGTGGCGCGCCTGCGCCAAGCTCGGGGGAGAACAAGCAGGAGCCTGGTTTTCATGGGATGCGTTCTCCGGAGTGGAGGTGATTTATCGGTAACGCGCCGCATCGAGCGGTCTTTCATGCAACTTGCGGCGGTCACTCATGCTGCGGGCCGCGGGATTTCCGGGGCCCTCTGCCGAACTGCCGTTGAGCCCGCCGAGCGCTTCGAGCAGTGCGGCGTGCATCGCGTCATCGCCGAGATTGCCGAGGTGGCCGCCGCTGGGGAAGAGGTGCAGGCGCTTGCTGCGGAAGGTGCTTTCCAGCCAGGCAAAGTCATGCGCTTCGAGCAGGAAATCGTTGCGGTTGGTGATGACGCGCGCCTTGTCCTGCGGTGCCAGGCTGGCGGTGAAGTTGTGCAGGTCCGCCTCGCGCTTGAAGTCCCCGATGCCGATGCCCCGTGAATGATAATACGGCAACACGAACCGGTGGAAATAGTCTTCGTAGGAATAACCGAGGATTTCCTGATAGACCGGATCGCGCCGCCATTTGGAAAGCGGGTTTTGCAGCACGCCCATGTTGTGGCGCGCCTGGCTGCTGAAGATCGTGTCCCGCAGGATCATGCGGAACGACAGGCCGATGAGCAGCTTCGACTCGGCGGCCTCGAGCGGCGGCGCGGCAAGCTCCGACGGCTGCTGGCGGGCGAAATGCGCCACTTTCAGAAACGTGTTGTCGATGCGTGCCTCGCGCTCGTTTTCCGGCCACGCGGCGGGCGCGTTGACAAAGCGATCCAGGGCGCTGATGCCGCGGTGCAGGTCCACCGGCGGGTTGATCGCGACGTAGCGCTCGAAGCGTGGTGAGCCGGCGGGATGGTTTTTTTCGCGGGCGGCGAGGTTTAGCGCGTGGAAGCCGCCCATCGAGAAGCCGACCAGCGCCCGCGGTCCTAACAACCCGGGGTGCCTGCGCTCGAGCCTGGCGTCGATGGCGGCCAGCAGCGCGAGCAGGTCCGCGCTGTCGGCGGGCGGGTAGGCGGGCAGTCCGGTGGTGGCGGCGCGCTCCATGAACTCCGGGTGAAACACGCTGCTGGTGACGACCACCGAGAAACCATTCTGATAGAGAAACTCTGCCAGCGAGAGCTGGGTGAGGGAGAGTCGGTGTCCGCCAAGGCCGGGGTTGATGTAAACCAGCGGCGCGGGCTGTTTTTGCAGCCACACGTTGAAGGGTGCCGTGCGGCCGGTGGCGGGCACGCGCACGCTCATTTCACGGCCGCGGAGCGGAAAGTCGCGGTCCTTGCAGCGGATGAGCGAGATGCCGAGCGTTTGCAGCGTGGGCATGTCCACCGGTCCGCGCAGGCGCATGTCCGGCGTGCCGGGAGCGACGGCGTGGGTCCAGAGGATTCTGGTGTCTGCGTAGGGATCGGCGGAGCTTCGGATCAGGCGCAGCACTTCATCGGTGCTTTCGGAGAGCCGGTTGAAGGAGGTGCCGGCGGAGATATAAGAATAGGGTTCCGAGTAGTTGAGTGGATCCGCAAAGCGGTCCGCGGCAGTTCCCAGGGCGTGGCATTCATCGCTCGGGCCGAAGACCGGCAGCATCAGGTAAGTGCCCGGCCGCCAGCCCCATCGGGTGAAGGTTTGGCCGAAGTCCGCATTGGATTTCGGCATGTCCCACTTGCTGGCCACATCGAACAAGCCGCCGACGCCGGCGGTGGTGTTGGCCAGGAAACGCAGCGATTCGTCGCCAGCGTCCTGCCAGCGCCCCTGCAGCATCTGGTTGGCCACGCGGCCGGGGTATCTCACGTTGCGGTTGAAGTTCTGGATGGATTCGCGCGCCGGCGTCGGCACCAGCGTGCGCCAGACGCGGCCGGCCGGTTGCAAGATCCCGGCGAGCAGCCCGCGGTTGGCCACCCACAGCCCGCGGTTGAGTGGCTCAAGCGGATCATTCATCGCGCCGGCGGGCAGGATGCGCGGAGTTTCCGGCGCGGGGCCCGGTGCCGGGGAACAGGAGATCCACAGCAATGAGGCTGCTAGCGCGGCGAGCTTGACGCTATGGTTCATCAGTTGGCGCACGGGCTGCCCTTGGCCCCGATTCGGGGCAGGGTCAAATCCAAACTGGCTGGTTGTGCCGCCGGATTGTCACTCGGCCATGACGATGCCGTGGTTGTTCTTCATCACCGGTTTGGCGGCGGGCGTGCCGGCCTTCACATCGAGTTGGCAGGTGAGCGTGTTGCCGTCCGCCTTTTCCACCCGCACGAAGCAGCCGTGCACGTTGGTGGCGTCCGCAGCGGTGGTCACGTAGCGGCCCTTGCCCGCAGGCAGCGTCACTTTCATGCGGCGGATGGTGAAATTTTCCGAGCGCTGGGCAATGAGGCCCATGCCGCCGGCGTGGTGGATCGTGACGTCTTCCAGCGTAACGCCCGAGCAGCCGGAAATGACGATGGCAGGGGAAATCCGGTTCGGCTGAATCATGCCTCTCACCACCACCATGCCGGGCTCCGGCATGACGCGGGTGGACTCGAAGGCGAAATCCGGGTGCAAATGCCACTCGCCGGCCGGGATTTTGAGGCCGCCAGCCTTGCGGACGATGCAGTCCTCCATCGCGCGGCGGATCAATGGCGTGGCGTCCGCGCGCCGGGCGCGAGCTTGTTCAAGCCGTAGTCCGTGAGATCGAGCATTTATTGGCGTTCACGGCGTTGGAAAGCATGGCGAGGGTGGACATGAGGATGAGTGGATGGGTGGAAATTGTTAGATAGTGGATAGTGGGAAGCGGTCGATGTTCACACGCCTGCCAGGCGTTTGCAGGTTTGTTCGTCCACCCGCTCGCAGAGGCGGTAGCCCTCGCCTTGGGGCGGGATGGTCATCATCATGGCGTCGCGCTCGAAGGGCGATGGGAAGTCCAGCCCGATCAGTGCGCGGCCGATGCGCTCGCCGGACTGGCGGTAGTTGAAATAACAGAGATTCGCGTTGCCGCGGACGCGCTGGGCGAGGAATTCGTGCAGCGCGTCCGGGCGTTCGTAGAAATCCAGCCGCAGGAAAACCGGGTTTTGCAACAGATCGCCGCGCAGCGGGATGGCGCGGAAGGTGACGTCCTCGGCATCTGTCAGTTCCTGCCACTCGAATCCGCCGGCATCGAGCTTCACTGGAATGCCGGCTAGCTCGGCTGGGTCGTCTGCGCTGAGCGTGAAGACCGGCCAGGCATGGGTTTCACAGGTTTTACCATATTGGAAATCCGCGATGTTGATGCCCGCGAAGGCGTAATCCAGCAGCGCCAACATGGTGCCGGGCCGCTCGGGGATGCGCACGCGCAGGGTGCGGCTCGCCTGGCTGGCCGCGCCCACGGACTGGGCGACGAGGCCGATTTGCAGGAAGTCGATGTTCGCGCCGCAGAGCACCACCAGCACGCGCTTGCCGGTGAGTTTTTCCCGGTTCTTGAGCACGGCGGCCAGGCCCATGGCCCCTGAGGGCTCTGAAATGCAGCGCAGGCCTTCCCACAGCACGCGCATCGCGTGGCAGACCTCGGCATTGGTCACCGTCTCGATGCCGCAGAGCGTGTGGCGGCAGATTCCGAAGGGCAGTGCGCCCGCCATTCTAACAGCCGTGCCGTCGCAGAACAGGTCCATCTGCCCGAGACTCACGGGTTGGCCGGCCTCAAGCGCGGCTTTCATCGATGCCTGGCCCACGCCCTCCACGCCGGTGATGGCGATGTCCGGCCAGTAGGTTTTCAGCCAGGTGGAAACCCCGGCCGCGAGACCGCCGCCGCCGATCTGGAGAAACGCGGCATCGAACGGGCCGCGGCCTGAGAGGACCACCTCGTCGGCCAGCGTGCCCTGGCCGGCCATCACTTGTAGGTCGTCGTAGGCATGGATGTACACCGCACCGGATGTGGCCTCGTGTTCGCGCGCGGCCTGCAGCGCGTCATCATAGCTGTCACCTGATAGATGGATTTCCACGAACCCGCCGCCATGGTGGAGCACGGCGGATTGTTTCACTTTCGGAGTGGAGCGCGGCATGTGGATGCGGGCGCGGATGCCGAGGGCGCGGGCGGCGAGTGCCACTCCCTGGGCGTGGTTTCCGGCGGATGCGGTGACCACGCCGCGTTTCATCTCGCCGGGGCTGAGGGTGGCCATGCGGTTGCAGGCGCCGCGCCACTTGTAGGATTTCACGGCGGAGAGGTCCTCGCGCTTGACCCAGATTTCCGGGCCGGGGCCGGGTAGTTCGAGCCGCTCGATGGGAGTGGGCCTGCCGAAGCGATAGACGCGCTCGCGGGCCAGCAGGATTTCCTGGCGCAGTTGGCGGTCGAGAGGCAATTCCTCGCGTTGCATGCACAAGCCATGAACGATGCGGGCGGATCCTGCAAGGCACTTGGTTTTTGACGCGGGTCATGCAGGCGGCCAGCATCGCGCCCATGCAGTCCCACCCGAACGATCCCCTGCACGGCGTGACGCTGGAGACGGTCCTGCGCACGCTGGTGGACCGCTACGGCTGGCCACGGCTGGCGGAGCGCATTCCGGTGCGTTGTTTCATGTTCGATCCGACGATCAAATCCAGCCTCACGTTTCTGCGCAAAACCCCGTGGGCGCGCAAACGCCTGGAGGACTGGTATGTGCACGACGTGTTGAGACAATGACGCCACCACCGGGCTTGCCAGTGGTGGCGCTATTGGCGGTCTCATAATCCCCCCCGGAATCAGAAACTCACGCCAAAAATTTTGCTGGGGTTCATGCCGGGTTTTCCGGCAGCGCGGTGGGGGGCATGCGGAAAAACTCGCGCCGGAGGTTTTTGTTAGCAAATGATATCTTGTGAATATCCGATGATCACGGCCGTGAAGGTGCGGACCAATCGCGGATTTCGAAATCCGGCAGGCAAAAACCGTGGCGGTGTGAGTCCGGATGCCCGGTGAAAAGCGCGGTGCGGAAACCGCGTGCGGCGGCGGGCTCGATGTCGTGGAGCGGGTCGTTGCCGATGTAGAGCGTTCCGGCGGGTGCGATGCCGCGCGTGGCGAGACGCTCCGCGAGCAGATCGAACAAGGCAGGGGAGGGTTTGGCGATGCCGTGCTGATAGGAAAGGATGGTGAGATCCGGCGCGAAGAGCGCGGCGGCTGCGCCGAGGGATGGCAGGGTGTTGCACTGGGCGTTGGAGAGCAGGCCGAGCGGGATGCCGCAGGCGGAGAGGGCGTGCAGCGTTTCCAAGGCACCGGGCATGAGTTGCGCCGGGTGCCATGCGGTCTCGATTTCCAGCACCAGCGCGGTGGTGTCCGTTTCCGGCGGCAGCGAGAGCACTTCCCGCCACAGTTCGCGCAGGTCCACTTCCGGGTGGCGGACTCCGGCGGCGGCGTGGTGGCGCCGCACGGCGGCATGGAGCGCGGTGGATGGAGAGTCCGGCGGCGCGTGGCCGTGGCGGATGAGGATTTCCCGCAATGCCGGATCTGCGGCGGGATCCGGCTTCACGCCGCCGGAGGGTGCGCTGAGCAAGGTGCCGTAAACGTCGAAGACCAGCGCGCGGAAGGAGCTGAAATCCGGCGTCGTGCGTCGTGCCGCGGCGGGTGAGCTGAGGAAATGGAAACTCTCCGGGCTGAGATACGCGTTGAGGATTTTTACCGGATCAAGCGTGGTGACATCCGCGGCGGGTTCCGCCATCAACTGCCGGTAGATGCCGGTCAGTTTTTTCTGATAGATGGCCGGTGCATACGGTGCGAGTTGCGCGGGAGTGGCGGTGGGCTGGCGCTTTGCCAGCGTCTCCTCCAGCCACTCGGCGGCAGGAAACGTGCGGCCGCCGGTTTCCACCAGAGGCGGGAGTTTCATGCCGGGCTCCAGCAGTTTTTGAATCACGCGTTGCTGGAGAAATTCGGGCAGGTTTGCGAAATCGACTGGACCGCTTGCCAAAGCGGCGGTTGGCGCGCGAAGTCCCCATGCGCTCCAGCTGGCCTGCATCGCCTCGCGCTGGCAGCGACTGAGGATTTCCGAGTCGATCCATTCCCGCGGCACCAAAAGCCGGTCGTAAAGCCGTCCGGCGCGAATGCCATGGGCGTAGTGGTCGATTGTCAGATGTGGGAGGTCGCGCCCCAGCAGCGGCTTGCCCCGCGCGATGGATTCGGGAAACACCATGCCGAAGCCCTCCGAGACCGAGGTGGTGACGAGATGCGTGGCGCGCGCCAGCCATGCCTCGTAGGAAGTCGCGCCACCCGGCTCCGGTGCAAGGCGGTCCACCACGTCGAATCCGACCGGTAGTTCCATTTCCTCTGAAAACCTGCGCCAGGCATCGTGGAATTTCTTGGATTCCGGATTGAGCGGCGCGCGGGTGATGGCGGCCCTTGTGCCCGCTGGGGCTAGCGCGGTGAGCAGGAGCAGCTCCCCGAGGTTTTTGCGGCGGATGCCGCGCACGGGGTAGAGCAAGAGCGGGGCGGCGGCCGCGGCGGGGGGGCATGGCCGGAGTTCGATCGGATTCGGCAGCAAATGCGCTCTGGATTCCGGCAGGCCGGCGGCGATGAAACGGGAGCGGTCGCGCGAGTTGAGGAAGGCATAGTGCACGCGCGGCCCGAGCGGGTAGAGCGCCCGGCATCCTGCGAGGCAGGTGGCGTTCTCCGGGCGACCGTCCTCCGCGAGATCGTGGATGTGCAGGAGTAAGCGCTCGTTTCGCGCGGCGAGACGGGCGACGAGTTCCGGTATGAGCGGGTTCTTGCCGAGCGAGTGGTTGTGGAAATGCCAGAGGTCCGGTGCTCCGCCGGATTCGCGCAGTCGTTCCAATAAATCTTCCACATTTCCGCCGGAATCACCGTAGCCGAGCTCCCGGACGATGTGCAGCGGCAGGCCCGGCGGAGGGTCATCCGGCGAGGAGTCCGCCAGAATGACGTGCGGGATCCCGGCCCCGGTCAGCAGGCGTGAGCTTGCGGAGATGACTTCCGAAACGCCGCCGTGGCCGAGGTGATAGTGGACAATGGCGGCTTTCATGCGTTCCCGCTGCCGATTGCACCGGGATTGCGGCGGCATGGCAATCGCGTTCAGGAAGACGAAAAACTCCGGGGATGTGGGATTTTTTTTGGAAAATGCTTGTTGGATTCAGAAGAATGGATTAATTGTTTCTTGTGAAACAAAAAACGATTTACGAAATCGCGCTCGAAAAATTCGCGGCGAGCGAGGAATCGGTGCTGCGGGAGCCGGAGGCGGCCTACATCATTGACCGCGTCCGCAACGGCCTGCCGATGGCGGAATTCCATGCGGCACGGGATATGTTGGGGCTCAGTGAAGAGCGTCTCGCCGCGCTGCTGGGCATGTCACGCGCCACCTTGCATCGGCGCAAGAAAAGCGGGCACCTGGACCGCGCGGAATCAGACCGGTTGGTGCGCTATGCACGCCTGTTCACGCGGGCGAGCGCGGCGCTCGGTGGTCCCGAGGGCGCACGTTCCTGGCTGACGGCCCCGGCACTGGCATTTCATGGGGAATGGCCGCTGGATTACGCGGATACCGAGATCGGCGCGCGTGAGGTGGAGGCCTTGCTCGGGCGCTTGGAACACGGCGTGTTTTCCTGATTCATGGCCACGTTTTACCGGATTGTGCAGGCGCATTGGGCGGACTCCGCCATGACTGGCGAGGGCGCGCGCTTGTGGGGAGGGCGCTGGAATCCGCAGGGCATGGCGGCGGTGTATCTGGCGGAATCCAGGGCGCTGGCAGCGCTGGAAATCCTCGTCCACGCGCCGCGTGAGGCGATCCATCTGGAATGGCGCGCCATCGCCGTGGAGGTGCCCGACGTGTGGATCGCAACGGCCCAAACTGCGGATTTGCCAGCGGATTGGCAGGCCCTGCCGTCCTCGTCCGGTGCCCGGCGCTTCGGCGGGCATTGGTTAAGTGCGGGGATAAATGTGGCCTTGCGGCTGCCGAGCGTGATCGTCCCGCAAGAGCACACGCTGCTGGTGCAGCCACTTCATCCGGATGCGGCGAAACTGCGGGTTTCGGATCCCGAGGTGTTTCGCTTCGATCCGCGCTTCTGATTCAACCGGAGACCGTGTGTGCTCCCCAGCCCGCCAGCTTGCAGGCGCGCTTGAAATGCAGCGGATCGACCGGGGTGATCGAGAGTCTCGTGCCGCGCTGGCAGACCATCATTTGCGATAGAACCGGATCCGCCTTGATGCTTTCCAGCGGCAGAAGATCATAGAACTTGCCGACGAATTCGAAATCCACCAACCACCAGCGCGGGTTTTCACGGGTGGTCTTGGGATCGTGATATTCGCTCTTCGGATCAAACTGCGTTTCGTCGGGGTAGGGGACGCCTGCGACCTTGGCGACGCCGGCGATGCCGGGTGGCTTGGCGTTGGAATGATAGAACAACGCGAGGTCGCCGGGTTTCATCTCCTTCCACATGAAGTTGCGGGCCTGATAGTTTCTAACACCCGTCCATGGCTCGCGCTTCACGCGGGCGAGGTCGTCGATGGAGAAAACGTCCGGCTCGGACTTGATCAGCCAGTGATTCATGAGGCGATGGCTTTTTCGAGCTGCGGCTTGATGGCCGGCAGCGGCAGGTGCTCGGGGCCGAGTTCCATGCCTTTCATGGCGCGCAGGTCGGCCTCGATGGCTTCGAGCACGTCGAGCTCCGGGCGGAATTCGGCGGCGTGGTAGGAGCTTCTGACCAGCGGTCCGCTGGCGACGTGGCGGAAGCCTTTTTCCAGGGCGATGGCCTTGTATTCATCGAACATTTCCGGGCGGATGAACTCGACGACCGGCAGGTGCTTCGGAGTGGGCCGCAGATACTGGCCGAGGGTGAGCACGGTGACGTCGTGGGCGCGGAGGTCATCGAAGGCGCGGAGCACTTCCTCCTTGCGCTCGCCGAGGCCGAGCATGATGCCGCTCTTGGTGGCGACCTTGCCGTCCACCATTGCCTTGGCTTTTTTCAGGACGGTGAGGCTGCGCTGGTATTGAGCGCGTGATCTCACAAGCGGCGTCAGGCGCTCCACCGTTTCGATATTGTGATTAAAGATGTGCGGGCGGGCTTCCATGACCATTTGCAGCGCCCAGTCGCGGTCGTTGAAATCGGGCACCAGCACTTCGATGATGATTTCGGGATTGGCGGCGCGGACGGCCTGGATGGTTTGGCGGAAATGATCGGCGCCGCCATCGCGCAGGTCGTCGCGGGCGACGGCGGTGATGACCACATGGCGCAGCCCCATGCGGCGGGTGGCCTCGGCCACGCGCTGCGGTTCGTCGGCCTCGAGCGCGTCGGGCTTGGCGGTTTTGACGGCGCAGAAACCGCAGGCGCGGGTGCATTTTTCCCCGGCGATCATGAAGGTGGCCGTGCGCTGGCTCCAGCATTCCCAGCGGTTCGGGCACTGGGCTTCCTCGCAGACGGTGACGAGCTTGAGATCGGTGATGAGGGATTTGGTGGACCAGAACTCCGGGTTGTTCGGGAGCCGGACCTTGATCCACTCGGGCTTCTGGGTTCGGTGCAGGACCGGATCCATTTTCATTTTCGGGCCGCAACTGCTCATGGCGGCGGGACGCTATGCCGGGGGTTGCCAGCGGGGAAGCGGAAAGTGTGGATCACTCGGCGGCTTCCGGGCGGGCGATGAGGGCGGAGAATCGCTCCTCGAGTTGTGCGAGGATTTGCGGGTCCTCCACTTTTCCGCCTGCGGTGGTGGTGATGTAGAGGGTGTCCATGGCCACGCCCTTCTCGGTGCAGATGCGGGCATGGGCGGTGTTGAGGCCGTATTGGTTGATGGTGTGGAAGAGATCGTGCAGCAGGCCGATGCGGTCGAGCGCCTGGAGCTCCACGGTGGTGCAGCTGGGATGGAGTTCGTTGCTGACGTAGGCGCGCACCGGCACGGGGATGCCGTGGTCGGTGCGGGGCTTGAGGAAATTGGTGCGGCGCTTGAGGTATTTTTCCGGCTCGTAATCCGCGGCGGCGAGGATGGCCTCGAAGGTTTCCAGGAAACGCTTGCGCGTGGCGGCGGAGGAGACGGCCTCGAAGTTGGTGGTGCAGACGCGGAAGATGTTCACCACGATGCCGTCGCTGCGGGTGAACAAATCGGCTGATAGAATGTTGATCTGCTCGGAGGCGAGGGCGCAGCAGATTTTCTCTAACAGCAACGGCTTGTCGCGCGTGGCGAGCACCAGCTCGGAATAGCCGCGCTCGGAGTGGTCGATCCACTTGATGCATGAGGCGAAGGGGCCCTTGGCATCCGCCTCGCGCTGGAGGAAATGGCGGACGGTGCGCACCTGGGTGACGATCTGGCCGGGCTGGCGGAAGTGGAAGGCGGCGGCGGGCATGCGCTCGAAGTGGCGCTTGATGTCCGGGTGGTAGTCCTCGCGCATCAGGCCGATCACCGCGTCGCGCAGGGCGAGGCGGTCGGCGTCGAGTTTCCTGGAGTATTTCTCGCGGCCGCCTTCGAGAAAGTTGCGGGTGGCGGTGTGGAGCTGGAGCATCAGGCTTTCCTTCCATCCGCTCCAGGCATCGGGCGCGGTGGCGCTGGAATCGATGAAGGTGAAAAGCAGCAGAGCGTCGAGATTGGAGGTGTTTTTGACGATGGTGGCGAACTCGGCGATGACTTCCGGGTCATCGAGATTGCGGGTGGTGGCGGTGCGCCAGAAGGTGAGGTGGTTGTCCACCAGGAACATGACGAGGCTGCGCCGCGCGCCCTGGATCTGGAGGCGGTTGCAGAGCTTGGCGGCGAGGATGGCCGAGCCGTCGATGTGCTCGCGGACGTTTTCCGCGCGGCCGGTATCGTGCAGGATCACGGCCAGATAGAACGCGTAGGGATCGGCCACTTCGTGAAAAAGGCGGCGGTAAATCTCGCGGCGCGGCTCGTTTTCGGAAATCAGTTTGTCGAGCTCCTCGACGCAGCGCAGCGTGTGCTCGTCTGCGGTGTAGCGGTGGAAGAACTCGTGCTGGACGAGGCAGTCGAGCGCGCCGAACTCCGGCAGGTAACGGCCGAGGAAGCTGATGCGGTGCATCAGGCGCAAGGTGCGTGCGACATCGCCCTTGCGCTCGAGTATGGCCTGGAAGATGAGGCGGTTGGTTTTCGAGTAGCGGAACGGGCGGTCGATGTCGTCCCAATGTTGGGCGATGAGGCGGCGCAGTGGCGGGCTGAGCTTGAGGTTGCGCAGCTGGCAATGCTGGAAGAGCCGCATCAGGCGGTTGGGATCGTCCTTGAAAACATCCTGATTGGCGGGAAACAGGCGACCGTCGCGCGCGATGAAGCCGTCGAACTCCTCGCGGCTTTTTTTCCGGAAGGTGAGGAACGAGCGTATGCCGGATTCCGCCCTGTGTTCATCCTCGATCTGGAAGGCCTCCATCAGCGAGGTGGTGTGCTGATAGATATGCCGGGTGTGGCGGTAGTAATCCCGCATGAAGGCCTCGGTGCTGCGCAGGATGTTGCGTTGCGGGTAGTTGAAGGCGTTGGCCACCACGCCCTGGAGCTGGAGCGTGAGCTGGTCGGTGCCCTTGCCGGTGTGGTAGTGGAGCTCGTTGCGGACGCGGTGGAGGAATTCATAGGCCTCCTCCATTTCGCGCAGGGCGCCGGGGGTGAGGAGTTTTTTTTCCACCAGGTCTTCGAGCCGTGCGCTGCCGGTTTTGACGCGCGCCACCCACTGGACGTTGTGATAATCCCGCATGCCGCCGCAGCTTTCCTTCACGTTGGGTTCCTGCAGGAAAACGGTGTGGGAGTATTTCTCGTGACGGCTGCGCAAGTCCTGGCGGCGCAGTTCGAAGAAGGCCTGCTGGCCTCTGTCGATGCACTCCTTGGCGAAGCGCGTCTGGAATTTCGCAAACAGCGTGGCGTCCCCGGTGATCAGGCGTGCGTCCATCAGGGCGGTCTTGTTCTGCTGGTCGGCCTTGGCCTGCTCGATGCATTCCGGGATGGAGCGGCAGGCGTGGCCCACCTTGAATCCCACGTCCCAGAGCGGATAGAGCACGTCCTGGACGAGTTCCTGCAGCGCCTTGGGCAGCTTGGTGGAGGCGCGCGGCAGGAGGAAAAGCAGGTCGATGTCCGAGCGCGGGTTGAGCAGACCGCGGCCGTAGCCGCCGGTGGCCACCAGCGCGATGTGCTGCGCCACGCTGTCCGCGCCGCGGGTGTTGATGGCGGCTTGGAGAACGGAGCCTAGCAGGGTGTCGATGAGGGCCGCGCGGTCGCGGGCGATTTCGAGACCGCCGTCTCCTTCGCGGTGGCGGGCGAGGATGGCGTTTCCCTCCACTTCGAGGAAGCGCTTGTAGAAAGTGATGCGCTCGGCTGGCGAGAGTTGGCCTTCGGTGGCCGGTTTGAGACCGTCGCGGGCGTGCTGGGCGAGCGTCGTGAGGTAATCGGGCATGTGCGGCAATGGTTACGGGAGCTTGGCGGGTGATCCGGCAAGGTCAAGCGATGCCAGCCATCCGTGTGCCGAACCTGGCGTAAAGTTCCGTCTGCCGTGACGAGTGTGCGGCGAGGTCCTGTTCCAACTTCACCGCGCCGGGCTCGAAGAGCGTGATGGTGGAGGAGCCGCCGAAGGCGAAATAACCCTTTTCCGCGCCTTTTTCCACGGGTTGTCCGGGTGTGAAAGTCTGGCGGATGGTGCCCACGCAGGTGGCGCCGATTTCCAACAGCAACACGGTGCCGAAGCGCTCGGTTTGCAATGGCGTGAGGGTGCGCTTGTTGGTCCACAGGTAGGCGAGGCGCTTGCGCAGCGCGATTGGGGAAACCGAGAACAGCGGGCCGTTGATCAGGCGTGTCTCGCCGGGCGTGCCAGCGGCCGGGAAGTGAAAACGATGGTAATCCACCGGGCACAGCCGTGAGAGCACCAGCGCGCCGTCGGCGTATCTGCGGGCGAGATCCGCATCGCCGAGCAGCGCGGGCAGATCGAATTTCTGGCCTTTCACAAACACCCCCTCGATGGCCGAGGCACGGTCAAAGCCGAGGTGCCGGCCGTCCGCGGGAAACACCACGCTGGTTGCATCCGCATCCACCGGCCGTGCGGCGGGCTTGAGCTTGCGGTAAAAGAACTCGTTGAAGCTGCGAAACGACTCCGGAGGATCGGCAAAGTCGGAGGGATCCAGCCCGTAGCGGGAGATGAACGGAGCCACCCGCGCGGCGGATTTTGCCGTGCTCATGCGCCGGCCATACCATGCCGAGAAGAACGGCCGCTTGACGAATGCCGAGAGCGCGATGGCCCCCAGCGGATGGTTGTAAGTCCAGCGCAGGAAACCCTCGCCATAGACTTCCTCGGTCTCGAGGGTGCCGGTGTGTCGGTTGAAAAAGCGGATCGGTTCCACGGCATTTTTCTAAGGGCCGCCGGGATGCTCCGCAAGGCCCGGGTCCGGTTTACCCATGAAAACCGGATGATCAGCGGAAATTTAATTTCGCCCCATGGCAGAATGTGCTAAGGGACGGGTGTGCGCTTCCTGAGTTGGTTCCTTCCCTTTTCCCTGCTGGTGCTGGTCTGTCTCCAGTGCCGGCCGATGGAATCGGTGCGTGTTCCGACTTCATCCGGCACCTCTTCTTCCTCCGGTAAGGTCCCGGTCTCACGGCTGTATCGGGAGGTGAATCTCAAGGCGGATCTGGTTCCCCGCGGCAGACATGGCCGCAAGGTGATCCGCCCGATGAACCCGCGCTACATCACCATCCACAGCACGCAGAATTACACGGCGGATGCCTGGCAACATTCCCGGGCGCTCAAGAACGGCGCACTGCGCTCCCCCAAGACGCGCTATGGCAACCGCATCGGCTACATGATCTGGCATTTCACCGTGGATGACAAGGTGTCCATCCAGCACATGCCCACCACCGAGCAGGGCGAGCACGCCGACTTCCATGGCCCCGGAAACCGCCTCTCCATCGGCATCGAGATGTGCGAACACCGCGGCAGTGACAGGCGGGCGACCATCGAGCGCACCGCCAAGCTCACCGCCATCCTGATGAAGAAGCACCGCATCCCGCTGCGCCAGGTGGTGCCTCACTATCACTGGCCGCGCCGGGGGAAAACCCCGCCGCACAAGAACTGCCCGCATTTCTTGTTAGATAATGGAAAGCCCGGCAAAAAGTGGCGCTGGTTCCTCAGCCGCGTGAACGAATACTATCAGCGGATGGAGTGATGACGGGACCGTCCAAGGATTTCGGCAGCCCGGGAAACCGCGATGTGGTACTTGATCCCACGGTGTTCTATGTCTGCCAGCGCTGCACCAACTGCTGCAAGTGGCCGGGCGACGTGAGGATCGAGGAAAATGAAATCGCACCCATCGCGGAGTTTCTCGATCTATCGGAAAATGAGTTCATCCATCAGTTCACCCGCCTGCGCTCGAACCGCCAGGGGCTCTCGCTCATCGAGAAGGAAAACCACGAGTGCATCATGCTCGATGGCAAGGCCTGCCGCATCCATCCGGTGAAGCCCGCGCAATGCGCCGGTTTTCCCAACAAGTGGAACTTCCCCGGCTGGCGGGAGGTCTGCGAGGCGGTGCCGGTGCCGGTGAAGTGAGCCGATCAAGTCATTGGTAACGACTTTGATCAGCAAGAGGCGTTTTCAACGTCTGCGGCGGGGACTCCACGATGATTACTCCGATTTCGCCGCCTTTTTGGCCGCGGCCTTCTTGGCAGGGCGCGGCGGGAAGTCGAAGCCGATCTTGCCTTCCTTGGGATCGAAGGTGAGGTGGGCGTCGAACTTGCGCTTGGTGCGGTTGGAAACGAAGCCCTTGATGACGTCGGTCTTGCCGTGGGTGAGGAGTTTCTTCACCTGCTCCACGGTGATCTCGTGGTGGAGGATGTTTTTGCCGATGCGGATGCCGTTGGGTTCCTTCTTGGTGACGAGCTCGGGGAGGTGATAGGCCTTTTCGGTCTCGTAGAGTTTCACGGTGCGGCCGTCCTGCATGGCGACATCACTGATGAAGTGTTCCTCGGTAAGCTCGGGCGCGTTGTCGCGGTCGTCGTTTTCGAAGAAGAAATTGACCTTGAACTTCTCGTCCATTTTCAACGCGGCATCGAAGGGCTTGTTGAACTTCGACTTGAAGCCGGTGAGCGGGCCGACGAAGCCCTTGGTGAAAAGTTCCTTGGCCTCGTCGTCTGTTAGAAGGCGGCCGGCGATGTGTTTCTTGGCCTTGAACTTGCAGTCCGGCTGGCGGCACTCGTAGGTGGCGTCCGTCTGGCGCAGGTTCTCCGTGCCGCAGGCGGGGCAGGGGACCGTGAGATCGGGGAAAACCTGGTTTTTCGCATCCTCGGCGAGCTTGCGGGCCTTGGTGACGATGTCGTTGGTGTAGGAGACGATCTCCTTCATGAAGGCCTCGCGCTCGAGTTGGCCGTGCTCCATCCGGCGGAGTTTGTATTCCCAATCGCCGGTGAGCATGGGCGAATAAAGCCCCTCGATGTTCATCTCGCGCACGAGTTGGATGAGGCGCATGCCGCTGCCGGTGACGTGGAGTTCGCGGCCGTCGCGGGCGAGGTATTTCTGGGCTATGAGCCCCTCGATGGTGGCCGCGCGGGTGGCGGGCGTGCCGAGTCCGCGCTCGGCCATGGCCTCGGCGAGCGCCTCGTCGTCGATGAGTTTACCCGCGCCTTCCATGGCGGATAGCAGGGTGGACTCGGTGAAACGCGCCGGCGGCTTGGTTTCCTCGTGGAGCACTTCGATGTGTTCTACATTCGCGCTTTCGCCGGTGGAGACGGGGACCAGTTCGTCCTTGCCATTGGCGACGCCCGGGCGGCGGCCATAGACTTCGAGCCAGCCGGGTTTGATGAGCACGCGGCCTTCGGTCTTGAAGGTGTCTTCCTTGATGCGGGTGAGGCGCGTGGTTTGTTCGAACTCGGCGACCGGATAGAACACGGCGATGAAGCGCTTGACGATCATGTCATAGACCTTCTGCTCGGTCTCGCTGAGCTTGGCGGTCTTGCCGGTGGGGATGATGGCGAAGTGATCGGAAACTTTCTTGTTGTCGAAAATCCGGCGTGACTTGTGCAGGTGCGGGCCGCCATTGGCTCCGCCGGCGAGCACGGCTTTGGCATATCTTGCCACGTCGAGATCGCTGTTGGCGATGTCCTGCATGGTCTCGCGGACGTTGCCGGTGTAGTCTTCCGGCAGGTAGCGTGAGTCCGTCCGCGGATAGGTGATCACCTTGTGCTTTTCATAAAGCGCCTGGGCGATCTGCAAGGTGCCCTTGGCGGAAAACGGCGCCTCGCGCTGGAGTGTGGTGAGGTCGTAAAGCTGCGGTGCGATCTGCGTCTGCGCTTTCTTTTCCTCGGTGACGACGCCGGTTTTGTCTTCGCAGCGGTTCTTGATTTCCTCGGCGAGGGATTGTTCCCAGATGCGCTCGGGGCGGCCGTGCGGATTGGCTTCGTCCTTTTTCCATGCTTCGTCGATCCACTTGCCGAGGTATTCCCCGGCGGCGACGCCGAAGGTGGCGTGGACCTCGAAATAAGGCGCTGGCTTGAAGGCCTGGATCTCCGCCTCGCGGGTGGCGAGAATGGAAAGCGTGGGCGTCTGCACGCGGCCGGCGGCGGTGATGTTGAAGCCGCCGTGGCGCGAGTTGAAACAAGTGAGCGCGCGGGTGGCGTTGAGTCCGACCAGCCAGTCGGACTCCGAGCGGCACTTGGCGGCGTCGGCCAGCGGCCGCATCTGCTCGTCGCTGCGCAGCGAATCCCAAGCTTCGAGGATGGCGTTGTTGGTCATCGACTGCATCCAGAGCCGCTGCGTTGGTTTCTGGATTTTGCCGATGTCCATGATGTAGCGGAAAATGAGCTCGCCCTCGCGACCGGCGTCGCAGGCGTTGACGATGCGGTCGACGTCCTTGCGCTTGGCGAGCTTGAGGACCTGTTTGAGCCGCGCCTCGGAATCCGCGATCGGATCGAGTTCGAACTTGTCCGGGATGGCGGGCAGGACGCCGAAGTTCCACGGCAGCTTCTTGCCATTCGGGCCCATCGGCATGCGAAGTTCCACCAGGTGTCCGACGGCGGAAGTGATCACCGCGTGGTCGTTTTCATAATAGACATCACGGCCGGAGCCCTGCTTTTCGAACTTGCCGAGCGGCTTGGCGAGCGCGCGGCTGAGATCGGTCATGACGCTGGGTTTCTCGGCGATGATGAGTGTTTTTCCCATGGTGAAAGCGCTCCGTTTCGCGGATGCGGGCTGAGGGACTAGTCCGGGCGGAGCGGATTTGGCAAGCGGATAGACGAAAGCGGGTCAGCGGCGGGTGAGTTTGCGCAGCAGATCGCGGAACAGGATGGTCTCGGAAACGCAGTCGCATTCGTTGCAATGCTCCCAATCCATCCACACATATTCGATGCCGAGCCAGCCTGCGTAGCCGGATTTCTTTAGCATCTGGACGACGCGGGCGTAGTCGATGGAGTTTTCCTTGAGCGGTGCCTGGAGGCGGCCCTTGCGTGCGCCGCGCGTGTGGATGTGGCCGGCGTGCGCGCAGAGCGGCTCGATGCGCGAGTCTTCCATGCCCACGCGGGTGAAGTGCGTGTAGTCGAGCGTGAGCGTGAGGCCGGGCGTCGCTTCGATGAGCTTGAGTGTCTTTTCCGGCGTGGGGACGATGGAGCCGATGTGGGGCTCCACGGAAAAGGTGATGTCGGCGCTGCGGGCTTCCTCCACGCGCCATGCGAGTTCCTCGGCGGCGCGGCGGAACGAATCCCGCGTGCTTTCTTCGCCGGAAAACTCCACTCCGGGCAGGCCGGTGACGTGCTTGGAACCCGCCTCGCAGGCGTATTCCACCGCTTTGCGGAACCAGTCGGCGGCCTTGCGGCGGCGGGCCTTGTCGGGGTGATTCGACGCGTATGGAGTGAAATCCGGATCGCACTGGAGGAAGATATCAGCACAGGCGAGCCCGCGGTCGTCGAGTTTCCGGCGCAGGGCGCGCGCGTTTTTGGAGACATCGCGGAATTCCTTGGATGGCCAGAGGTGCGAGCGTTTTTCGAACAGACCGATATCGACGCCTTCGAGATCGAGCGAGGCGATGAGATCAAGCGACTTGTCGTGCGGGAGCAGGGGAAAGGTAAAGTCGGCGCAGGCGAGTTTCATGATGGTGGTATGGGTTGGGATGGATGGGTGGAATGTTTATGATATGTCGGAGGCGATCTTTTCAAGGCCTTCCATCATTCTCGCCCGGGGGCAGCCGAAGTTGAAACGGATGAATTGCGGCCAGCCGAAAAACGCGCCGTCGGATAGAAACAAGCCGGCGTGTTTTTCGAAATGCAGCGCCGGGTTGTCCGCACCGAGGCCGGACGCATCGATCCATGCGAGATAGGTGGCCTCGCCGGTTCTAACGGAAAGCCCGGGGCAGCGGGTCTGGATGAAGTCCACGAGGGTATCGCGGTTTTGCCGTAGATAAGTGATGAGTTCGCGCCGCCACGGCTCGCCGTGGCGGTAGGCGGCCTCGGCGGCGTAATAGGAAAGCGCGTTGATCTCGGCGAGCGTGTGGCCGCGTGCGGCGCTGAAGCGGCGGCGCAGCGAGTCATCCGCGATCACCGCATAGGCATAGCCGAGCCCGGCGATGTTCCATGTCTTGCTGGGCGAGAGCAGGGTGATCGTGCGTTTTGCGAATCGCTCAGGCAGCTTGAGCGCCGAAACATGCGGTGTCGCCTGCTCGTCGAAAATGAGATCGCAGTGGATTTCGTCGGACACCAACATCAGATCGTGAGCTTCACAGAATCCGGCGAGCCGCTCGATTTCCTCGATGGAAAACACCCGGCCCAGCGGGTTCTGCGGATTGCACAGCAGGAAGACCCGGGTTTCCGCCGTGACGGCATTTTCCATCGCCTCCCAATCGAAACGCCAGCTGCCGTCATCAAAAACGTGATCCACGGTGATGAGCGTGGCCTTGGCATCGTGATGGACGTTGAGGAACGGCGGATAGACCGGCGTGCAGGTCATCACCGCCTCGCCCGGCTTGCAAAAGGCGCGTGCGGCCAGCGAAAGCGCCGGCACCAAGCCGCCGAGGTGGACGATGTGATCCAGCGGTACATCCGCTCCCTGACGCTTCCGCAGATAGGTCAGGACGGCATCGTTGAGCCCCTCGTGCGCCTGGGCATAGCCGAAAATCCCGTGGTCCACGCGGCGGTGCAGCGCCTCCAGGATCGCGGGCGGCGATTGGAAATCCATGTCCGCCACCCAGAAGGGATCGAGCTCCGGGCGGCGGTCGTATTTGATGCAGCCGGTGCCGCGGCGCTGGACGGGCGTGTCGAAGTCGTGGGTCATGGCGCGCCGTTCATCGCGGGGAACGGCGGAAGTTTCAAGCGCGGGAATCAATCCGCCAATCCCGAGGCTTGCAGGCGGCGCGTGAAGCCGCTCAGTTTCGCGCGTGCCCGAAACGATGGAGAGCGCCAGACGATGGAGCGGATTTGTGTGTCCGGATTGCCGGTTCGTGTTTCGTGTGCCCCGCGAGCACGACGGCCGCGGCGTGGTGTGCCCGAGTTGCCGCAGGCTTCTGAAAATCCCGCTGCCGGAAGACCAGGTTCCGGAGTTGGTGATTCCTCTGTCCCCCGGCGCTCCTGAATCGGGTAACAAAAAACACCGTCGCCGCAATTCCCGCCGCCGCGCCGGGCATGATTGGGAAAGCACGGATGCCGACGAAGCGCCATCCCCACAACGGGCGAGCCGCCAGATGTTCTGGATGCTGCTGGGCGGCGGCACGCTCTTCGCGCTCATCGTGGCCGGCGTGCTGATGACCATGCTGGGCAGTCGGCCGGAAACTCCCTCAGTGAGTATTCCTGCGGCCTTGGAAAAACCGGCACCGCAGGCGGCTGTTGCCACGGATGCTCCTCTGTCCGATGCCGAATTCCTGGCGCAGGCGGAGCCGTTGGCCGGTAAATTCCTTTCCGCCAGCCGGATCGAGGATCTGCTGTCGCTTGTCCGCAATCCTCAGGTGGCGGAGCCCAGGCTGCGCGGGATCTATCCCGACGGAAAAATCGAGGCACCCGGCATGGTCGCATTCAACACGCGTGCGGAAGTTTCCCGTTTGGGTTCGTTCCTTTCCGTCACTGTCCGCACGCAGGGAATGGAGGAGAAGCCGCTGGCCTTCTTTTCGACGCCGGATGGCTTGAGAATTGATTGGGAGGCGTGGTCCGGCTGGTCCGAGATGCCGTGGGAGGAATTCCTATCTGCCAAACCTGCCGGCCTGAAACTCTTCCGCGTGGTGCTCAGTCCGGTGGAATATTATAACTTCGCTTTTTCCGACGACCGCAAGTGGCAGTCCTACCGCCTGGAGTCGCCGGATGGCGTGCATGCCATCTACGGCTATGTGGAGCGGAATTCCACGCTCGACTCGATGATCCGGCCTTCGCCCGATCAAAAACAGGCCGCCATGACCTTGCAGCTGGAGTTTCCTGAAAACGCAACTTCCCCCAAGCAGGTGCTCATCCGCAAAATGATCGCCGAGGGATGGATGCTTGAAAACGCAGAATCGCCGTGACACCGACCACTTACGACAAGGTTCTTGATCTCAATCTTGATCCGCAGATCTACGGCGCCTTCGCCGAGATCGGTGCCGGTCAGGAAACCGCCAACTGGTTCTTCCGCGCCTCCGGCACCGCCGGTCTCGTCGCCAAGACCATCTCCGCCTATGACATGACCATGAGCGATGCCATCTATGGCCGCGCCCGAAGATATGTCTCGGCCGGCCGCCTCGCGGCGATGCTCGATCACGAATACTCCATCTTGTTAGAGCGCCTCGGTCCGCAGCGTGGCGCGGAGACCACCTTCTTCTCGTTCTGCAATACCGTGCGCGCCCGCGGCTATCAGGACAGCGGCGAGTGCCACGGCTGGCTCGGCGTGCGGTTCCAGAAAAAACCCGGCGACCCGCCCTCCGACATCACGCTCCACGTCCGCCTGCTCGACGCCCGCACCATCGACCAGATGGAGGCCCTCGGCATCGTCGGTGTGAACCTGATCCACGCCGCCTTCCGCCACCGCGGGCACTTGCGGAAATTTGTCGAGGCACTGATCGGAAACCTCGCGCCCGGCCGGGTGGAAGTGGACCTGCTGAAATTCACCGGCCATGGTTACGAGTCCTTCGACAACCGCCTGTGTGCGCTGCAACTTGTGGAATGCGGCCTCACGGAGGCCACGATGTTCCTGCCCACCGGCGAGGTCGTGCAACCCGCTGAGGCTCTCTACCGCCATCCGGTGCTGTTGTTGCGTGGCAGTTTTGATCCTGTGATGAATCTCCACCTCGCCATGCTGGAGCAGGCACAGGCTGGCTTCAGCGGAACGCTGCCTGAGAACGAGCGCGCCGAGACCATCGAACTCTGTGAGATTTCCATGCACAACCTGCTGCGCGGTCCAGACATCGATCCCGTGGATTTCATCGACCGTGCCGACGCCCTGCAAACACTCGGCAAGACCGTGCTCGTTTCCAATTGCGCCGAGTTCCACCGCATCGCCGCGTTTCTCAAGCGCTGCACCACCAGACAGGTCGGCATCATCCTCAGTATCGGCCTGCTCAACGAGCTCTTCAAAGCCAAGTGGTCGGAGAATCTCGCCGGCGGCCTGCTGGAATCCTTCGGCCGGCTCTTCAAGGAGGGCGTCACGCTCTACGTCTTTCCCTGGCAAAACCGCAAGACCGGCGAGTTGGTCACCGCTGGCACTTTCCTCGCTCCGGAAAACTGCCGCCATCTCTATCAGCATTTTGTCGAAAACAGCCGCATCCGTGGCATTTGCTGCGGCGATGAAGCGTTGCTCGCCTTCACCGGGCGCGACGTCTGCCGCATGATCGTGGCTGGCGACGAACGCTGGCGCGCATTCGTGCCCGAGCTTGCATGGGCCATGGCCGAGCGCCACGCCCGGCTCCGCACTTCCTAGGCGGACTCCTCCGTGCCGTCGCCTTCCGTGTCCGGCAGCAGCCGCGTGCGCGGCTTGAGCAGGTCGTAGTCCGAACCGCAATACATGCAGCGGAATTTCTGCGTCGCCAGGATCGAGAGCACGGCGCTGGTGCCGTGGTTGAACGGGCGGATCCGGTGCGCCCGGATGTGGGGCAGCGCGCCGCTGTTGATGAGCGGCGTGCCCTTGCACAGCGGGCAGTGGACGGCGCGGCGCTTGAAATACGCGATCAACCAGCTCACGGCGCAGAAGACCAGTCCACCTAACAGAAAGCACGAGGCCAGCAGGCTGGGCCGCAGGAAAAATCCTGCCAACGCCGTGGCCGTGGCGATCAACCCCAGGAAATGCAGCGCCGCGAAAAACACCGCCACCCGGAACGGCCGCGCCGTGGGCACCGCCCGCGCGCGCGGCACCCGCGCCTTCTCCGGGACGTCTGGCGGGGTGGCTGGCGTGGACTCGGGCATGGTTGTGGGCCGAGGTTCGCCACCGCCGCCCGCGTTTGCAAGGCACGAGATGCCGCCAAGCGCCGGATTTCCCCGCTTGGCGGAAATAGTTTGATTTCCAGATGACGCGCTCTTGACCGCGGCCGGGGCGGCTCCTAGGAAACAGCCCATGTCCTCCCAACTTTACGAAGGCAAAGCGAAACGACTCTGGGCCACTGAAGAACCGAACGTCCTGCGCATGGAATTCAAGGACGACGCCACCGCGTTCGACGGCAAGAAGAAGGCACAGTTTGAAAACAAGGGCCGCCTCAACAACGCCATCAGCACGCTGATCTATGCGATGCTGGAAAAAGAGGGCATTCCCACCCATTTCATCCGCACCATCGATGAGACCAACATCGAGGTCAAAAAGGTCGAGATCCTCATGGTCGAGGTGATCGTGCGCAACATCGCCGCCGGCAGTTTCAGCCGCCGCACCGGAGTGCCGGAAGGTCAGCCCTTCAAGCAGCCGATCATCGAGTTTTCCTACAAGAGCGACGAGCTCGGCGATCCGCTCATCAACGATGACTACATTCGCGAGATGGGTCTCGCCACGCCGGAGGAAGTCGCCTTCCTCCGCAAGTCCGCCGCCAAGGTCAACGAGTTGCTCGGTGACTTCTTCGCCAAGTGCGGGCTCAAGCTGGTGGACTTCAAACTCGAGTTCGGCCGCCTCGCCACCGATCCCTCGGTGATCGTGCTCGCCGACGAGATCAGCCCGGACAGCTGCCGCCTCTGGGACCTCAAGACCGGCGAGAAAATGGATAAGGATCGCTTCCGTCGCGATCTTGGCAACGTCATGGAAGCCTATGAGGAAGTCCTCGGCCGGGTGAAACAGAGCCTGGCTTGAGCGGTGGAGGAATTGCATCCGCCTGCCATCTCAAAGCACACCATTGGATCTTACCTCGGCGCGCTTCCTGCGCCTGTGGGCCTTTTGCTCACGGCGAAGCGGTATTTGACCACCGCATCGACGATGCCGTTGGCGATGGCGTTCTGATAGGCCTCGTTCTGGATCAACCGGGCCTCGTAGGGATGGCTCATGAAGCCGCCTTCCAGCAGGATGGCCGGGTGGCGCACGCCGGAAAGCACGCTGAAACGTGCGCGCTTGATGCCGCGATCGAAGGTGTTTTTCTGCAGACGGCGCAGCAGGGAGCCGTGGATGGAGGTGGCCAGCGCGATGTTGGCGGAGTCGTGCTCGTTGCCGGCGCGCGCCTGGCTGTCCGCCGCGATGAGACCGCGGCCGTAGTGGGAGACACCGGGCGGCGAGAGGGTGAAGGTCTCGATGCCGCGCGCCTCGCGGCCGCCGGAATTGAAATGAATGCTCACGAAGATGGCATTCTCCCGGATGGCATTGGCCAGATCCACGCGCTCCTGGAGCGAGAGGTAGCGGTCGCTGGTGCGGGTCATCACGACCTTGAAGCCCTTGGCTTCCAGCAGGGACTTGGCGCGGCCGGCGACCTTGAGATTGTAAAAAGCCTCGCTGCCCAGCGAATTGGTGGCTCCGGGGTCCTTGCCGCCGTGGCCGGGGTCGAGGATGACGGTGCGGAAGTCCGCCGCGTTCTTGATGAAATTCGGCCGCAGCACCGGATCGATCAGCTTGGCCAGGTCCATCCGTGAAACATAGGCCATGTCACCGATGACTTCGACCTTGTGGGTGAAGACGAATTTCACGCCGTTCATCAGACATTCGTTGCCGCCGATTTTGAGCTTCATCTCGACCTTCGGGTTCTCGAGAACCAGCGAGTTCCCGCTGCGGTTGAGTTTGGTGAAATTGTAAAAGCGCTTCACGCTTTCCAGCGAGACGTAGTCGCGGTTCTCGATTTTTTTCAAATCCCAGGCGGACGCCGGTGTGGCGGTCAGCGCCAGCAAGCAGGCCGCGATGGCCACCACCGGCAGGCGGAGTGCGGCGCACAGGAATCTGGCTGACTTGTCGAATGAGGTCGGCACGGGCTTTGCGTGGTCTTAACAAGTTGAAATGCCGCTGACAACCGGATTTGTCGCTCCGCACGGAGTCGGGCGCATTTGCGTCGCAAGCAGGACCCGGGTTGCCGGGCGGGGGAATGCGGGATAGGAGGCTGGCCAGCCTGAATTTACCATGAAAGCCTCGATCCCCTGTGTGTTGACCGGAGCCGCCGCCATTTTAATGGTGGCGCAAAATCCCGCCGCCGAGCAGGCCCCGCCCGGGGTTGTTGAAAAAATGGCCGCTGCGATCCCGCCGAAGCCTTATGCGACGCCTCAGAAGCCGCGCAAGTTGCTGGTGTTTTCCAAGACCAATGGTTTCCGCCACGCATCCATCGCCACCGGCAAGATCCTGCTGGCGGAGCTGGGCAACATGACCGGGGCCTTTGAGGCGGTCATCAGCGATGAGCCGGACCAGTTCGAGAGCGCCAATCTGGATCAATACGACGCGGTGTGTTTCCTCAACACCACGCAGAGCGTTTTCCTGCCGCATCCCAAGGAGATGGAGAAACTGACTGCCGAGGAAAAGCAGGCCGCCCGCGAGCGCGATGCACGGCTGAAGGAAAACCTGATGGGTTTCGTGAAATCCGGCCGCGGATTTGTCGGCATTCACGCGGCGACGGATACCTGCTATGACTGGCCCGCCTATGGCAGGATGATCAACGGATACTTCGACGGCCATCCATGGACGGCTGGCACGCAGGTAAGTGTGAAGGTGGAGCCCGGCCAGGAAGCGCATCCACTCGTCGCGATGTTCGAGGGGCGCAATGTCGAGTTCAAGGAGGAGATCCATCAACTCAAGGATCCCTATGACTCCAAAGCGGTGCACATGTTGCTGCGGCTGGATACGGAAAAAACCGACATGACACTGCCCGGCATCAAGCGCACGGACAAGGACTTCGGCATCGCCTGGGCGCGGTACTGGGAAAAGGGCCGGGTGTTTTACTGCTCATTGGGCCACAACCATGAGATTTATTGGCACCCGCAAGTCGTGCGTCATTACCTGGCCGGCATCCATTGGGCGATGGGCGATCTCAAGGCGGAGGTGAAATAAGCGGCGGCAACGGCGTCTTGCTTCATCGCTCCTGGCGGTGCCGCTGGAATTGCTCCCGCAAGGAGTCGCTTTGCTCGGGAGGGCGTGAGCGTTCCTGTTGCTGACGCGCCTGCTCTTGCTGGCGGCGACCTTCCTCCTGTTGGCGGCGGACTTGCTGCTCCTGCTCGCGGCGGGATTCCTCCATTTGCTGGCGACGTTCCTGTTCCTGTTGGCGTCGGCTTTCTTCGAGTTGCTGCTCGCGCTGACGGCGGACTAACTGCTCCTGCTCGCGGCGTGCTTCCTCCATTTGCTGGCGACGTTCCTGTTCCTGCTGGCGTCGGCTTTCTTCGAGTTGCTGCTCACGCTGGCGGCGGATTTGCTGCTCCTGCTCGCGGCGGGCTTCCTCCATTTGCTGGCGGCGTTCCTGTTCCTGCTGGCGGCGGCTTTCTTCGAGTTGCTGCTCTTGCTGGCGGCGGATTTGCTGCTCCTGCTCACGGCGGGCTTCCTCGATTTGTTGCTGGCGTGTTTGTT
>RPOS01000020.1 GCA_003820635.1 Verrucomicrobiaceae bacterium | reverse complement strand
TAAGGGGACTACGAGGTGCAAATCCTCAACTCCTATGGCCTGCACGGATATTGGAACGAGTGCGGCTCCTTGTATAAGACCAGCCCGCTGCGCCTGCAGGACCACAACAGCGCCATCCAGTTCCGCAACATCTGGAGCCTGCCGGTTAAAAAGGACTTAACCCATGATCAAAATTTTCTTTTGGCGGATGGCCCATGAAAAACCGCCGGGCCGGAAAACGGTAAAGCGGGTGCAAGTTTTGATAATGAGTGACAAGGGTGGCTGGGGTTTTCAGATTATCCGGGCCTGTGTGTGCCCCTTATGAACGCTTTTGAAATTCTCGGCATCGAGCCGCGCCTGGTGATTCCCGCGGAAACGCTGGCGGATGCTTACCGCGAGGCGGGCAAGCAGGCGCACCCGGACGCCGGCGGCGGCGAGGAGGCCTTTGCCGCGCTGCGCCAGGCCTTTGAAATCCTCTCCAGCCCGTCGCGCCGCCTGCGGCACTGGCTCGAACTGCGCGGACTGCCGGTTGAAACGCGCGGCACGCTGGCTGCGGAAATCATGGACCTGTTCTCACAGGTCGGCGAGACAAGCCAGCGGGCCGAAGCGCTGGCCCGCCGCCGCGATGAGGCGAAGTCCGCGCTAGGCCGGGCGCTGTTAGAGCGGGAAACGCAAAGCTGCCGGGAAGACGTCGAGCGCTGCATCGCGCTGGTTGAAGCGGCCATCGGGCGCGAGTGCGCCGTTTTCCCCGATTTCCAAAACGCCGCCGCAGCGGACCTTGGCGCAGCCTCGGCCAGCGTGCGCAACCTGGCCTTCCTCGAAAAATGGCGGGCCTCGCTGCGCGCCATGTTCAGCCGCCTGGTCTAACGGGCCACCCGCACCGGCACCGGGGTGTCCTTGCGTGAAAACTCCGCGCTGTGGCTCAGATACCAGATCAAAGCACCGCCGCCGATCACCACGGTGAAGACCAGCAGAACCACCAGCAGGCCGAAGCACGATTTCATGGACGGCTTGCTAGCGGTTTCCCCCGGCCGCATCCAGCGGGAAAATCCCGCGGTTGCACTGCGGCGGCGGAATCCGTAGCGTCATGGGCGTGAGCCGCCCCGTCGATGCCGTGATTGAGTTTCTGGAAGCCGAGAAGGCCCGGGGCGTCACCCACATTCTGCTGGACGATGCCGCTCGCGAGGGTTTGCGGGCGCTTTACCGCCGCGGCCGCACGGCCAAGCAGGAACAACGCGCACCTGCCGCAGCCGCCGTTGTGCCCCAAGCCGCCGCGCCAGCCGCGCCGGTGGTGGTTTCCAGCATGCTCACGGTGACGGGCAGCACCAAGGCGGAGCGCCTCGCCTCGTTGCAAGCGCAGGCCGCCAACTGGCCGCCCGCGCGGGCCTTGGGAACGCTGCGCGAAACGATGGTCTTCTCCACCGGAAATCCCGACGCGCGGATCATGCTGGTGGGCGAGGCACCCGGCTACGAGGAGGAGAAAAAGCGCGAGCCCTTCGTGGGCCCGGCCGGCCAAAAGCTCACCGACATCCTCAAGGCGATGGGTCTGGCGCGGGAGGAAGTTTACATCTCCAACATCGTCAAGTTCCGCCCTGCCACGCCGCGGCAGACCACCAACAACCGCCCGCCGGGCCCGGAGGAAATCGCCGCCTGCCTGCCCTTCATCCGCGCCGAGGTGGAGATCGTGCGGCCGGAGTGCATCATCGCGCTGGGCGGCACCGCGGCTCAAGGGCTGTTGGGCAGCGAGGCCACCGTCGGCAGCCTGCGCGGCGCGTGGCATGAGCTCGGCGGCATCCCGCTGCGCGTGACCTACCATCCGAGCTACCTGCTGCGCAGCAATGCGGACCATGCCACCAAGCGCCAGGTCTGGGAGGACATGCTCGCGGTGATGGAGCGTCTGGAAATGCCGATCTCGGAGAATCAACGTGCTTTCTTCCTGCCCAAGTAGCGGCGAATCCCCGCTTGAGTTCCGGCCGGGACGTGCCCACGTTCCTGCCCGTCTTGCCATGAAATACCACGCCCCTCTCGCCGCCGTTTCCCTGATCGCATGCCTCACTGCGGCGGAGGTGCCGAAAGTGTTCGATGGCCTGTTGCAGCCCGGCGTTCCCAAGCGCGGGCAGATCGGCATGGTTGTGCCACCCCGGGAGATCGACAAATACGTGGCCAAGGTGGAGGCCTCTGCCCGCAAGGACCCGAAGTGGTTCCGCGAATTTTCCGAGCAGGCGAATCCCGGCGTGCCGCTGCCCTTCGACGAGCGTCTCGGCCTGACCAAGGAGGAATACGCCGAATACCTCGCCTTGTGGGGCAAGCGCGAGTTCAAGCCGATGGAGGAAGTGATGCTATTGCTCCGGGAAGGTTCCGGCGGTTCGTGGGTCATTGCCTCCACTGGCAAGGCGGCCGCCCTTTCCACCCTGCGTTATGAGGAAAAAGCGGACGTCTTCCGTTCGCCCAATGGCGAATTGAAGCGCATCGACGACGTCAAGGCGGACCCCGCGAGCATTCTCGGCGAGTGGACCGGCAGGGAATGGCGCTTCGAGGAGGAAACCAGTCTCGGCAAAACCAAGGAGAACATCGCGCTGGGCCGCTATGTGGACGGCAAGCACGGCTTGGTGATCTATCGGGTGCAGGAACTTTCCAGCGAAGGCACGCGCCTGCTGGACAAGAGCATGGTCATCCGGATTCCGCTCGGCAAGGCCGCGCCGGCCAAGGCCTCACCGGAGAAGGAAACCAAGCCCGCGCCGGTGAAGGTGAAGCCGAAGAAGAAACTGTGAGCGGTTTACGGCTTGGGTGCTTCCGCCGGTTCCGGCTTTTTGGCGAAGGCCATGCACCAGCCGCCGGCGGCCACCAGCTTGTTCTGGAATGCGGTGCAGGGAATGAATTCGCCCGCGGGTGAGCCGGGTGCGACCAGGGCGCAGCCATCACAGCGTTGCTCCGGTTTGTGCTGCGGGTATTTGGTCTGGTCCACCTTGTTGGTGTCCATCTTGTAGCCGAGCGCCATGGCCACCGGATCCGTTTCCTCCAGCTTCACGGGCGGCGGCGTGTCCTGGGCGGCAAGTCGTGTGCCAAGGGCGATGGGGGCGGCAAAGGCGAGCTTGGAAAGGAAATGGCGGCGTGAGTTCATGAGGTTTGGGGTGTGTGGGTTGGATGTGGCGGGCCGATCATCGGCGCGCGGCGCAATATCCTGCAAGCCGGGAAAAATTCACGCAAGGAATTCGCGGAATTTCACCACCGGACCTCTGGCGGGTGGTTTGCAAGGGCCGGATTATGCGCTTGCAGGGTAGGGGGGCGGGCGGAAGGCTGCGCCGGTGATTTCGGTCTGGGATGTTGTGGCCTCGGTGCTGCCGATTTACCTGCTGCTGGTGGCGGGTGCCGTGCTGCGCTGGACCAAGGTGCTGCGCCGCGAGAATGACGACGGGGTGATGCGGGTGGTTTACACCATCATGCTGCCGGCCTTCATGCTGGATAAAATCCTCGGCAGCGAGGTGCTGCGCAGTGGATCGGTGGTGATGAGCTCGCTGGTGGCGGGGTTTTGTCTGATTCTCGCAGGTGCGGCCATTGGCATGGCGGTGGGGCGCTTGATCGGCTTTGAACGCGGCACCGGCTTGCGCACCTTCGGGCTGGCGTCGGGTTTCCAGAACTTCGGCTTCACCGCCGTGCCGGTGGTGGAAATCATGTGGAGCACCGGCGCGCTGGCCGTCCTTTTTGTCCACAACATCGGCTGCGAGCTGGCGATGTGGTCGGTGGGCGTGCTTATCATGAGCGGCGAGCGCGGCATCCTGTGGCGGCGCATCCTCAACGGCCCGGTGATCGCCGTGCTCTGTGGCTTGCTGCTGGTGGCGACCGGCTGGGACATTCACATCACCGGGTCATTCCGCACCGGGCTCTCGATGATCGGAGCCGGGGCGATCCCGCTGGCGGTGTTGATCATCGGCTGCAGCACGGTGGATCTGGTGATGGCGGAACGGCCGACGGCGAAAGTGATTTTCGGCTCCACGCTGGTGCGGCTGATGCTGGTGCCCATGCTCTTCCTGGCGGCGGCCAAATACCTGCCGATCATCCCCGAGCTGCGGCAGGTGCTGGTGATCCAGGCGGCGATGCCCGCGGCGGTGACTCCCATCATGCTGGCGCGGATGTATGGCGGCCGCCCGGCCATTGCCGCGCAGGTGGTGGTGTTCACCACGGGGCTGAGCTTGATTTCCCTGCCATGGATCATTTTGCTGGGCTGCCGCTGGATCGGCCTCAACCCCCTCCTGCCATGAATCTGAAACATCCCATGAGAGCGATCGGCGCGCGTCAGTTTCTCCCGGTTTCGGACTCCGGATGCCTTGTGGAATTCGAGACGGAAAAACCCGTGCCCGGCCCGATGGACCTGCTCGTCCGGGTGCGCGCCTGCGCCGTGAACCCGGTGGATACCAAGATCCGCGCCGCGCTCGGTGCCGGGCCGCATGACCCGCCGCGCATCCTCGGCTGGGACGCCGCCGGGACGGTGGAGTCCGTGGGCGCCGAGGTCAGTGGGTTTTCTCCGGGCGACGAGGTGTTTTACTCCGGGGATCTCACCCGACCGGGCTGCAATGCCGGGTATCAGGCGGTGGATTTCCGGCTCGTAGCCCGCAAGCCGGAGTCGTGGTCGTTTGTGGAATCCGCTGCCATTCCGCTGGTGGCGCTCACCGCGTGGGAGCTGCTTTTCGAGCGCATGGGAGTGGATCCCGGCGGCAAGGATGCCGGGAAACCCCTGCTCATCATCAACGGCGCCGGCGGCGTGGGCTCCGCGCTCATCCCCATCGCGCGGAGTGCCGGTCTCACCGTGGTGGCCACCGCCTCGCGGCCGGAAACGCGGGATTGGTGCCTCAAGCTCGGCGCGCACCACCTCATCAACCACCGCGAGCCGCTGCGGCCGCAGGCGGAGGCGCTCGGCATCACCGCGTTTCCCTACATCGCCAATCTCTTCAATACCGAGGCCTACTGGGACGCCACCGCCGACCTCATTGCCCCCTTCGGCGCGCTGGGTCTCATCGTCGAGCCGCGCGAAAAACTCCACCTCGGCGATCCGCTCAAGGCCAAGTGCGTGCGCATCGCCTGGGAGTTCATGGCCGCCCGCGCCCGCTTCAAATCACCCGATATGCACCTGCAGGGCCAATACCTCGCGGCAATCGCCGCCCGCTGCGATTCCGGCCGTTTTCCGAAACTCCACACCCGCGTCTTCGATGCCCTCAGCGCCGCCAATCTCCGCGAGGCCCACACCGCCATGGAGCAGGGAACCGCCCACGGCAAGTGGGTCTTCCATGTCTGCTGAGCCCGAAAAATTGCGCAGAAAATGGTTGCCTGCCCGCTGATTCCGTCTCAAGTTCTTGCCGAAACCTCACAAAAAAAGGTAGATAACTAAGGTTTATGCTTCCCGAGCACGCTCCATTCAATCCCGACCAGCGCCGCGCCCTTGATTCGCTGATTGCCAGTTTCGATTCCGTCCAGCGCGGCTGGCTGAGCGGCTTTCTCGCCTCGGCGGCGGCTTGTGCCACGGATCCAGCGCCCGCAGCGGCAGCCGGCAAGCTGGTCGTGCTTTATGGCACGGAGTCCGGAAACTGCGAGGCCCTTGCCGACCGCACCGTGAAAGAGGCCAGAAAGCGCGGTTTCCAAGCCGCCATGAAGAACATGTCCGAATGCACGCCTGCCGAGCTCGCGGGCATGCCGAACCTGCTGGTGGTCGTTTCCACCTGGGGCGATGGCGAGCCGCCCGAGACGGCGGCCACCTTTTACAAGGACTTCATGGCCTGCGATGCCAGCCTCGCTGAGGTCCGCTTCTCGGTTTGCGCGCTGGGCGACACATCCTACGAAAAATTCTGCCAAACCGGCAAAGACATCGATTCCAAGTTGCACTCCCTCGGCGCGACCCGCGTGGCCGCCCGCCAGGATTGCGATGTCGACTTCGAGGAAGACTTCTGCGGCTGGCTCGACCGTGCGCTCACCGCGCTGGCCCCAAGCACCCCGCTGGCGCAGGTTTCCTCCGCGGTCGCAGTGCCGCCCATCGAATACGGCAAGAAAAACCCCTACTGCGCCGAGTTGCTGGAGAGCGTCCTGCTCAACGGCAAGGGCTCCATCAAGGAAACCCTTCACCTGGAATTCTCACTCACCGGCTCCGGCCTGAGATACGAGGCGGGCGATGTCCTCGCCGTGGTCCCGAGCAACGCGCCGGCCGTCGTCCAGGCCGTGCTCGCCGCCGCCAGGCTCACCGGCGAGGAGGAAATCATCACCAAATCCACCGCCCACCGCCGCCTCGCCGATGCCCTGCGCGAGGACCTGGATATCACCGCACTTTCCAAAACCGTGCTCACCAAGCTCGCCGAGGCTAGCGACTCCAGCGAACTGCGCGCCCTGCTCGCCGACGATTCCAAGGAACGCCTCAAAATGTATCTGCACGGCCGCGAGATCGTCGATGCCATCGAGGAGTTCGCCCCCAGCGGCCTGCCCGCCGATGCGCTGGCCGGCATTTTCCGCAAGCTGCCGCCGCGCCTTTATTCCATCGCCTCCAGCCCGCTCGCCCATCCGGACGAGGTGCACCTCACTGTGGCCGCCGTGCGCTATCAGGCCCACGGCCGCCAGCGCAAGGGCGTGTGCTCCACCTATCTCGCGGACTTGGTGAAGCCCGGCGACAAGGTCCCTGTGTTCGTCCAGCCTAACAAAAACTTCCGCCTCCCCGCCGATGGCTCGACGCCCGTCATCATGGTCGGCCCCGGCACCGGCATCGCGCCGTTCCGCGCCTTCGTCGAGCACCGCGCCGCGCTCGGAGTCACCGGCAAAAACTGGCTCTTCATGGGCGATCAGCACTACCTCTACGACTTCCTCTATCAGCTTGAATGGCAGGATCACCTCAAGAGCGGCGCGCTCAGCCGCCTCGACGTCGCCTTCTCGCGCGACCAACCGGAGAAAATCTACGTCCAGCAACGCATCAAGGAGCGCGGCCGCGACCTCTACGCCTGGCTTGAGCAAGGCGCGCACTTCTACGTCTGCGGCGATGCCTCCCGCATGGCCGCCGATGTCCACGAAGCGCTCGTTTCCATCATCCAGACCGAAGGCTCCAAATCCCGCGAAGCCGCCGAGGCCTACGTCGAAGACCTCAAGAAATCCAAACGCTATCAACGCGACGTTTATTGAAATAGTGCCGAGTGAGCAGTGAAGATGCTCACCGCTCACCGCTCACCGCTCACTTCCCACTCACAACCATGTCCGAAGAAAAGAAACTCTCCGCCAACGAATACATCAAGACGCGCAGCAACTACCTGCGCGGCACCATCGCCGAGGGCCTTGCCGACCAGTCCACCGGCGCGATGTCCGAGGACGACCAGCAGTTGCTCAAGTTCCACGGCACCTATCAGCAGGACGACCGCGACCTGCGCGCCGACCGCCGCAAGCACAAGTTGGAAAAAGCCTACTCGTTCATGATCCGCATCCGCGTTCCCGGCGGTGTCGCCACGCCCGCGCAGTGGCTTGAGACCGACCGTCTCGCCACGCAGTTCGCCAACAGCACCATCAAGCTCACCACCCGCCAAGCCTTCCAGTTCCACGGTGTGATCAAGGGCAACCTCAAGCGCACCATCAAGGAGATCAACCAGTGCGCCATGGACACCATCGCCGCCTGCGGCGACGTGAACCGCAACGTGATGTGCAACCCGAATCCTTATCTATCAGAAGTGCATGCCGAGGTGCTCAAGGTAGCCCAAGGCATTTCGGACCACCTCACGCCGCAAACCCGCGCCTACCACGAGATCTGGCTCGATGGCGAAAAAATCGAAACCAGTGAGGAAGAAGTCGAGCCGATCTACGGCAAGACCTATCTGCCCCGCAAATTCAAGATCACCATCGCCGTCCCGCCATCCAACGATGTGGACATCTACGCCAACTGCCTTTCCTTCATCGCCATCGTCGAGGACGGAAAACTCGCCGGCTTCAATGTCGCTGTCGGTGGGGGCATGGGCTCCACCCACAACAACGAGAAAACCTATCCGCGCCTCGCCGATGTCATCGGCTTCTGCACCGTGGACCAGGTGGTGGACGTCGCGGAAAAAGTCGTGCTCGTGCAGCGCGATTTCGGCGACCGCACCGACCGCAAGCACTCGCGCTTCAAATACACCGTGGACGACTACGGCCCGGAGTGGATCCTCGCCAAGCTCAACGAATACCTCGGCTACGAACTCGGCCCCGTGCGCCAGTTCCAGTTCGATGACAACGGCGACCGCTTCGGTTGGGTGGACGATGCCAATGGCAACTCGCACCTCACGCTCTTCATCCAAGGCGGCCGCGTGCGGGACACCGATGACTATCCTCTTCTAACAGGACTGCGCGAGATCGCGAAAATCCACGACGGCGACTTCCGCCTCACCGCCAACCAGAACCTCATCATCGCCAATGTTTCACCGGCAAAGCGCCCTGAGATCGAAAATTTGTTAGAGCAATACGGCATCAAGGACAGCCACTTGAAAAGCGCGCTGCGGCTCAACTCGCTGGCTTGCGTCGCCCTGCCCACCTGCGGCCTCTCGCTTGCCGAGGCCGAGCGCTACCTGCCGGACCTTCTCACCGAACTTGAGGAAGTCATCGAGGAAAACGGCCTGCGCCACGACGCCATCACCATCCGCATGACCGGCTGCCCGAACGGTTGCGCCCGCCCCTACATCGCGGAGATCGCCTTCGTCGGCCGTGCGCCGGGGAAATACAACGTCTATCTCGGCGGTGGCTTCGCCGGCCAGCGTCTGTCCAAGCTCTACCGCGAAAGCGTCAAGTCCGAGGACATCAAGCCGCTGCTCGCGCCGATCATCGCCCGTTATGCCCGCGAGCGGAACGAAGGCGAGCGCTTCGGAGACTTCTGCATCCGCGCCGGCTATGTGAACGCCACCGTGCAAGGGAAAGACTTCCACCAGAACATCAAACCGGAAGCTCTCAAAGCCTGAGTCATGCCGCTGCCTGCCGTCAAGTTTCATGCGGATCCCGTTTTCGATCCGGCAGCGCTCTCCGCGGAGGTCGCGCCGCTGCGCGCCGGCGAACGCATCCGCCTGCTGCACCAGCGGCTGGGCGACCGGCTCGTGGCCACCACCAGCTTCGGCCTCCAGGCCGCGGTGATGCTCCACCTCATCCACGAGCATGCGCCGCAAATCCCGATCGTCTTCATCGATACCGGCTACCTGTTTCCCGAAACCTACCGCTACATCGAGCAGCTCTCCGGTTTGCTCGAAAAGCTCGACCTCCGCATCTATCAGCCGTCGGTCACCGCCGCGCGCATGGAAGCGCTGTGGGGGAGGCTCTGGGAAGGCGGACAAGAGGACATGGACCGCTACGCAATGTTCACCAAGATCGAGCCGATGAACCGCGCCTTGCGCGAAGTCGGTGCCGATGTCTGGCTCAGCGGCCTGCGCCGCTCGCAGTCCAGCACCCGCAGCGACCGCCCCTTCGTCGAGCGCCAGAAGAAAACGCTCAAAGCCTATCCCATCCTCGATTGGGCCGACATCCAGGTGGATCTCTATTTCCGCCAGCACGACCTGCCGCGCCACCCGCTTGCGGAAAAAGGCTACCTTACCATGGGCGACTGGCACAGCACCCGCCCCGCTGAGGACGGCGATGCCGAAACCTCCCGCTTCAACGGCCAGAAATACGAGTGCGGTCTCCACCTCGAAAGCACCACCTCGGATTTCCAGATCTGAGTCTGTTTTTTAAAGCGAAACGCCGGGACGCGGAGAAGCGATAGGACCAGCCCACTGCGGCCGTGTGGAAATCCCCGGGAAAATCCGCCAGGCCGGCCCCGGATGGTCCACCGAGTGATATTCCAACCCATATCATCATGAAATCCGGCGATTCCTTGCCACAGCTCCCGGCACACGGTGCGCTGCTTCAACTCGCGATTCTGAAGATCGGCACGTCGTGCGCGCTGGCAGTCGTGCCCGTTGATCTGCGCTGTGAATACTTGAGCGAACCGCTTGGCGTCGATGCGGCCGTTCCGCGCCTCAGTTGGAAGCTCGCCGATGCCGATGCCGTGCGCGGACAAAAACAAACCGCCTGGCAGATCCGTGCCGCGAGCCGTCTGGAACTCCTCGAAGAGGGGCGCGCGGATCTTTGGGGCAGCGGCGTGGTGCAATCACCGCAGTAGGTGCTTGTGCCATACGGTGGCGCGCCGCTGGCCTCGAGCCAGACGGTCTTCTGGCAAGTGCGCGTTCACGACAAGGATGGCAATCCATCGCCATGGAGCAAACCGGCGCGCTTCACCATGGGACTCTTTGATGCGGAGGACTGGCAGGGGCTGTGGATCCCCCATCCGAACGCGCCGATGACCAAGCACATCTGGTTCCGCCGCAATCTGAAGCTCGACCAACCTCCGTGGGCCGATCCCGCCATGGAATATCTCGACGGCGTGCGCGGCGGAAGCAAGGCCAGGAAAAAAGAATCCATCAACACTCCGGAACGGCCGATGATGTCTCCGGCATGGCGGCCTATTACTTCGGAAAAGGCGAGCCCAGCCCACATCCGAACATGCTCGCACTGGCCACCAGCGCCTGCCGTCCGCCATTGGTGGTGGCAGACATCGCGCTCGATCGCGAGGGACGCGGCACTTATGTCTATCAGTCGCGCCCGCCGGGCCTCAATCTCATGCCCCGCCCCGCTGAGGCGCCACCTGCTTTTCCCGCCTATCAAGTTACCATCCGCAAGGGCCATCGCAGCCTCACCCTCGACTTCAGCTCAGGCAAATAACATGGCTGCGTGAATTCTGATCCAGTTTGCCAATAACGATCCTGGCCCAGCGGCCCGGAGATCCATGCCCGCGCCCCATGAAAATCTTTCTGAAAACTCTTGATTCCGCCCATTGCGGGCGCGGCGCCCGGGCCGTCTGCAGGGTTGACACTGCTTTCGCGATTCCCTAAGAATCAAGCGCTCAATCGGCCTGACACCCATGTTCTCCTTCCTCAAAAACACCCCATGGTTCCGCATTTTGGCCGGCTTGGCCTGTGCGTGTGGAACAGCTGCCGCCCGGGATTTTGCCCTGCAAGTGGCGGATCCCAATCCACTCGGCATCGGTAATTTTGTGCCCAGTGACCTGGATCTCGCCACGGATGCCGGAGTCGAGGGCGGCATGAAGGGGGCTTTCCTCTATGGCGTGGGTTTGCAGACCGATTACGACTCGAATTTCTTCCTCTCGGAAGACGACGAGGAGGACGAGGTTTCCTTTCTTTTCCAGCCCTGGCTCAGCTACACGACCGATCCCGAGGGCGGGGCCTCCTTCGTGCTCAACGCGAATTACCAACCGACCTACAACGCCTTTCTGAACAACTCGGATTTCAACGAACTGGATCACTCGGCCGATGTCAGTCTGTCATGGATCGGCGGCCGCACTGAGGCATCGGTGTTCGCCAGCTACCGTGAGCTTTCCGGCACCGATCGCCTGAGCGGCGGTTTCACCTCTGGCTCGCTGTTCTCCGGCGGTGTGCGTGCCAGCCGCCAGATCGCCCCGCGCACCTCGCTCAATGGCGGCTTGTCCTATTCCCAATCCGACTACAGCTCGGGAAACAGCCAGGGCACCAATATTTTCACCGGCTCCTTTGGCGGGCTTTGGAGTGCCACGGAGCGGACGGACATCGGCTCCAGCATCCGCTACTCGCAAACGGAGTCCGACAACACCGGCACCCGCGATGCATGGGCCTTGCTTGCGGAGCTGCGTTACCGCGCCGGCGAGCGCGTCTGGCTTTCCGCCTCGCTGGGCCCCGAGTTCACCAGTGACTCGGAATCCGGCGGCAACGATGTGGGCGTGAGGGCGGCACTCGACGCCCGCTACATCATCAACGAGCGCTGGACTTGGGTGAACTCGCTGGGCACCGACACGGTTGCCTCCCCGAGCGACACCGGCTATCTGGTCAACAACGTGGGCTTCAGCACCGGGCTCCAGCACCAACTGCTGCGCGGCAGCATCAACGGCGGGGTGATGTTCGATTACTCGGACTACCAGCAGGTGGGGGATGTGCTCACGGAGCGTGAAAACGAGGAAAACCTCAGCCTCTATCTCGGCTACAGCCGGAATTTGTTTGCGGAGCGCGTTTCCTTCAATTCAAGCGTCCGCTACCGGGTGAACAATGGAGACCGGGATTGGAGCCAGTGGCTGGTTTCGATGGGCCTGTCGGTTACGTTTTGAATCCACCACGCTCAGCCGTCGATGGCTGCGGCGAGCCAGGCGAGCATGCGCTTGCGGCCGGCGCCGTCATCGCGCGAGAGCGCGTCGCCATGCCGCCCGGTTTTCACCTCGATGAGGGTCTTGGGCTCGCGGGCGCTGCGGAACAACTCGCGACCCTGCTCCACGGGCACGATTTCGTCGCGTGCGCCGTGGACTACCAACAAGGGCACCGGGCTGAGTTTTTGCACGTAGTCTTTCGGCGCCAGTTCGTCGGTCACCAGACCGGCCCCGAGTTCGCCAGCCACGATCTTCGCCATCGCTTGATAAGAGGAGAATGCACCGTCGATCACCACCGCCCGCAATCCGCGCACGGGGCTTTCCGCCAGCGCCGTTACGGACTTCGCGCCGCCGAGGCTGTGGCCGTAGGAAACCAGGCGGCGAGGATCCACCCCGGCGCGGTTGCGGACATGGGCGAAGGCGGCCTTCACATCGTCCACCATGCCACGCCGGTCCACAGTGCCGCCGGATTTTCCGAAGCCGCGGTAATCATACATCATCACCTGCCAGCCGGCTTCCGCCAGCCACAGGACGAACCCGAGGTGGTGGCCGATCGAGCCCGCGTTGCCGTGTGAGAAGACCACCGTGCCCTTGGCCTTGCCGCTCCGCGCGTGGATGAACCAGCCGTGCAGCGGCGTGCCGTCCGCGGAGTTGAAGGCCACGTTTTCATACTTGTAGCCCCACGCCGCGGGGGTGGCCGGCTCGTCACGCGTTGGCAGATAGAACAACTGGTTGCCGCCGCCCTCGCCCAGCAGCGTGCGCGCCAGTTCCGGCAGATTCCCCTTCGGGGCTTCCGGCACGTTGTGCACCGGCTCGGCCACCGCAAGGGAGACCACCGCCGGCCAGAGGAAAATGAAGCGCATGCCCATGCGCGCAAATCGACAACAGGATGCCGTTTTGTCGAGCGAAAGAATCGTCCGGCGGCCACTTGATTGCCGCGCACTGCCGACTAGTGTGAATGCCGATGATCACTCGAATCCTGATGATTTCCGCCATGGCGGGCTGCCTCTCGACGGCCGCTGCCCGCCCCGGCAAGGCCACCGTGGAATGGCTTGCCAGCTCCGCCACGGTCGAGCCGGGCAAGCCCATGCAGACCGCCATCCGCATGGTCATCGATGACGGCTGGCACACTTACTGGATCAACCCCGGCGAGGCCGGCATGCCCACTACGGTGGAGTGGAAACTGCCGCCCGGTTGGCAAACCGGCGGTCTCGTCTTTCCCGAGCCCGCACGGTTTCTAACAAGCGGCCTGGCGGGATTCGGCTACGAGGGCACGGTGTTGTTTCCCGTGACGCTCACGCCGCCCGCGGATTTCACCGGCAAGGCGCGCCTGACGGCGGTGGTTTCCTGGCTGGCCTGCGGTGAGAGCGGCTGCGTCCCTGGCGAGGCGGAAATCCATCTCGACCTCGCGGCCGGGGCCGCATCGCCCACTGCGGAGGTCGCGGCAATCAGCGCCGCCTATCAAAAACTCCCGCGTCCTGCCGGTAATGCCTTGCGTCTCACCGTCGCCGAAAGCGGGAAAAACCTGCTCCTTTCCATCACAATGGAGCCCATGGAGCCCGGCGCGGCTCCGGATCCTGGCGGTCGCGAGGCATTCCCGGCCACACCGGAAGTCGCCGAACCTCGCGCCGTCATCCGTTTTTCCAAAACCGGCAACACATGGACGTCCGAGGTGCCGAAAAGCGGCTACGCAGCGGGCCCCGCCAGGCGGCTCACGCTCGTGCTTGCCGGCGGCGAAGCGCACGGGCCTTTGGAGCTCACTTGGTCAGCGCCTTGAAAAAAGCCGGTGGACAAGCCCGCTTTCCTCACAACGGTATAGGTTCAACCCCTTTGCAACATCATGAAATCCATCACCAACACACTGTTAGGAGTCCTCGCACTGTTCACCGCTCATGCTGCGGAAATCGGCCAGCCCGCTCCCGCGTTCACCGCCAGGAACCTCAAGGGCGAGGCCGTTTCACTCGCCGACTTCAAAGGCAAGGTCGTCGTGCTCGAGTGGGTCAATTTCGGTTGCCCCTTCGTGAAAAAACACTACGCCAGCGGCAACATGCCGAAGCTGCAGGAAGCCTACGCCGCCAAGGATGTGGTCTGGCTCACCATCAACTCCGCCGCCGAGGGCAAGCAGGGTTATCATGAGCCCGCCAAGATGGCGGAGGAAGCCACCAAACAGGGCAACAAGGCCAGCCACTTCCTGATGGATACCGATGGCAAGGTCGGCAAGGCCTACGACGCCAAGGTCACGCCGCACATGTTCATCATCGATAAGGAAGGCAAGCTCGCCTATGACGGTGCCATCGACTCCAAGGCCACCACCGACGCCGCCGATGTGGCGACCGCCGACAAGCTCTTTGTCAACGCGCTCGACGCCGTGCTCGCCGGCAAGGAAGTTTCCGACGCCAAGAACAAGCCCTACGGCTGCGGTGTGAAATACTGAACCCTCAAACCAGCGACCGCTTAGCCCGGCCGCGCCGCATCTGGCGCGGGCGGGCTTTTTTGACCGCCCCCGGGTTTTCCGCCATCGACAAGGCCCGCTTCTTCCCCTATCCGGACGGCCGCTCAAACCAGCCGCCACGCCATGTCCGCCACGCCCACCATTCTTTACACCATCACCGACGAAGCCCCGGCCCTTGCCACCCACTCGCTGCTGCCGATCGTCCAAGCCTTCTCCAAACACGCCGGCATCGCCGTGGAAACCCGCGACATTTCACTCGCCGGCCGCATCCTCGCCCAGTTCCCGGAAATCACCGGCGCGCCCGACCACCTCGCCGAACTCGGTGCCCTGACGCTCAAGCCCGAAGCGAACATCATCAAGCTGCCGAACATCTCCGCCTCCATCCCACAGCTCAAGGCGGCCATCGCCGAGCTCCAGGCGAAGGGTCACAAGATCCCGGATTTCCCCGAAAACCCGGCCACCGACGCTGAAAAGGAAATCCGCGCCCGTTATGCCAAAGTCCTCGGCTCCGCTGTGAATCCCGTCCTGCGCGAGGGCAATTCCGACCGACGCGCGCCGAAAGCCGTCAAGGATTACGCCAAAGCCCACCCGCACAAAATGGGTGCATGGTCAGCCGATTCGAAAACCCGCGTTGCCTCGATGGATGGCAAGGGTGATTTCTTCTCCAACGAAAAATCCGTCACCGTGGCAGAACCCACCGACGTCCGCATCGAACTGGTCGCTGCCGATGGCACAATCACCGTGCTCAAGGAATCCACCCCGCTCAAGGCCGGTGAAATCATCGACGCCACCTTCATGAGTCAAGCCGCGCTCGCCGCCTTCCTCAGCGAGCAAATGGCCGCCGCCAAGGCCGGGGGCGTGCTGTTCTCGCTGCACATGAAGGCCACGATGATGAAGGTTTCCGATCCCATCATCTTCGGCCACGCCGTGAAAGTTTTCTTCAAGGACCTCATCGAAAAACACGCCGCGCTGCTCGACTCGCTGGCCGTCGATTTCAAAAACGGCTTCGGCGACCTCGTTGCAAAAATCCAATCCCTGCCCGCCGATCAAAAAGCCGCCATTGAAGCCGACATCCAGGCCATCTATCAGAACCGCCCGGCGCTTGCCATGGTCAACTCCGACAAGGGCATCACCAACCTCCACGTCCCCAGCGACGTGATCGTCGATGCCTCGATGCCAGCGATGATCCGCGAAGGCGGCAGGATGTGGAACGCCCAAGGAAAACCCCAGAACACGCTCGCCGTGATTCCGGATTCCTCCTACGCCGGCGTCTATCAGGCGGTGATCGATTTCTGCAAACAACACGGCGCGCTCGATCCACAAACCATGGGCTCCGTTCCCAACGTCGGCCTCATGGCCCAAGCCGCCGAGGAATACGGCTCGCACAACAAAACCTTCGAAATTCCCGCCACCGGCACCGTCCGCGTGGTGGCCTCTGACAACCACGTTCTCCTCACCCACGACGTCCAGGCCGGCGACATCTGGCGCGCCTGCCAGACCAAGGACGCGCCGGTCCGCGATTGGGTGAAGCTCACCGTCAACCGCGCCCGCGCCTCCAACACGCCCGCCGTCTTCTGGCTCGACAAGAACCGCGCCCATGACGCCCAACTCATCGCCAAGGTGGAAACCTATCTCAAGGACCACGACACCAGCGGCCTCGACCTCCGCATCCTGCCGCCCGCCGAAGCCTGCAAGTTCTCGCTCGAACGCATCGTCAAGGGCCTCGACACCATCTCCGTCACCGGCAACGTGCTGCGTGACTATCTAACGGATCTTTTCCCGATCCTCGAAGTCGGCACCTCCGCCAAGATGCTCTCCATCGTGCCACTCATGAACGGCGGCGGCCTGTTCGAAACCGGTGCCGGCGGCTCCGCGCCCAAGCACGTCCAGCAGTTCACCCAGGAAAACTACCTGCGCTGGGATTCACTCGGCGAGTTCTTTGCGCTCGCGCCGTCCTTTGAACACATCGCCGAAACCTTCAAGCTGCCGAAAGCGAAAATCCTCGCCGCCACGCTCGACGCCGCCACCGGCAAGTTCCTGGAAAACGACCGATCGCCCGGCCGCAAGCTCGGCACCACCGACAACCGCGGCTCGCACTTCTACCTCGCCCTCTACTGGGCCCAGGCACTCGCCACTCAAAACGACGATGCGGAGTTGAAACACATCTTCACCCCCATCGCCGAAGCCCTCACCGCCAACGAGGAAGCCATCACCGCCGAGTTGTTAGCCGTGCAAGGCAAGCCCGCCGACATCGGCGGTTACTACGCCCCGGACGAAGCCAAAGCTGAAGCCGCACTACGCCCGAGCGAGACCTTCAATGTGATATTGGCGAAAGTCTAAGGAGTGCGGGACTGTGGCACGCATTGGGCCGCCCTCAGTGCGACCCTCCATAAATCCATCACCATGGCTTCCGACTATCTCAATCCGGATCGGCCCATTGAAAAACATGGCGACAAGCTCCCGCATTGGCAGCAGGGCGAGGTCATGCAGTTCGTCACTTTTCGTTTGGGAGACGCATTGCCAAAGGCGAAGGTCGTTCAATGGAAGGAACAACGCCGGCTATGGCTTTCTACCAATCCGAAACCATGGACTGCTGAAACGGAACGCGAATTCCACCGCCGCTTCACTGCCAAGTTCGAAGTCTGGCTCGATCAAGGGGCGGGTTCCTGCCTGCTGAGGGAACCGGAAGCGCGCGGTCATCTCGCTGAATCCTTGATGCGCTTTCAGGATGAAAAAGTCCGCCATCATGCCTGGATCATCATGCCGAACCACGTGCATCTGCTTTTCACTCCCTTGATGCCGATTTCGAAACTGATAGAAGCTTGGAAAAGCGTTTCCGCGAGAGCCATCGGGCGCGGGCCGATCTGGCAGCGGAACTATCGCGACACCCTCATTCGGGACGTGGATCATTTCATCAATGCCGTGCGCTATATCCGTAGGAATCCCATCAAAGCGAAACTGCCGGGTGATGCATACACGCTTTGGCAAAGTGATCGCGCCGCCGCCATTTCATGAGGAGTGCGGGACTGTGGCCCGCATCGGGTCGCCCGCAGTGCGACCCTCCTTACGCTTCGAACCTAAGTTCCCAACTCAAAAGGATTCAATAATCGGAGTCCAAGTCCTGTGAAGTCCGCGGTGTTGCGGGTCACCAGGGTGAGGTCATGTTTGAGAGCGGTTGCGGCGAGCAGCGCGTCCACCTCGGGCAGGGTTCTCACTGCCTGCAAACGCCCCCAATGCTCGGCAATGGAACAGTCCACTCCAAGCAAGCGCTCTTGATACGAGTTCTTCACTTCATCCAACCAACGTTCCAGAACCAGGGTCCGTGCCGGATCGCGGACGGCCAGGCGGTCGATGCCTTTGCGAATCTCGCCAATGGTCAGCACGCTGAGCCAAAGTTCCTCATTCTCCATGCCGAGCCACCACTGCCAAACTTCCGGTTTGGCGCGTCCGGCACCCTTGCGGATTTCACTCAGAATATTGGTATCCAAAAGGTAGCCGGCCATTTCAGTCATCAAGCAGGGGTTGTTCCGTCGCCCGGCCGGGCGTGCCGCGCTCTCGTTCGAAGATATCGTCGCCACCCGGGTCCGGCATTTCCCCGAGCAGATGCCAGAAACTTTGGCGTCCACCCGCTTGATTGGGTCGCAATGCCTCTCGCAGGATTCGCCGGTGTTCCTCCTCCACCGAGACCCCATGCTCACCGGCCCGCTTCTTGAGATCGCGAACCAATTCTTCTTCCAGATTTCTGACCAGTAACTGCGGCATGGGATTCTTTTATGCTATCATTGATAGCCAGTCAAGTTCGCGTTCGGTGTCACGGACTTCGCCACTCTCAACCTGAAGGATTTCCGGGGATTCGGATTCCGGAAGGTTTGGAATCCGCTCGCTGCTTGATCAGCCGGGTTCATTCAAAACGGGTTCAGAAGGCGGAGGCCAAAGCCGAAACCGCACTGTGCGCCCGAGCGCGATCTTCAACGCGATCCTTGCAATGTTGTAGCGCACAATGCCGGCCAAACGCGGGGGAAATGGAGCATAGCGGATTCGAACCGCTGACCTTCTCATTGCGAACGAGACGCTCTACCAACTGAGCTAATGCCCCTTGTGAGGAGTTGCGGCAAAGGACTGCCATCTCGCAGAGGGCGGCGCAAGTGCGAAGTTGGCTCGGATGACCGGCTCGCCGCGGCGTTGGCGTGGCGGATGGAAATGCCGGCGATTTCCGGAATTTTCAGAAATAATGGTTTGCGGCCATAGCGCTCATTTTCCAGAGTTTCTCCAGATGATCGACCAAGCCACCATGAAACGACTGATCTGGCTCCCGCTTTCCTGTTCCGTGCTGCTTCTTTTCAGCAGTTGCGCCAACAACAACCAGGCTTCAGCCAATGATCCGCTTGGCACCGGCCCCTTCGATGCGAATGGCAACTACCGCGAGGATTGGGCGGATGATCCGACCAAGTGGCGCAAGCCGGGCAAACGCCAGGCCCCGGCCGACGACCTGCCGGTCATCGCCTCCAACGAACTGCCACCCGCCACCGCGACCCCGCTGCCACCTGCTCGCAGCAGCACTTCCAAACCTTCATCCAGCCCAAGCAGCGGAACCACCAAGCCCAAGACGGTGGCGGTGAAACCCAAACCCAAGCCCAAGCCCAAGCCGACCTCCACCACCTACACGGTCAAGAAAGGCGACTCGCTTTACACGATAGCCAGCCGCAACAAGACCACCGTATCCGCCATCCAGCGGGCCAATGGCATTTCCGGAAGCCTGATCCGCCCCGGTCAAAAACTGAAAATCCCGCGGCGCTGAGCAAAACGGGATTCAGAAACCTTTCGGTCGGTATTTCTTGGGGCGGGGCTTTGGATGAAGTCCGCGGCAGTGGTTTGTGAAGGCAACTCGAGATGGACATTTTAGCCGAAAACCTGCTGATCCTGGCCTCCGCAGGCTCCGGCAAGACCTTTCAACTGGGCAACCGGGTGATCGGGCAAGTGGCGCGGGGCGTGGAACCGGAGCGGATTGTGGCGCTCACCTTCACCCGCAAGGCGGCCGGGGAATTCGCGGATTCGGTGCTCACCAAGCTGGCGGAGGCGGCCGCGGATGAGGACAAGGCGGCGGGATTGCGGCGGGATCTGGGTCTTGCGGATGCGGACTTCAAGGAGGCGCTGGAGCGGGTGGCGCGTGCGCTGCCGGATTTCACGCTGGGGACGATGGACAGCTTTTTCGCCAGGATCGTCCGCGCGTTCCAATACGAGCTCGGTCTGACCGGCGGAAAATTCGATCTGCTGGAAGGCCCGCGCGCGGCGGCCGCGGCGGATGAGATGCTGGCAGCCATTCTGGGCGATACCCTGACGGGGGAGGATGGGGACGGGTTTTATCATGCGTTCCGGCGGGCGACGATCGGCCGCGAGGATCATGGTGTGTTGAAAGGGCTGCGCGAGTTCGTGGGCCGCTGGCAGGAGCGCTACCGCGAAGGCCGCGACTTGGCTTGGGGGCCGGAATCTCTAACAGACTGCCGTCCGGAGGATTGGCCGAAGCGCAAGTGCGCGCTGGCGGCGGTGGTTTTGGCGCATCTGGATGAAATTTCCTACAACGACAAACGCCAGCGGGATGCCTTGGAAAAGGCGGTCCTCGCATTGGAAAGCCATGTGATTGGCAGCGGCAGCCTTGGCGGTGCAAAGAGCCTGCTGGCGTGCATTTTAAGCGCGGCAGCCACTCCGGATGGGCCGCTGGTCCTGAGGTTTTACAAGGACTTTGAAATCGCCGGTCCCGCCGCCGCCGCGCTGCGCGAGATGGTCTTGCTCGCCGCCGGCTGCGAGCTTGCCGCCGCCGTGCAGCGGACCCGCGCCGTGCGCGAGGTGGTGGCGGTGTTTGACTCGCTTTGCGAAAAACACCTGCGCCGCAATGGCATGCTCGGCTTCAATGACGTGAAAATCCTGATGGGCGACTGGGCCCGTGACGAGGACGCGCGCCTGCGCCGTGAGGCGGTGGATTTCCGCCTCGATGCCCGCCACGATCATTGGTTGCTCGATGAATTCCAGGACACCAGCCGCGCCGACTGGGCCGGGCTGCTGCCGCTCATCGAAGAGGCGGCCACCGACGACACCAAAACGATGTTCATCGTAGGTGACCGCAAGCAGGCGATCTACGCCTGGCGTGGCGGCGACGTACGCTTGTTCGACGAGGTGATCGGCCGCTACGGCGGCGGGCTGGACATCGAAACGATGGAGGAATCCTGGCGCTCGTGCCCGGAGGTGCTGGAGCTGGTCAACCGCGTCTGTGGCGACACGGCGACGATGGGGGAGCTTTTCGGCACCGTGGCCGGCCGCTGGGACTGGCGCGACCATGTTTCCGCCGCTCCGCTCACCGCACCCGCCAAGCGTGGCGAGGCGCGGGTGGAAGTGGTGGGAAAATGGGAGGAGCGCTTGGAGCGGCTGGCGGGAATTCTCGAAGAACTCGGCGTGGGCAAGCGCGCCATGACCTGTGGCGTGCTGCTGCGCGGCAACGAAAAGGTGCGGCAGGTGGCCGACGACCTGCGGGAGCGCGGCTTCGATGTCATCGAGGAAGGCCGGCGCCTGCCCGCCAGGGACAACCCGGCGGGCATCGTTATCAGCCATTTGCTCAAGTGGCTGGCGAATCCGGCGGACTCCTTCGCCCGCGAGGTGGTGGAGATGTCCCCGCTTGTCGCCGGTCTGCACGCCGCGCACGGCGGATCGTGGCGCAATGTCTGGGAAGGCCTGACCCATGCGCTGTCCCGCGATGGCTTTGCGAAAACACTCGGCTCCGCGATCGATGCGGTGTGGTCCGGCTGGTCGGACTTCGGCCGCCGCCGTGCGGGAGATCTGTTAGGCGCGCTGGCGCAGCTGGATGCCCAGGGCGGAGTTTCCCCCGCGGAGGCGGCGGATTGGCTCTCGCGGCTGGAAATTTCCCAAAGCCCGGGCGTGGCCGCGGTGCAGGTGATGACCATTCACAAGGCGAAGGGCCTTGGCTTCGACGTGGTCATCCTGCCGGAAATCCCCGATCAGGGGCTGCCGCAGGCGCAGCATTTCCAGATCGCCGAGGGCGAGGGCTGGATCAGCGGCACGCCGCCGAAGTGGGCGCGCGATGTGATTCCCGAAATGCGCGCCGCCGAGGAACGCTGGGCGGCGGACCAGCGCTATGAGGGCTTCTGCATGCTTTACGTGGCACTCACCCGCGCCAAACGCGGGCTTTATGTCTTGTTGGAACCGCCTGCTGAAAAAGCGGAGGCAGACCGGCCGTCGCTGGCAAACTGGCTGGCGCGCTCCATCGGCGCGGAGCGCGAGCCCGGCGTGGTCTATCAATCAGGAGCCCCCGGCTGGGCGGATTACATCGAGCTGTTAGAACCGGAGAAGCCGGTGCAGGCGATGCCGGAACCGGGCCCCGCCGTGCCGCGGCGCGGCCGCAGGGTGCCGAGCGGTGCGAAGGCGAAGGACAAGGCGATGGCGCACTCGGCCACCGGCATGAAGTTCGGCAGCGAGGTGCACGCCTTGTTCGAGCAAGTGGCCTGGACGGATGAAACTCCGGCCCAGCTGCCCGCGACGGATGCGGCAAGGGCCGTCGTCGCAATGCTGCAAAACCCGGCGCTGCGCGATGTCTTTCAGCGCCGCGGCCGCCCGGTCGAATTGTTCCGCGAGCAACCGGTGGACGCCATTCTTGATGGCGCGTTGCTCAGCGGCGTGATCGACCGGCTCCACCTCCATCGCAATGCCGCGGGCGCGGTGCAGCGCGTGGAGATCATCGACTTCAAGACGGACGCGGTGCAGAAACCGCAAGAACTCGCCGAGCGCTACGCCGGTCAGATGGCAGCTTACCGCGAAGCGCTCCAGAAAATCCATCCCGCCGCAGCCATCGAGTGCCGGTTGCTTTCCGTGAAGCACGGCGTGGCGATCGCCGTGTGATCGAGCTTACAGCAGATATTTGGACGCCTGCTCCACGTCCTTGTCGCCGCGGCCTGATAGATTGGCGATGAGGATGGCGCTCTTTGGCAGGCTGCCGGCGATTTTGGAAACATAGGCCATGGCATGGGCGCTTTCGAGCGCGGGGATGATGCCCTCGCTGTAGGCGAGCTCCTTGAAGGCGGCGAGCGCCTCGGCATCGGTGGCATAAGTGTATTCCACGCGGCCGATGTCATGCAGATACGCGTGCTCGGGCCCGATGGCGGCGTAGTCGAGCCCGGCGGACACCGAGTGGGTGAGTTCGATCTGGCCGTCGGCATTGGCGAGCAGCCAGGTCTTGGTGCCTTGCAACACTCCGAGTTTGCCGCCTTGGAAGCGCGCCGCGTGGCGCTCGGGGATGATACCGTCGCCACCGGCCTCGACGCCGACCATGCGGACGTTTTCATCCGCGATGAAGGGGTGGAACAGGCCGATCGCATTGGATCCGCCGCCGACGCAGGCGACTAACAGATCCGGCAGGCGGCCTTCCTTTTCCAGAATCTGCCTGCGTGCCTCCACGCCGATCACGCGGTGGAAATCCCGCACGATCATCGGGAAAGGATGCGAGCCGAGGGCGGAGCCGAGAATGTAGTGGGTGTGATCGACCGATGCCACCCAGTCGCGCATCGCCTCGTTCACCGCCTCCTTGAGCGTGGCCTGGCCGGCTGTGACGGCGCGAACCTCGGCACCCATCAACCGCATGCGGGCGACGTTGAGCGCCTGGCGCTCCATGTCCACCTTGCCCATGTAAACGACGCATTCCATGCCGAAGCGTGCGCAGACGGTTGCGGTGGCCACGCCGTGCTGGCCGGCGCCGGTTTCCGCGATGATGCGTTTCTTGCCGAGGCGTTTGGCGAGCAGGATCTGGCCGAGCGCGTTGTTGATCTTGTGCGCTCCGGTGTGCAGCAGATCCTCGCGCTTGAGATAGATTTTCGCGCCGCCGAGGAGATCGGTCCAGCGCTCCGCGAAATAAAGCGGAGTCGGGCGGCCTACGTAGTTGTGCAGCAAGTCGTCGAGCTCGGCATGGAAGGCGGGATCGTTCTTGGCGGACTCATAGGCCGCTGCGAGTTCCTGCAGCGGAGCCATCAGGGTTTCCGGCACGAACATGCCGCCGAACTGGCCGAAGTGACCGGTGGAGTCGGGGACGGTGGGTGATGGCGTGGCTGTGGCGGACATGTGGCGGGAGATTCAGCTCGGGGGTCTGGAGAATCAAGAGAGAAGAGTTTTCACGGCAGTTTCCACGCCGTGCGGTATTTCTCATATTCCGCCTTCGGCAGAAGAACGTAGAGTGGCCGGCGCGTGGGGTCGATTTTCGCGATGAGCTCGCGCAGTTTCTTCTCATCCATGGTGGTGCAGCCGGCGGTGGGCTTGCTGCCACCCGCGCGCCAGATGTGGAAGAAAATGGAAGAGCCCTCGCCCGGCACCACCTTGGGCGGCGCATTGTGGGCGATGAAGAGTTTGAGCGCGTGGGCTGGGTCGGTCTGCTTCATCTGTTGCTTTTTCTCCCATGGCGATGAGGGGTCGCGCTCGAGGATCAGGTGGCGGTTGTAATGATCGGATGCCGGATCCTCCACCCACAGGTCGCGCGGGGTGATCTGGCGGTAGAAAAGCCGCGGGTGCTTGCGGATGGAGGCGTCATAGCCCCACGCGCCGCCGATGTCGAAAACGCCGGCGGGCGCGCGCCAGTCGCCTTCCTTTTTGGTGGCGGCACCTTTTGGCAGCGGGTGAAGGCCGGCCCCCCAGACGAGTCCGCTCCTGCCCAGGCGTCCCTGCCATGGCTCTCCCTTCTGGATCCAGCGATTACCGGATTTTTCGAAATACCGCAGCGTGACGGTGGAACTGTTCCAGCCATCGGCGATGCCGGTGATGCATTGGGTGGAGGCTGCGGGAAGCTCGAAGCCGCGTGCGGAAACAAGGGCTGCGAAAAACAGGGCGAGTTGGATGAGTGGACGGCGGATCATGGCGAACGCCCGCACCAAAGCCCGGCTTGCGCCACCGCGCAAGGGCGGGAATGCGCAGGCTTGCATGATGGCTGCAACGGCGTGAAAAGCAGTCCGCAATGCGCCTTGCCGTTCTCAACATCGTCGGGCTTTCGGAGTCCCTGCTTGGCCCGCACACGCCGGCGTTGACGGCTTTTGCGGAGAAGCACGGCTGCCAATCCTACGCTCCGGCATTTCCCGCGGTGACCTGCACGGCGCAGTCGTCGGTGCTTGCAGGCACGTCTCCCTCGGAGCACGGCATCGTTGGCAACGGTTGGTATGACCGAGAGTCCGCGGAGGTGCGCCTTTGGAAACAAAGCAACCAGATCGTGCGCGGCGAGAAACTCTGGGACAAGCTGCGGCGCGTGATTCCGGACTTCACCTGCGCCAAGCTCTTCTGGTGGTTTAACATGCATTCCAGCGCGGATTTCACGATCACGCCGCGGCCGCTCTATCCGGCGGACGGCCGCAAGGTGTTCGACGTGCATACCCAGCCGATGGGCATGCGTGATGCGTTGAAGCGCGATCTCGGCGAGTTTCCGTTTGCGTCATTCTGGGGGCCGGCGGCGGGCATCGCCTCATCCGAATGGATCGCCGCCTCCGCGAAGTGGGTGGAGGAAAAGCACTCGCCCAGCCTCAGCTTGGTTTATCTGCCGCATCTTGATTACTGCCTGCAGAAAGACGGCCCGCAATCACCGGTGGTGGCGGCGGAGTTGGAAAAAATCGACCGCGTGGCCGGCGACCTCATCGCGTTTTACGAAAGCCGCGGCGTGCGCGTGCTGGCGCTTTCCGAATATGGCATATCTCCGGTGAGCAAGCCGGTGCACCTGAACCGTTTGTTCCGCGCGAAGGGCTGGCTCTCGCTGAAGAACGAACTCGGCCGCGAGACGCTCGACTGCGGCGGCTGCCGCGCCTTTGCCGTGGCGGATCATCAGGTGGCCCATGTGTATGTGAACGATCCGTCGATCATGGATGAAGTCCGTGAGTTGTTGGAACACACTGCGGGCATCGAGGAAGTGCGTGCAGCGGCGGATGTCTGGGGGCCGGGAGTCGCAATGAAACGCGGCGGAGACTTCATCGCCGTGGCCGAGCCGGACGCGTGGTTCACTTATTACTTCTGGGATGACGATGCGCTCGCGCCGGACTACGCCCGCACCATCGACATCCACCGCAAGCCGGGCTACGACCCATGCGAGTTGTTCATCGATCCGGCGCTCAAGCTGCCGCAGCTCGCGATCGCGAAATTCCTGCTGAAGAAAAAACTCGGCCTGCGCGGCTTGTTGGAAGTGATTCCGCTGGATGCCACCTTGGTGAAAGGCTCGCACGGCCGCGATGATGTGCCCGCAGAAGAACGTCCGGTTCTGTTAGGGACGGGATTTCCCGTCGGCACGGCGGAGGATGTTCACGAGGCGATTCTCGATGCCGCCGGAGTCCGCCGCTGATTCACGGAGTTTCCACCACGCTGGCGGCCATGGCCCGGCGCGCTTGCCGCAGCCGCACGGTCAGCCATGCGGCCATCGAGCCATTGCCCGCAGCCACCGCGCTGCTGTAGGACCTGCCGATGATTTCAGCCAGGCCGTTGCCGTCGAGAATCAGGAACATGGTCACAAACCACGGGCCCCAGACGAAAAACTGCAGGAACATCATCACCAAAAGACGGATCGTGGCCGGAGTCTGGTTTTCTTACATGGCGGGGATTTTTCCGCCACAGGGCAAATGATGCGGCGTCCGATGGCAATGAGGGAATCGGATTTCCGCCTTGTCGCGCGGCCCGGCGCTTGCTTGCCTTCCACCCCCCGATGGCCGCTCCGCAAAACATCATCGCGCTGGTTTATGACTACGACCAGACGCTCAGCCCGCGCTACATGCAGGACGACGTGTTGTTTCCCGAGTTCGGGATCGACCCGGCGCAGTTCTGGAAGAAATGCAACGCCTTGGTGCACGAGCAGCGGTGGGATGGCGAGCTGGCCTACATGAAGTGCCTGCTGGATTACCTGGGCATGGACAACGTGACCAATGCGCGCCTCACCGAGCTGGGCGCGGGGCTGCGCTTTTTCCCGGGTCTGCCGGAGTTGTTCGACGAGTTGCCGAAAGCCGCGCTGAGCCCGGAGCACGAGCTGGCCGGCATCAAGGTGGAACATTATATCATATCTTCCGGCCTCAAGGCGCTGCTCGACGGCTCGCGGCTCCAGCCACATGTGAAGGCGATGTTCGGTTGCGAGTTCGGCGAGGATTCGGAAGGACGCATCAGTTTCCCCAAGCGCGTCATCTCGCACACCACCAAGACGCAGTTCCTCTTCCGCATCAACAAGGGCATGCTGCGCTATGACCAGGATGTGAACGATCACATGCCCAACGACCAGCGGCCGATCCCGTTTGAAAACATGGTTTATGTGGGCGACGGGCCGACGGACGTGCCGTGCTTCACCGTGATGAACCGCAACGGCGGCCATGCCATCGCCGTTTACAATCCGGAAGACGCCTCCGGCCGCTCGTTCAGGAAATGTTATCAACTCTCCACTCATGCCGGGCGCGTGAAACACATCGCTCCCGCCGACTATCGCGAGGGCTCCCACCTGTGGCTTCTGTTAGCCGAGATGACCCGCGAGATCGCCGACCGCATCCTCCGCGTCCGCGTTGAGGAGCGCGAGAACTCAACGGTCGCGGCACCGGGGTTCTGAATTCACAAGTCAATGCCAGTTCCCGGGTTTCCCAGCGGTGATGCCGTGGAGTTTGGCGAGATCCCGGTCGAAGGAAACCAAGGCGCGGCCTTCGCGGATGGAAGCCGCCGCCAGATAACAATCCACAAAGTCGAGCTTGCCCGTGCCGAAAAGCTTGAGGGCGTGAAGCATCCGCTCCTGCTCATCGGAATGGAAGCCGGGGCAAGAGATCAGGTGTGAAAGAACATCCGCGACCTGTGATCGAGGATGTTCATAAAATCCTGTGAGCACGAAAACCGCTTCGGCAAGCACCATGGGGAGCACGGTCAACCTCACTTTCCCTGTTTCCGCCGCCCTCACCAGATCGGCGACTTCCTTGGCTTGGTCGGCGGGTTCTCCGGTGATGAAGCGCAGCAGGATGTTGGTATCCAGCAGCAGCGGCTTCATGGCTGGCCCTCCCGCGCCGTCTCCTCCGCCCAAGCCTCGCGGGATTTTCCGCGTGCTTCCTCGAAGGATGTCCCGGCTTTTCCGGCGGGTGGCTTTAGGGCTCCAAAAACCTCCATCGCGCCGGGTTGAGGGCGGATGACCACTGAACCATCTTGGATTTCATACAAAATCCGGTCGCCCGTCTTCAAATGCAGGGCGCGGCGGATACTGGCTGGCAAGGTCGTTTGACCCTTGCTGGTGATGGTGGAATGAGTCATGAAAATTCCTTACCTTGAAAATTTATCCTTACTTTCATGTGAGGCAAGGAATATCGGAGGGCGATGGGGTTATCGCCCCTCCGGTCACTCCTCCAAATCGATCCCGCTTTCCGTCTCCGCCGGCACGAGCTTGCGGAAATGGATCTGGCCGACGCGGCGGCCGTCGGTGCTGGTGACGCGCGCCTCGTAGCCGAGCACTTCGAGCGTTTCGCCGACTTCCGGGAAGCGGCCGAGCTGCTGGGTGACGTAGCCGCCGACGGTGGTGACCTCGCCGCTTTCCAGCACGAGGTCCGGCACATGGCCGCCGAGGTCGTTGAGCGTCATGGTGCCTTCGACCACGAACTCCTCTTCTTTGATGCGGGTGAAGGGCGAGCGTTCGTTGTCGAACTCATCCTGAATGTCGCCGACGAGTTCCTCCATGATGTTGTCGAGAAACACGATGCCCACCGGCGTGCCGAATTCATCCACGGCCAGTGCGAGGTGCGCGTGCTCGCGCAGGAAGAACTTGAGCAGCGTGTCGAGCGGCATGGTGTCCGGCACGATCTTGAGCTCGCGCTTGATGCGCATCAGGTCCGGGTCCGGATCGTCGAGAAGTTTGAAGAGGTCCTTGATGTGGATCAGGCCGATGGAGTTGTCGAGGTGGCCTTTGACGAGCGGGAAACGGGTGTGCTTGCTGCGCAGGGCGATCTCCAGGGTTTTCTCGAACGGTTCGTCGGCATCGAGCACGATCACCTTGTTGCGCGGGGTCATCACGTCGCGCACCCAGAGTTCATTCAGGCCGAGGGCGTTGATGAGGATTTCCCGCTCGGTCTCGGTGACTTCCTGGGATTTGCCGCTCTGGGTGACGAGCACGGCGAGTTCCTCGGCGGAGTGGCTGTGGCCGCTCTCGCTGACGGGATCCATGTTGAAGAGGACCTTGAGCAGTTTGTTGGCGGTGCCGTTGAGCACCACGATGGCCCAATGCGCGCCGCGGTAGAATGCGTGCAGCGGGCCGGCCAGTGCGAGCGTGACGGGCACCGAGCGGCGGATGGCGATGGACTTGGGCATCAACTCGCCGATGACCACGTGCAGGAAGGTGAAGGAAATGATGGCCAGGGTGAAGGAGATGCCCTTCACCCACCACACCGAGATGCCGGTCATCAGCAGCGCGGGGGCCACCAGCGCCTCGACGAAGGGCTCGCCGAGGAAACCGAGCGCCAGCGAGGCGATGGTGATGCCGAGCTGGTTGGCGGAAAGGTAGCTGTCCAGATGATTGACCACGTGCAGCGCGGTCTTGACCTTTGCCGGGTTTGCCTTGGTTTCGGACTCAAGCTGGCTGGGGCGGACTTTCACGATGGCGAATTCCGAGGCGACGAAAAACGCGTTGAGAAAGAGGAAGAAAACGATGCCCGCGAGGTAGAGCAGGGATTTTCCCAAGGTCGGGAATTCCACCGGCGGGGTGGGGGAGACGGACGCGAGAAGGTCCAGGCTGAGCGAGAGTGTCATCATGGCAGTCAGGCTCAGAGTTTTTCGTAAACGCCCTGATCGCGCCGCTCAAGCACGGTGAAGCCGGCTTTTTTCGCGTCGCTGATGGAGAGCGGCTTGGTGACGGTGGGCGTGTTGATGCGCGAGATCACCTTTTTGACCGGGTGCTTGCACAGCGGGCAGACCAGCAGCGGGGCGCGGTCCACCGGGCGTCTGAGCTCGAAACCGCGGGCGCAGATGCGGCACGAATGCTCTGGATCTTCGGGGGCTTCGGAAACGTATTCGTATATGGGCATGAGAAAGGCGCGGACCGGGTGATTTCCGTTCCACGCCAGAGGGGCACAACGCGTGCCAGCTTACCAGCTCGATTTGGTCACACCGGGAATCATGCCGGCGGAGGCAAGCTCGCGGAAAGTGATCCGGGAGAGGCGGAAGCGGCGCAGGAAGGCGCGGCGGCGGCCGGTGATCTCGCAGCGGTTGATCAAACGAGTCGGACTCGCGTCACGCGGCAGCATCGAGAGGCCCACGTAGTCCTTCTCAGCCTTGAGCTTCTGACGGAGTTCGGCGTATTTCTCGACGGTTTCCTGTTTGCGCTTGTTGCGGGCGATCCAACTTTTCTTAGCCATAATTCGGGGCGCGGTTCTTAGGGTCTGGGCCGGGGCATGCAAGCCCAAAGTTGCGATTTGTGGGATTTTCGGTAGAATTTCCCGGCCCGCGCGGGGCTCAGCGCACCGTGGGCGTCATGGTGAAGAGGCCTTGGGAGGCCTTGTAGGCATCGTCCATGGTCATGCGTTTCATCTCATGGCCGGCTCCCCAGGAATCGGTGAAAATGATGCGCCGGGTGGCATCGTTGTAGCCGATGATCATGCGCATGTGGCCACCGCCGGTCTGCATGGCGATGGCCGGTTCTTCCGGATATTCGCCCAGCGTGAGGCCCCACAGCAAGGGGATGCCGTCATCGATGGAGCTGCGGATGATTTTCTCGAACTGGCTTTTCGGGAAATCCCGGCCCACGGTCATCTTGCGCTCATCCACCTGCACAAGCCGGCCCTCATGGCCCATGGCGTGGATCTTGAAGCGGGTTTTGAAACGGTAGTCGATCTTGCCGAGCGCCTCGGACATCGCCAGCGAGTTGGTGCCCTTGTCCGCGTCCGATCCGGCCACCTGCGCGATCTGGTGCTGGTCCGCGGGGATGCCGTAGTATTCGAGCAGGCGCTGGGCGGTGGCCACCACGCAGTAGCCCTTGGGCCCCTGGTCCACCATGGGGATGCCCTTGATGAAGACGTCGCCATTTTCACGCACCACGTTTTTCGGCAGCTCGGAGACTTTCACGGCGGCTTGACGTCCTTGGAAGGCGGCGGCGAAAACGCCTTTCGTCTCGCGTGGCGCGATCTTGAGCCGCAGGAACTCGGGCTTGCCCTGCAGCGCCTCCGGGTTGTGCTCGAGCGTGGCCATGCCTTTTTGTGAAATCCAGGTCCAGCCCTCCGCGAGCAGGCCCTGGGTGAGGTCGGCCTTTTTGGAGACCGGCCTCACACCGAGCAGCGCGCCGGTTTTCTGGCCGCAGAGTTTCATCCGCCGCTCAAACTCCTCAGCGCTGATGGCGCCGGAGTCGCCACGGTTGTAGAGCGAGAACGAGATGCCGTTGAGCTTGCCGTCCAGGAAATCCACCACCACTTCATCCACCGGCAGCGCGCCATCAAACAACGAGAAGTCCACCGTGAGGTTGGAATACGGCCGCCGCATGAAAACCGCGCGGTCCCGCGTCCGGGTCATCCAGTTGAAATACGGATTTTTCTTCATCTCCACGCCTTGCGGCAGGGCGAAGGCCTTGTCGAGGTCGTCGGCCTTGATCGACCACACGGCCGGGATGTCGATCAGGAGGTCCAGCCGCTGTGCGAGTTTGCCGGATTCGAGCTGGCTGCGGAATTCCTCCTCGGTGAGGGGCTCGGCGGAAGCCGTGCCATGGCCGGCGAGCAGACCGCAGAAAAGAATGGCCAGCGCGCGTGTCATGCCAGTGGCTTGGTTTTGACCAGCCGGAAACGGTCGTGATAAATGCCGCCATTGAATTTCCGGCAGCATTCGTAGCAGGCCACCGCGCGCCGGATCGGTTTGACGCGGTGGATGGTGGAAAAGCAGTGCGGGCAGGTGTAGGCGTGGTTGCGCTTCATCCGGCGGCGCTTGAACGGCAGCGTGTGATACGGCAGCTCGCCGGGGATGCCGAGGTCGGCGCAGGCGGCCAGCCATTCGGGGCCGTGGGGATCGATGCGGCGGCGGCCGCAACGTTCATAGGCCACGAGGTGGGCGAGCTCGTGCTTGAGCGTGCGCCAGAGCTGGTCCGGCTCGCATTGGTGGAGTTTCGGGTTGAGCTCGATGGAGCGGTCCGGCCACCAGGCGCGGCCGGCGGTGGTCTGCATGCGCGGGTTCCAGGACACGCGCACTTTGCGCGCCAGTTCCGGCAGACCGAGGCTGGCGGAGGCTTCCGCGCACCATGCGGTCAGCCCGCCATCGTCCTTCACAGGCCGGGTTTTCAGCGGTGCCGGTGCCTTGAATATCCTCAGCCACGAGGTCCATCGGAATTCAAGTTGCGGCATGCTCTGACCCATTCGCCGCACGCTTAGCAACTTTGCCGTGGGATGGCAACAGGCCACCTCATAAATTTTCTAACAATTTTTCGCGCGGCGTTTTTGCGGGTTTGCCAGCGCGCCAATCCGGTGCACGGTGGTGGCATGACTGGATCATTTCACGGATGGGCCGCAGCCAAGGCCGGCGCGGCGCTCGAGCACATCGAATTCGACCCCGGAGCCTTGCGACCGGAGCAGGTGCAGCTGCGGGTTGAATCCTGCGGCATCTGCCACTCGGATGTTTCGATGATCGATAACGCATGGGGAAACTCCAGCTATCCGCTGGTGCCGGGGCATGAAGTCATCGGCGTGATCGAAGCCGCGGGTGATCAGGTCAGGGGACTCAAGATCGGAGATCGCGTGGGGCTCGGTTGGTTTTCCGGCAGCTGCATGGCTTGCCAGCCGTGCCTTTCCGGCAGGCACCAGCTATGCGGCAGCGCGGAGCAAATCATCGTCGGCCGCCACGGCGGCTTCGCCGACCGCGTGCGTGCAAACTGGGAATGGGCGATCAAGCTGCCGGATGCGCTCGACCCCGCCAGCGCCGGGCCCTTGTTTTGTGGCGGGATCACGGTGTTCGGGCCGATCGCGGATTTCGGTGTGAAACCCACCGATCGCGTGGGCGTGGTGGGCATCGGCGGGCTGGGGCATCTGGCGCTGCAGTTTCTCAACAAGTGGGGCTGCGAGGTGACGGCCTTCAGTTCGAACCCGGCCAAGGCGGATGACGCTCGCAGGCTCGGTGCGCATCACGTGGTTTCCAGCCGGGATTCCGCAGCGCTCAAGAAACTCGCGGGCTCGCTGGATTTCATCCTCGTCACCGCCAACGTGCCGCTGGATTGGGATGCCTACATCGCGGCGCTCGCGCCGGACGGCAGGCTCCACTTCGTGGGCGCGGTGCTGGAGCCGGTGCCGGTCGCCGCGTTTTCGCTCATCGGCGGTCGCAAGTCGCTCTCCGGCTCACCACTCGGCTCGCCCGCCACGGTGGCCACCATGCTGGACTTCTGCGCCCGGCACTCGATCGCGCCGGTCACGGAAACCTTCCCGATGGATCAAGTGAACGCCGCGCTCGACCATCTGCGCGCCGGCAAGGCCCGCCACCGCATCGTTTTGAAAAACGGTTAGAACGCCATCCGCAGGCCCGCCAGCCTCAAATGCTCACGCGAACCGGCCCGGCGTGGGCAGCGAGATTGACAGTGCCAGCGGGCCGCCTACATTCCCGATACCGTGAATGCCAGCGATCTGATTACCACCGACCCGGACATTTTGGGAGGAACGCCTGTTTTCAAAGGAACGCGCGTGCCTGTGAAAACGCTTTTTGATTATCTTGAGAACAACTACACCCTCGGTGAGTTTGTGGAGTGTTTTCCGTCCGTCACGCGTGAGGCGGCTCAAGCCCTGCTGGAGAGATCAGAATCCGTCCTTCTGGCTGTGGCATGAGGGTGTTGCTCGACGAGTGCGTGCCGTGGCCGATGCACAAGCTGCTGGCCGGACACGACTGCACATCCACACAATGGCGCGGCTGGAAAGGAATCAAAAACGGCGACCTGATCCGCTTGGCAGAGCAGGAATTCGATCTCTTCATCACTTCCGATCAGAACCTCCGCTACCAGCAGAATCTGGCTGGTCGGCGCCTCGCCATCCTTGAGCTTTCCACCACCGACCTCCGCCGCATTCTCACCGCCTCCGGAGACATTGTGGCAGCCGTCGCCACCATCGGTTCGGGGGACTTCCGGCATTTGGAGATCCCATAGCAACGACGCATCTTTTTGAAAAACGGTTAGAACGCCATCCGCACGCCCGTCAGCAAGGTCCAGCCGTTGAAGTCACCACCGCCCGGGCCGCCGTCCATGTGGCTGTATTTCACGCCGGACATGAGTTTGAGCCGGTGGCCGTCGATGTAATAATTCAGCCCGGCATAACTGGCGAAATAGGCGTCGCCCTTCTTGTCTTCCACTCCCGGCGAGAGCGCCTCGTAGCGGGTGGGCAGGATCACACCGTTCTCATCGCCACTGCCGGCGAGCTCGAGCACGTGGATGAGCTGGAGTTTCTCCGTGAACGACCACGTTGTCATGGTGGACAGCCCGCAAACATCCGGCCGGCCCATCACGCCATCGCCCCACATCATCTCGGTAACGTGGCCGAAGCGGCCCTTGGTGATCTCGTTGGAGAGCGAGAGGCAGTTTGCATACAGCGGAGAGGCGGGGTTGCTGGTGGATGCGGTGTAGCCCGGTTCGGTGTTGTGCAGCCACTGGCATTTCACCGTGGCGAGGTCGAAATCCGTGTGCGCGGTGTAGTTGTAGCCCAGCTTGGCCAGGATCATCGCTCCGCCGCCGCTGAAGCGCGGCCATTCGTCCTGGCGGTCATTGCTGAAGGCCCCGAGATAGTAGAGCCATCCGCCGGCGATCTCCTCGCCGCAAGCCCACGCTCCGGTGAGTTCGCCTCCGTAAAACATGTTGCCGAGCGCCGTGCGCTCAAAGGGCAGGAAATCGCGCGACGAGTATTCCTGCTCGCGGTCGAACTTCAGCTCGCACTTGCCGACGGAAATGTTGAAGGCCTTGTTTTCCATCCAGGTGAGGTAGGTCTCCGGGGTGCGCTTGTAGATCCGTGGCGAAAAGTCCGGATGCAGATCGGTGAGATTGAGGAAAAACAGCTTGCGGAAAAGCCGTCCCTTCATGCCCAGCCGGAAGCGCCGGACCTCGATGTTCCCCCAGGTGCAGTCTTCCGGGAAATCCGCCGTGCCGAATTTCCCGCTGGCATCCGAGCCATAGGCATACTGCGTCTGGAGCTGGCCCACCAAGGCGAGTTGCTGCACCCATGGGTTCGCCTCGTTCTGATAGAGCACCGGTACCGACATCAGCCGCTCGTAGGGAGTTTTTCCGCTGAGTCGGCCGACCAGAATGCCGCTGGCATCCGGCACGGCGAGCGTGGATGCCGCGTGGGCGGAAACGATGAATGCCAGCCCCAGACCTGCGAGAGTGGCTTTGAAAAGTCTCTTCATGGATTGACGAAGCAGGCCGGGTGCGCCTGCGGGGTGGTAATGGTTCTCCGGCCTCCACGGTCACAAGCGCGGAGCAAGACATGCTAAGCATGTGCATCGATACGGGCAGCCGGCGCTGTGATGGGTTCGGTCGTATGAATCAATTTGATGAAATTTTTAATTTACAATGCATCAAAATGAGGATTGATTGCCGCCATGAGAATCACCGTGGACATCGAAGACAGCGTCTTGAGCGATTTATTGGAAATCACCGGAGACAAGAACAAGAGCCCAGCCGTGGCGCGGGCGGTCACGGAATTCGTGCGCCGCAAGAAGGCTCGCGAGTTCGGCCGCCTGATCCGCGAGGGAGCCTTTGACTATCCAGCGCCAGCCGCGGAGCAGGCGGGCGGTGATTTCGCCAATCCCGTCCCACCCCTTTACCCGGACTGAGCCGCCATGGTGCTTGTGGATTCATCCGCCTGGATCGAGAGTCTCCGCCGCAATGGCGACATGAGGGTGAAGCTCGCTGTCGAGGGCCTGCTGGAAGCATACGAGGCCCAGTGGTGCTCGCCGGTGCGGTTGGAAGTGCTCGGCGGGGCGCGCATCGAGGAACGTGCGCGTTTGGGCCGGCATTTTTCGGTGATCCCCTACCGTCCCAGCCGCGAGGACGACTGGGACCGCGCCGTGGCCCTCGCCTGGCGGCTGCGCGGAATGGGCCTCACGGTTCCATGGCTCGATGTCCTGATCGCTGCCATCGCCATCCATGATGGCACACGGCTTTATGCCACCGACGCGCATTTCCGCGAAATCGCACGTCACACCGGGCTCCTGCTCTACCGCCCCGGATACGGCGGCAGTTTCAATGACCACGACGACGGTTGAGCGAAATGGCGGATGGAAATTTCGATGGGCCGAGCCGCCGCCCTTGCGCCCGGAACGGCGAGCGTTTAGGAACTCCGAAACAATTTCCCCATGGCCGCAGACTACACCGAAGCTGACATCAAATCCCTCGATTGGCGCGAACACATCCGCATGCGCCCCGGCATGTATATCGGCAAGCTCGGTGACGGCTCCGCTCCCGATGACGGCCTCTACATCCTGCTCAAGGAGGCCATCGACAACTCCATCGACGAGCACATCATGGGCTACGGCAAGGAAGTCAGGGTCGAGATCGACGAGGAGGGCCGCGTGGAGGTGCGCGATTTCGGACGCGGAATTCCGTTGGGAAAACTCTACGACTGCGCCGCGCAGATCAACACCGGCGCGAAGTATGACAGCGAGGCATTCAAGAAATCCGTCGGTCTGAATGGCGTGGGCATCAAGGCGGTCAACGCGCTCTCCGATTTCTTCGAGATCCAGGCTTGGCGTGACGGCGAAACCAAGGCGCTGGAGTTCTCCAAGGGCATGCTCACCGTGGACATGAAACACCCGCGCCGCGACGACGGGGCGAATGGCACGCGGCTCGCCTTCGAGCTCGACCGCGCGATTTTCCCGGCCAAGGCGAAGTTCAAGGAACCCTTCGTCGAGAAGATGTGCCGCTATTATTCCTATCTGAATCCGGCGCTCACCGTCGTTTTCAACGGCAAGAAATTCCGAGCGAAGGATGGTTTGCTGGACCTGCTGCGCGAGGAGATGGAGAACGAGGCGCTCTATCCGCCCATCCATCTCATCGGCAAGGACATCGAGATCGCCTTCACCCACACCGCCGAGAGCAGCGAGGAATATTATACGTTCGTCAATGGCCAGAACACCTCACAGGGCGGCACCCACCTCGCCGCATTCCGCGAGGCGCTGGTGCAGGTGATCCGCGGCTTCTACAAGAAACAATACGAGCCGGCCGACATCCGCGCCGGCATCGAGGCGGCGATCTGCGTGCGCATCGTCGAGCCGGTCTTCGAGTCGCAGACAAAAACCAAACTCGGCTCCACCACCATCACTCCGGACGGCGAGTCGCTGCGCACCTTCATCGGCAATTTCCTCAAGACCAATCTCGACAACTACCTGCACAAGAACACCGCGGTGGCCGAGGCCATCCAGAAGCGCATCCAGGCCGCCGAACGCGAACGCAAGGACCTCAAGGGCGTGCAGAAGATCGCCCGCGAACGCGCCAAGCAGGCGAAAGTCCACAACAAGAAACTCCGCGACTGCCGGGTGCGCTTCGACAGCAAGCACAAGCGCCGCGAGGAATCCACGCTCTTCATCACCGAGGGCGACTCGGCCTCCGGTTCCATCACCAAGTCCCGCGACGTGGAAACGCAGGCGGTGTTTTCCCTGCGTGGCAAACCGCTCAACACCTTCTCGCTGCCGCGCAAGATCGTTTATGAAAACGAGGAGTTCGCCCTGCTCCAGGCCGCGCTCAACATCGAGGACGGCATCGAATACCTGAGATATAACAAAGTCGTCATCGCCACCGATGCCGACGTGGACGGCATGCACATCCGCCTGCTCCTGCTCACCTTCTTCCTCCAGTTCTTTCCGGAGATGATCCGCGACGGACATTTGCATATCCTCCAAACGCCGCTGTTCCGCGTCCGCAACAAGAAGGAAACCATCTACTGCTACGATGACGACGAGCGCCGCAAGGCCATCGACAAGCTCGGCAAGAACTCGGAGATCACCCGCTTCAAGGGCCTTGGTGAAATCTCACCCGACGAGTTCGGCTTCATGATCGGCCCCGACATGCGGCTCGATCCGGTCGAATACGAGGAAGGCAAGGGCGTGAAGGAGTTGCTGGCCTTCTACATGGGCAAGAACACGCCCGACCGCCAGGACTACATCATCGCCAACCTGCGCGAGGACGTGGACAAGCAGATCGAAGCGGCGGTGGCGTGATTATCCCTGAGAGCGCCGAGCCCCAGTTCAGCACGGGTGACTTGCCCGCCAGGCCGGGGCTTGGCCTTCCCGGGATGGACCGCCACGCGCTCAATGCGAGCAACCGCAGCCGCCTTCGCTGCAGCAGCCGCCGCCGGAATCGGCGAGTTCGTCTGCGGTCGGCACGCGGCCGAGCTCGAGGGTCATGCCGACGTATTTGGAAATTTCCTTCTGCAGCTTCTCCAGTTGCTCGCGGGCGACGAAGAAGTCGCGGGCGATCTCGTTTTCAAACAAGGCCTCGCGGGCGGTCTCGAACTCGCGGATTTCCTGTGCGCCGAGCTGGATGCCGGCATGTTGTTTCTGGTGCAGCTCCTCGCCGCGCTCGTGCACGCTTTGATACTGGAGGCGGGCCGCGTCGTCGCTCAGGAAGCGCTCGACGTTTTCCTGAAGGCTGAGAAACACCGGATCACTGGCGATCTGGGCGCACAGTTCACGGGTTTTGACGATAACGGTGGAATCTTCGGCGATGATGGACATGCGCGCTGCTTAAACGCTCGGTCCGCCTCTGGCAAAGGCATTTCCGGAAAAATTTCCCCCAACTTCAGGATTGGAACTAGGCCCGCCCATCCCCTAAGCAAGGCCACGCAACTCGCCACCATCCATGTCAGACCGCCTCTCCGCCACTTTTGAAAACCTCCGCGCCAGCGGCAAAAAAGCCTTCGTCGCCTACATCGCCGCCGGAGATCCGGACTTCGACCAGTCCCTGGAAATCATGAAAACCCTGGCCGCTCTCGGCGCGGACATCATCGAGCTGGGCCTGCCTTTTTCCGATCCGCTGGCCGATGGCATCGTCAACCAGATGGCCGCCGACCGCGCGCTCAAGTCCGGCATGACCACACCCCGCGTGCTCGATTTGATCCGTGCATTCCGCAGCACGCACCAGACACCCATCGTGCTCTTCACCTATCTCAATCCGGTCTTCACCTATGGTTTCGAGGCTTTCCACCACGATGCGGCGGCCGCCGGAGCCGATGGCATTCTTTTGTTAGACCTGCCGCCGGACGAGGCCGCGCTCAACACCGATCTCGCCATCGGCGCGGGCTTGAAACACATCCGCCTCATCGCGCCCACCACACCGCCGGAGCGGGTGAAGCTGCTGGCGCGCTCGTCGGAAGGATTCATCTACGCCCTCTCGCGCACCGGCGTGACGGGTGCCCACGGCGCGCCCTCCGCCAATATCGCGGAGCTGGTTTCATCGATCAAACAACACACGGACGTGCCCGTCTGCGTCGGCTTCGGCATCAGCACGCCCGAGCAGGCCGCGGTGGTCGCGCAAGCGGCGGACGGCGTGATCGTCGGCTCCGCCATCGTCAAGCAGGTGGAACTCCATCCGGAAAATCCCGCACAGGCGGTAAAAGAGTTCACTGCACCGTTGATTGCGGCGGTGAAAGGTTAGGACGGGATTTCCCGGTTTGCAGACTGTCGGGAGCGTGCTAGAAACGTTGCGTGGATGAGATTGCAGTCATGGCGGAGGAAATTGAGCGCGGCAAAATCGCACGGGCTCGAACCGCCACCATTGAGGAAAAACTTCTCGATGGTCCGCGGCTGTTCGCCACTGCCTGCGAAGCGGCGCGCGCGGGAATCCGCATTCATTATCCCAATGCGGATGAATCCCAAATCGAACGCATCCTCTGGGAGCGTATTTATGGCCAATAGCTGGCAGAGCCGTCTGGCTTCCTACTGCAAACGATGTGGTGATCCAGAAATTGCGCTGGGCCACACTTGCCAAGAGAACGCAGGATCTTGTGGACGCCACCAATGTCATCAGTGTCAGTGGGGAATTTCTCGATTGGGATTACATCGAGCATTGGTGCCGCGAACTCGGAATCGTAGCCGCGCTGAAGCAGGCCCGTGAGGCCGCGCGGATGGCTTGACGATTTATTTTTTGTGCGAAAGCCAGTCGCCGCTGATGATGCGGCGGCCTTCATCCACCGGCCCCAGCCATTCCCAGAGCCAGGCGGATAGCGGCGACCGGTGATCGCCGCCACCGTTCACCTCCACGCGGACGCGCCGGTATTGCGGGCCTTCGAAGCGGTCCAGTTCATCCAGCATGCCGGCGGAAACCTGATGGATCTCGCCGGGCACTTCGCCGGCGTTTTCATCGAGGACGAGTCCCGGATACCAGTCGATGTGATAAAGCCTGCCGCGCACCGTTCCCGCCGCGACAAACTCCGCGCCATCCATGCGGAAATGATTCGAGCCGCCGCGGCGCAGCGTGCCATAGACGAAGACCGATTCCATATCCGCAAACGTGCCCGCCGCCGCCATTTCCGTCAAACGCCGAGTCCGGACCTCCACGCTGTGGATGCCTGTCCGCAAAGCGCGGCGATCAATGGCTTCATTGAGGCGCATCCGGTGGCATTGACCGGCCTCTGCGATGGAGTATGGTGAAATGGCCGGGAACGGTTTTCACCAAATGCGTGCCCGAATCCTGATCATCGTGCTGGCGTGTTCCGCGCTGCTGCCGCAGGGCGCTTGCATCATGTTGCCGATTCCGACGCCGGAGCGGAAAGTCCTGCAAGGCAAGCCCGTGGCACCGGAGCAGCTCGCGTTCCTCTCTCCCGGGGTCACCACGGGCAAACAGGTCGTTGCGCACCTCGGCCGCCCGGACGTCATCTGGGAGGAAGCCCGCGTCTATGGCTACAACTGGGTGATGCGCCGCGGCATCCTGTTTTGGGCCGTGGGTGGTGGATATTCCGGCGCGGCGGGCATCACGGAAATACCGAACCAGCATGTCTTGCTCATCCAGCTCGATCGACAGGACAGGGTGCGCCGTTTCGAAAGCGTCGTGCGCCCCCCGCTCAAGTCCTACGGGGATTTCATCAAGGAATGGGTGAAGGATTCCGGCCAAACCCGGGCGAAGAGTTGAACCATGGAAAGGAGTGAGTCATGTCACACGGAAATGCATCATCACAAGGATCCGCCTGGCGGAACAACCGGCGGCGGCCGGCCTTGCCGCGATGGGTTTGCGGTTTGCCCGCATCATGGATCGGTCTGATGCTCGCCGTCCATCTGGCTGGCTGTGCCTCCACCGGCCTGCCATCACAGGCGGAGCTGGGCGCCGGAGCCAAGGCGGTGGTCTTGTTGAGGGTGCAATGCACCATCGAGGGTGGGCGGCCCTACGAACCCTTCGGCTTCAGCATGGTGGATGACAATGTCAGCTTCAGCCTCGGATCGTTCGAGACCGGTGGCGAGCCTCGCCAGACCGGCATGCTGCGCTTCCTCTCGCCCGAATCCCGCCGCGCCGGGTGGACGTATTTGGTTCTCCCGCACGGCATGCACTATCTGGTCGTGAGCCCGCCGAGGCGCACCGATGTCTTCACATTCGATGCCATGATGAAACGCGCGCCCCGTTTCAGAATCGAGGTTCCCGCTCATGCGCAGCTGGTCTATGCGGGAACGCTGCGTATTGCAGGCGAAAGCGACTGGCTGCTTACCGGCGGCCGGATCATGAAAAGCATCCGCGGCGATGAGACGCGCATCGTCAATGAACAGGCGCTCGCCCGCCAGCTCGCGGCCGGATATTTCCCCGGTCTCGGTGACTTGCAGACCGTCCTGATGCGGCATCACGAAGGCCCCGTCATCCTGAGATCCCCGCTGCCGTGAGCCTGCGAGGGTGGCGAAGAAAGGTCCGCTCGACGGACCACGTAAGGCATGATATGTCCGCCCGCGACGCCTGATTCCACCCTGCTCCCACCCATGTCCCGCTTTCTGCTTCCAGTGCTTTTCCTCACCCTGCCGTCCGCATTCGCGCAGCAGGCGGCTCCGCATTTCGTCAATCGCCCGGTGCTCCGCGCCCTGCCGCTCGGCGGTGACGAGGAAATCCCCGCAAGGCAGGCGCCAGCGCCCGCCACCGACACTCTCGCCCCACCTTCGCCCATCGACACCAAGCCCACGGGCGACGATGCCCTGCGCCTGCAGATTTTCCTCGATGAGGCGAACTTCGGCCCCGGCGTGATCGATGGCAAACCCGGCCGTTTCACCGAACTCGCCGTGCGCTCGTGGAACGAGGTCAACGGCCATCCCGTGGACGACTGGACCGCCGTGAACACCGCCGCACGCAAGGCCGTGCCGAATCCCTACGCCATGGCGCTCGTGCCGGAAGCCGCGGATAAATGGGTGGATCCCACCCTGCCCACCAGTCGTGAGCTGCAGGCGAAGAAAAAGCGCATGAGCTACCGCAGTCATGCCGAGTTCATGGCCGAGCGCTACCACTGCGATGTGCCCTATCTCGCCGAGCTCAACACCTGGCAGAAGATCAACTCCCTCAAGCCGCACGACTCGATCATGGTGCCCAACGTCACACCCTTCGATATCGAGAAACTCACCGGCGCGAAATACGAGGCCGACGCCGCGCTCAGCCAGCGCCACGTGGTGGTGGACACCAGGATGAACCAGGTCCGCATCTTCGAGGCCGCGCCCGCCGCACTGGTCGTCGCCGAGCCGGGCGCCGAGGCCATCCAGCCCGTCACCCGCGCCAACCGCGGCCTGGTCGCCTCGTTTCCCATCACCCCCGGCCAGCCGAAGTTCATCAAGTTCGGCACCTGGGAACTCCGCAACATGGTCGAGCTCCCATGGTGGCGCTACGACCAACAGCTTCTCGATACCGGCAAGCGCAGCGACAACGCCCTCAACATCCCGCCCGGCCCTAACAGCCCCGTGGGCATCATCTGGAACGGCACCAGCATGCCCGGCATCGGCATGCACGGCACCTCCGATCCGGAAACCATCGGCCGCGCCCGCAGCGCCGGCTGCATCCGCCTCGCCAACTGGGACGCCATCCGCCTCCCCAACCTCATCCGCCCCGGCGCGACCGTGGAAATCCGGTGATGGATATGGAGTGCGGTGGCATGACACCGCTTTGGCTGCCTCCCGAGACTTCTGCGGGTCAAGAGCAGGTCCAGCTCATTTCAGGCGTTCCATATGCATATCCTGGCGGACGGTCTGTGACGGTTTGGCCTGTTTGAGGACAGACTTGCCGCACAGGCAAAGCCAAAGCGGCGTCATGCCGCCGCACTCCAAC
>RPOS01000019.1 GCA_003820635.1 Verrucomicrobiaceae bacterium | reverse complement strand
CGCTCCGGAGACGGCCATCGGTTTTTCCACCAGCACATGCTTGCCGGCGAGCAGCGCGGCCTTGGCCAGCGCATGATGGGTGCGGGCCGGCGTGGCCACCACCACCGCATCCAGATCCGCCTGGCGCAGCATGGTTTCGAAATCACCGAACATGGCCGCCTGCGGCAGGTTCGCCCGGGCATGCTCCAGCCGCTGCGGACTGGCATCGCACACCGCGCCCACCTTCGCACCCGGCAAGCCGTCGAAGTTGCGGGCGAGATTGGGACCCCAGTATCCGTATCCGGCGATTCCTACCGAAACGGTTGGTTTCATAAGTTTCAACGCAGCCTCTGCGTGCTGTAGCCGCCAAGCGGTTTGGCGCCATAGCACTCAAATGTCGCTTTTTTGGCGGCGGCGGAGCGGCGGCTCTGCCAGGCAAGGCGCATCTGGCGCAGCAGCGCCAGCGGGGTGCAGCAAATGATGCTGAGATCCAGCAAGGGCGAGGCGGTCCGCACGTAGCGCGCATCCATCTCGTTCATTTCATCGAAAGTCGAGACTCCCTTGCCTACGGACTGCCAGAGACCGGTCAGTCCCGGCAGCGCCTGGAAGCGCACGCGCTGGCTATGGGAAAAGAAGCGGTATTCTTCCGGCAGGCAGGGGCGCGGGCCCACCAGGCTCATGTCCCCGCGCAGCACGTTGAACAGCTGCGGCAGCTCGTCCAAGCCAGCCGCGCGCAGCAGGCAGCCCAGCGGGATGAGCCGCGAATCGCACAGCAGATCGAGCTTCACCATCGGGCTGCCGGACTTCACCAACTGGCTGAAATGCTTGGCGTGCGGGGAGTTATCCGCATTCACATGCATGCTGCGGAATTTATACAGCGTGAATGTCTGGCCGTTGAGACCGATGCGCTTTTGGCGGAAAATCGCGGGGCCGCGGGAAACCAGCCGGATCCACAGAGCCACCGCCGCCATTAGCGGCAGGACGAAGGGCAGGCTGAGCAGAACGATGAAGAGATCCAGGCAGCGCTTCCAGAGGCAGACCGCAGCGGGTTGCGGGTTGTGGGAGCCGCCGGGTTTGCGGGCGGTGCCGGGCTTGCGTTCCCGCTTGCGGGCGGCAGTGCCGGCGCTACGACCGGGTGCGCCTTCACGGCCATGGACGCGGGCGCTTGGAGCCGGCGCCTGACGGAAAGATGAGGTGTTTGGGATGACCGTCGCACGGGGGGCGACAGCCTCCACGATTGTGGCAGTTGTCATTAGGGGGGATGGGGGGATGGGGGTTGGGGGATGTCGGGAAATTTAATTCATGCAGCGGGTTTTTCCAGATGGTTTTTCAATGGGTCCGGGCCTTGGGTGGAGGCCGGCTTGAAAACCCGGCTGAAACGCTGCCGCCATTGGTCGATTGTCGCGAGGGAGCAACAAAACCAAGGTGAGTCATTTCAGTCAAGTTCCAATACTGGTTCATTCCGAGAGATTCATGATTTCCTTTGAGATCTGCCGCAAATCGGGGCTTTCCGGCAAGGATTATGGGAGTTCTCTCAATAGATACGAAGAACCGCCAGTGTCCTATCGCATGACAAAACAGCATTCAATAAAATACGGATAAATTTATATTCAGGCAAATTCACCCGGCATGACGGAGATATTGAAGAGCCGCCAAGACCGGAGAAAGCGACGGCAAGAGGGTGCCGGCCCGCGGAAGAGGAAGCTATGGGATATGAAATCATCATCGGATGTGTTTGGGGAGAGAGCAGCCATCAGCAGCCACGACGCAGGCAGTGTGCCACATCTCCGGCCGGAAGTAATCACGCGATCACGTATCACCGGCATCAGGACTCACTGGCGCTATTTCTTCTTCTCGATGGCGACCAGGGTGATGTCGTCCATCTGGGGGCCCTCGCCGGTGAATTGGCGCAGCTCCTCCTGCATGCGGCCCAGCACGGCCTCGGCGCCGAGCGGAGCCGCCATGCGAAAGGCCTCCGACATCCGCTCCATGCCGAATTCCTCCTCACTGGCATTCAGCGCCTCGCGCATGCCATCGGTGTGCAACAGGACGCAATCGCCGGCTGCCAGCTCGACTTCCTGGTCCTTGGTGACGCGCTCGAAGACCGCCCCGCCATCCACCCCGAGGGCCAGGCCGGGCGAGCGCAGGAGCTCCACCTTGCCGGAATCCCGGCGGAATAGCAGTGCCGGATCGTGCCCGGCGCGGGCCACCACGAGCCGTCCGCTGCCTTCATCCAGAATGGCGTATGCCATGCTGATGAACATGTCCTCGCGGATGTCCGGAAATAGCTGCCGGTTGACCGCCGCGAGCACCTCCGAGGGCGAGGTGCGGCCGGGCGCGACGGAGCGCAGAGCGCTGCGGCACATCGCCATGAGCAGCCCGGCGGGCACGCCCTTGCCCGAGACATCCGCGATGACGATGCCGAATTTCCCCTCACCGAGTTCCAGATAATCATAATAATCCCCGCTGATGATGCGGGCGGGCACATTGATGCCGCTGATGCGGAAACCCGGGACCACCGGATCCTTCTGCGGCAGCAGGATGCGCTGGACCTCACGGGCATTCTGGAGCTCGCCCTCCATCGCGCGTTTTTCATGCGCCTCGCGGTGGATCCGGGCATTGCCGATGGCGAATGACGACTGCTCCGCGGCGGAGCGGAAAACGGCGAAGTCATTGGAGGAAAAACCGCCGTCCTCGTGCCGGCGGGCGACCACCAGCACGCCGAGATCCTTGCCCGCATGTCGCAACGGGGAAAGCAGCGCCGCCACATTCTCGGTGTAGCGGGTGAAGGCATCACGGAACGAGGGGTGGTTCTTCACGTCCTGCACGTGAATCGGCTGGCCGACGCTCAGGCAGTATCCCAAAATCCCCTCGTCCACCGCCACGCGGGACAGCCGCAGGTGGCTTTCCAAGGCGCGCGGGTCCCGCTCGGCCTTCTTGCGCACTTCCACCGGGATGCCGATGAGCGGTGGGCAGTCTTCCGAAATGTAGGACGGCAGCAGGAAGGAATTTCCCGCGCCGAGGAAATAGACCGCGCCGCCGCGGGCCTCGAGCACCTTGTCGATGCCATCCACGATGATGCGGGAGAGCACGGAGGGCGAAGGCTCGCCCTCGATGGCCAGGCCGAGATCATGAAGAAAGGAAAACATCCGCTGCTCCTCCATCTCCATTTCCCGGAAACGGCGGCGGACGAGGCGGTTGCGCCGCCGCTGGTTACGCAATGCCAGAAGCAAACCCAGCACCAGAAGGCCACTGAGGCCGAGTGCGATGAGTGCCGGGTCCGGCATCTGGGAAAAAGGCAGCATTTCCGCGGGGAGTCTCGGAACTTCTCCTAACCGTTCCCGCCGGATTCCGCCAGCTTCTCTTTGGCGGATTTTTCCGCCAACTCCTGTTCCATCAAGTTCACCACTCCGGAAAAGCCGCGGGCGTTCTTCTCATTGAGGCCGGCCAGCGTCTGGTGCGCCTCCAGCACATGCCGGGTGCGCTGCAGCCGGCTCGGGCTTCCCGGCAGCCGGGGCGGCTGCAAGGTGGCGCGGATCTCACTCACCTTGCCGCGCCACATGGCATCCGGCGGATCAATCTGCATCAGGAAATCCAGGCCCAGATCCTCCAGCGAGCGCCGGTTGCGCTCACCCGGCTCGGCGATCTGCAGGGCACCGCCATCCGCGGCGGAAAGCCGTGCGGCCATCCCGGCGAGCGTGCCCATGAAGGTGGAGTCCATCCCGGTGCAGTCCGCCAAATCGACTACCAGGCACTTTTCCCCGGCCGCGATGCGCTCTTCACCGAAAGCCTTCACCGCTGGGCTGTTCACAAACGAGCCTTTTCCTTCAAAGCGGATCCAACTGAATCCATCGAAGACTCCGACTAAAATGGGGCGATCCGCAGTCACAGCTGAAAAAAAGCCGCCCATCCATGGCGCGACCGTGGGCAGCATAGATGCAAGCCGCCTGCGGTCAACCTCCCATCTCGAAAAACAACACGGCTGTCAGGACGGGCCGCCGTCCTCCCGCACCTGGGCCACGGCCATGGCGGCGATGCCTTCCTTGCGGCCGACGAAGCCCATGGTTTCATTGGTGGTGGCCTTGATGCCGACGCGCTCCGGCCGGATGCCGAGCGCGGCACCGATGTTGTGCCGCATGGCCTCGCGGTGGGGCAGCACCTTGGGCGCTTCCGCGATGAGGGTGGAATCGACGTTGACGATGGCGAGGTTTTGTTCCGCGGCGAGATCACGGCATTTTTCCAGAATCCTCAACGAGCTGATGTCCTTGCAGGCGGCATCCCCGGGCGGGAAGTAATGGCCGATGTCCGGCAGGCCCATCGCGCCTAACAAGGCATCCGCGATGGCGTGGCAGAGCACGTCCGCATCCGAGTGGCCTTCCAGGCCGTGGCTGTGCGGGATGGTCACGCCGCCGAGCACGAGAGGGCGGTTTGCCGAGAAACGATGAACGTCGTAGCCGATGCCGGTCATTCCGGGAATTTGAGATTTGAGATTTGAGATTTCAAATTAAAGAATTTCCTCCACCGGGATCCGGCCGTTGCTGGCGACGATGGACCAGGCGTCGGCATGGCCCTCGACGGGCGCTAGATCAACCTTGCCGCCGGCGGTCTCGACGAGGAGCTGGCCGGCGGCGATGTCCCAGAGTGAGATGCGGGATTCGATGTAGGCATCCAGCCGTCCACAGGCGATGTAGGCCATGCCGAGGGCGGCGGAGCCCATCATGCGCATCTTGCGCGCACGCAGCGAGGCGCGGTGGAAGCGCTCGATGCCGGTGCGCAGCGCCTCCTCGTCCTTGCCGCAGCCGACGAAGAGGATGGATTGCTCGAAGGTATCGCGCTTGCTGGCCTGGACGGGCTTGCCATTGAGCAGGGCGGGGCCGCCTTTTTCCACAGTCCACGTTTCCCCAACCATCGGATCGTGAATGACTCCCACGACGATCTCTCCGGCGACGCGCAATGCGATGGACACGCAGAAGTGCGGGATGCCGTAGAAGAAATTGACGGTGCCGTCGATGGGATCGACGATCCACTGGCGGTCAGAGTCCTGGTTGCCGGCGATGCCTTCCTCGCCGTAAAGCGCGTCGCCGGGGCGGGCGCCTAACAGGATGCCGGTGATGAGTTCCTGGGATTCCTTGTCGAGCGCGAGCTTGATGTCGTGGTGGGTGGCCTCATCGACGGTGGCGTCGGAGCCGAAGTGCTGGCGCAGGAGCTTGCCCGCGGCGAGCGCGGCATCGGTGGCGAGTTGGAGGTCGGTCATGGAAGAGGATGGTGGATCGCGGATCGTTCTTTATCTACAATCTTTGTGATATATGAAGCTCTAGAATGGCTTGGACGAGTTGGTGGGCGAGGTCGTGTTTGGAGGCGAGGGGCAGGGCTTCGGTGTGGCGGGGATAAACGAGGCTGACCTCGTTTTGGTTGGAATCGAAACCGATGCCGGGTTTTGAAACATCATTGGCGATGATGAGATCGCAGCCCTTTCGTCCGAGCTTGTCGCGGGCGTTGGCTTCAAGGTTTTCGGTTTCCGCGGCGAAGCCGACGAGGGTGCCGGTGAAACCGAAGGGCGTGCGGGCGGAGCCGAGGATGTCCGGCGTTTTGACCAACTCGAGCGTGAACGTGGCGGCGGACTTCTTGATTTTTTCCGGAGCGATGGTGGCCGGTGTGTAATCGGCCACTGCAGCGGCGAAGACGGCGATGTCCATGCGCCCGATGTGGCGGGCCACGGCCTCGTGCATCTCGGCGGCGGTTTCCGCCGGCAGGAAATCAACGCCGTCCGGCACGTCCAGCGCGGTGGGGCCGGAAATCAGCATCACTGAGTGCCCCGCATGGGCGAAAGCCGCAGCGAGTTCATAGCCCATTTTCCCGGACGAGCGGTTCGAGAGGAATCGGACGGGGTCGATGGGCTCGCGGGTCGGCCCGGCGGTGACGAGGATGTTCACGGCGTGGTGCGTGAAGGATGGCCGGAGGCTGTCCTCACTGGTCTTTCTTGTCCTTGCTGTCGGCGGCCTTGGCGTAGTGGGCGATGGCTTCGTTGAGATCCCTCAGCTCGGGGAAACCGAACTGGCCTTCGTAAAAACCGGACAAACATGCGCTGAGTCATGCGCGCATGTAGGGAGAATTCCCCCCGAAACGCAAGTTCACATTTGCCGCTTGTTTCCGCCCGGGCGGCTCCGCACCTTCCCGGCATGGAGAGTCACGAGTGGTTTGAAAACACCGCTGAGGGAAAAGTTTATTACCGGGCGAATTTCATCGGCGGCAGGTGGACCATCATGACCACCACCCAGAAACGCGACCCCGTCTGGACCGACCTGCGGGCGGTGCCCGCGGACGTTTGGCGCGAACTGCGCGACATCGTTTGGAAAAAATACCAACGCAAGCGCTGTCCGTGGGAGCGCGTCGCCGATCTCGACCGCATCCTCGGCGATGATCCGCCCGCCAAGTGAACTCCCCCGCCCTTTTCCGCATCCGAAACCATCGATCCGATTCCTCACTGCCATGCATCCGTTTCTCGCACCTGATTTCCACGTCCGCTGGTCCACGCTCGTCCCCGAGGCCATCGAGCCGGACATCCGCCACGGGCTAGAGCTCGCGAAATCCGCCATCGAGGCGATCTGCTCACAGGATCCGGCCGCGGCTACCTATGAATCCACCTTTCTTGCCTTGGAAACCGCCACCGAGGCGCTCGGCCACGGCTGGGGCCGACTGAATCATCTCGACTCCGTTTCGGATAATCCCGCCCAGCGTGCGGCGCTCAACAAGATGCTGCCCGAGGTTTCCGACTTCTACTCTTCCATCCCGCTCAACGAGCCCCTCTGGTCCGTGCTCAAGTCCGTCGGAGAAGGCCCGCAAACCGCGAAACTCGATGCCGTTCAAAAACGCTTCATCGAGGAAACGCTGGCCGATTTCCGTCAATCCGGCGCGGATCTGCCGCCAGTGCGAAAACAACGCGTGGCCGCCATCGAGGCGGAGCTTTCCCAACTCACCAAGCAATACTCCGAGCATGTGCTGGACTCCACCAACGCCTGGGAGCTGGTGATCACCGAGGAGGCGAAGCTCGCCGGCCTGCCGGAGTCCGCCGTGGCCGCCGCTGCGGCAAACGCCCGTGCCAAGGGGCTGGATGCGCCCGCATGGCGCTTCACCTTGCAGTTCCCATCGATGTTTCCGCTGATGCAGCACCTGCATGACGACGCCATCCGCCGCCAGGTGTGGGAGGCCTCGTCCATGGTCGGCGGCTACGGCGAGTATGACAACACCCCACTCGTCTGGCACATCCTCGAACTCCGCCACGAGAAGGCCGCCATACTCGGCCACGAACACTTCGCGGACCTCACCTTGCTGCGGCGCATGGCCAAAACCGGTGCCGACGCGCTCGAATTCATCGAAAACCTCCACTCGCGCATCCTGCCGGCGTTTCATGCCGATTTCCGCCAGCTCGCCCAATACAAGGCGGCCAAGACCGGCCAAGCCGTCGATCTGTTAGAACCATGGGAGACCGCCTACTGGGCCGAGCTCCAGCGCAAGGAAAACTATGATCTCGATGACGAGGCGCTGCGTCCCTATTTTCCGGTCGATGGAGTGATGGCCGGCATGTTCGAGATCGCCTCGCGCCTGTTCGGCATCGCGATCCAGCAGAAGGAAACGATCCACCTTGATCGGACATCGGACATCGAACATCGAACGCCGAACGTCGAAGTCTGGCATCCCGAGGTTTCCTTTTATGAAATCCATGACTCGAAGTCCGGCGCGCATCTCGGATCGTTCTATGCCGACTGGCATCCGCGTGAGTCGAAACGCGGCGGCGCGTGGATGAACTCGCTGCACACCGGTAGCCCGGGCGAGCCGCACCTCGGGCTCATCATCGGCAACATGAGCCCGCCGGTGGATGGCAAGCCCGCGCTGCTCACCCACCGCGAGGTGGAGACGATTTTCCATGAGTTCGGCCACCTGCTGCACGGCATGCTCAGCGAGGTGCCTGTTAGATCGCTCGCAGGCACCAACGTGCCGTGGGACTTCGTGGAACTGCCGTCCCAGATCATGGAAAACTTCTGCTGGGACCGCCAGTCGCTCGATCTCTTCGCCCGCCATCACGAGACCTGCGAGCCGATCCCGGAGGAGTTGTTTGCCAAGATGATTGCCGCGAGAAACTACCTCAGCGCCTCCGGCTTCATGCGTCAGCTCGCCTTCGCCAAGCTCGACCTTGAGTTGCACATCCATTTCAAGCAGTGGCTCGGCAAAGACCTCGATACCGTGGACAAGCAAATCCTCGCCGACTACCGCGCACCGCTCAAAACCCACACGCCCACCATGCTGCGGCGCTTCGGCCACCTGTTTTCCAGCCCCACCGGCTATGCCGCCGGTTATTATTCCTACAAGTGGGCCGAGGTGCTGGATGCAGACGCCTTCACCCGCTTCCAGGACGAGGGCGTGCTCAACCCGGAGACCGGCCGCTCGTTCCGCGAGCACATCCTCAGCAAGGGCAACTCCGCACCCGTGGACGAACTCTACCGCCGCTTCATGGGCCGCGATCCCGAGCTTGAACCGCTGCTCGTCCGCGCCGGCCTCGCCGGAGGCGCGCTGACGTGAGGCTCAATAGACCGGCGCGCCGTAATCGGCTCCGCCACCACCGCCACCGCCGGTGCCTTGGACTTTGGCCTTGGTCCAGTCGAAGGCCTGCCTGCCGTCGCGGCCGAGGCCGATGAGGGTGTTGCAGGAGTTCAGAGCGAGCACGAGGGCGAGCGCGGTGAGGACTTTCATGGCCTCCGGGCTAACAGTCGGAATTACTCAAGAAAAGCGAAATTTCAATCCTTCTTCAAATTGCGTCATCCTGTCCTTGCCGGGAATGGCTCATTGACCGCGGGCGGTCTGGAAACGCTGCCACAGACGCGCCGCACCTTGGTTGGTGGCGCTGCGGACCGACGCCCAGGTGGTGCTGGCAGTGGCTTCCCGCTTGGCTCCAATCCGGTGGTCCACCATGGCACTGATGCGCTCGCCGGTGGCGGAATCGAGGATTTCACCTTCGAAGGACACGCTGGAAATGAAGGCTGCCAGCTCGGCTGAGCCCAGAGTGCCGGTAAGGGTGGCCTGCGGATTGGAGTGCACCGTGGTCACGGCCTTGGCACCTTTGTTGCCCTCCAGCACATCGGTCAGCGCGGTGCGCACGCGCAACGTGGTGGGGCCCGGCGCGCCGACGACTTTCAGCTTTCCGGAGGCTTGCTCACGCAACGCACTGGAAAGATACGCGGCAAGCTGCTCCTTCACTTGCTCGCTGGCCGTCGAAGTGGTGATCACGGTGGTGACCGGATCGATGATCACACTGTCGTATTTTCTGAGGTCCACCCCCGGCTTCAGATAGGCCGATACGGCATCCGTGGTGCCATAGCCCGTGTCGAACTGCGAATAATTGGACAGGAACCCCGAGGGCGACCGGCCGCCCGTGGAGCAGGAGGAAACCATCAGGGAAACCCCCGCAGTGAAAATGGCACCGATGAGATGGGCTGATTTCATAAAATGAATGTGTGTTGCGTTTTGCGCGTCGATGCCGCAGCGCGGGCTTCGTCGCGCCTGATTCTCTGGCAGGCCTGCCGCCGCAGGTCAAGGTCCGGCCTGCGGGAAAATCACTTGAGCCGCCAAGCCGCAGCTCAGCTTTGTTTCCAGGGGGCGCGGATTTCGTGGCTCATGGCCGCGTTGAGTGCCTCTGGCGACTGGATGCGATAAGCAGCCGGATCCCAGACGACCTCGCTGCCGGACTTGATGGCCAGCAATGAGAGGTGGCTGAGGGCATCCGAGCGCACGGAGTTCTCGAAAGCCTGATAGTAGTTTTTGTGATGCACCACGCGGCGGTCTCCCTCGCTCTGCTTCATGCGCAGCCATTCAGGATTGCTGGCATAGGCAGCACCACGGATCAGGCTGATCCAGCCCTTGGAACCGAAGAAGGTGGTGCGATCCGCCTGCCATTTATCGCGATACGTTTTGACGATGGGCTGGGCGTGGTTGTCGCTCATGAAATGCATCGGCAAACCTCCGGCAAGCTCGATCTGCACATCCCATGTGGTGCAAGTGTCGAAGAGGGCGTCCGTCGTGTGGAAGGCTCCGGTGCCCTTGAACTTGGCGGGGCCTTTCTGATCGTAGTCCATGCCCCGGATGGCGATGTCTAGCGGACGCGCACCCCAGCCGGCGATGAAGCCGATGGCGTAGTCCGAGCAAAATCAGGATCCCCGGGAGGTGATGCGGTCTGTGGATTTCGGGTTGCCGATCACTGTTTGGCAGCTAGAAGTCGCGCCGAAGATGCCGAATCAAGAGCTCAACGTCCTGCCGCGGCCGCCGATGGCGGGGGAACTGGTGCCGGCGCATTATTTCCGCGAGATGGAGAGGAGCGAACTTTGCCGCCCCGGCCGTCCGCTGGAGGTGGACCTCGGCTGTGGTGATGGATCGTTTCTGATGGAAATGGCGCGGCATCATCCGGAGCGGGATTTGATCGGCGTGGAGCGGCTGTTGGGGAGGGTGCGCAAGGTCTGCCGCAAGATCACGCGCCACGGGCTGGACAACGCGCGGGTACTGCGGCTGGAGAGCCGCTATGTGGTGGAGTGGCTGCTGCCGGAGGCCTCGGTCTCGCGGCTGCACCTGCTGTGCCCGGACCCGTGGCCGAAGGTAAGGCATCACCGGCGGCGGCTGGTGCAGGTGGATTTTCTAACAGCCGTGCGGCGCGTGCTGGTGCCTGGCGGCGAGTTCCTCTTCATGACGGATCATGAGGACTACTTCCGCTGGGCGGAGGAAAAAGTGGCGGAGTTCGGAAAGTTCGAGCGGCTGGAGTGGGAGGAGGATTCGTTTTTCCATCCGAAGACCGATTTCCAAGAACTCTGGGAAAGCGAGGGCAAGGCGATGTGGCGCTTGCGCTGCCGCAAGTCACTCAACGTGGATGCAGGATGACCGGCGCGGGCGTGAGAAAACCCTCGATGCGCAGGCATCCCGCCTCGTCCACGCGCAGGGTGACGCCGCCGCTTTCGGACTGGTCGATCACCCGGATGCCGCGAGATTTCCAGTAGTCCATGGCGGCGGGTGACACGGCCTCGCCTTCGGGGTGGGAATGGTTGGATGCGATGATGGCCTGCGGGTTGACCGCATCCAGGAAGCGGTCGCAAAGCACCAGGTCCGTGCGATGGCGGCCGGCGATGATGACATCCGCGGAGACGTCTGTTAGAGCATCGAGCATCCGCAGCTCGGTGCCCATGCCGGCATCGCTGGTGAGAAGCAGTTTCCATCCGCGCCAGTGGAGACGCATGACGGCCACGCGGTCATCCGCCAGCGAGTGAAAGGCCAGCGGATCCGGCGCGTGGAGGATTTCCAGCGTGGCGCCATCCGGCAGGGCGAGTGATGCGCGAGCTGCGGCGTGATGAATGCGCACGCCGTCCTGCGGTGCCTGCGTGAGCCATGCGCGGAATGCCGGGCTGCGCGAGCGTTCCACCGGCAGCAGCGCCTGGCGGATGGGAAATTGCTCCCAGACCGCCGCGCCTCCACCGAGGTGGCCACCGTCCGGGTGGCTCAGGACCACCGAATCCGGGGCGAGGCCGAGCCGCTGCAGCGAGGGTGCCACGAGAAAATCGAAACTGCGGCGGCCACCGCAATCGAGCAGCACGGCGGCTCCTTTCCCATCCGAGAAACCCGCCGCGCCGTCGCCGTATTGCAGGTCATAAACCAGCAACTGCGGCCGCTTGTCGCCGCCGACGGTGAAATGCCCGCCGGGAATCGCCGAAAAAACCCGCGCCGAGAACACGCAGGCATCGGCCACCATGCCATTGAGCCGGTTGATTCCTTGGGACAGTGGTGGGAAAACGGAAAACAGCGCGGCGGAAAAAAGCGCGGTGGCAAGCAGCGCGAAAACCAGCGGCACCAGCACCAGGCTGGCGATCACCGAGACCGGGGTGACGAGGCTGAAGTGGAATGCGGTGAGTGGCGCGGAACCGACGCCCGCGGCCAGCGAGACGGCCAGGGTCCCGGCGGTTTTCCGGCGCAGGCCGAGCAGGAATTTCTGCCAGCGGCTCATCAACTGCAGCGGCAGATAGAGTTCCGGCTGTGCCATCCATGCGAAGGTTTTCGCGGCCCACGCAGTGCCCACCGCGATGGCGGCGACCACGCCGTAGGACAGCTGCACGCCGGGCTGGAACAACAGGCGGCCGTCCCACAGCATCGCCGCTAACAGAACAGCGCCCAGCGCGTTGAGCAGGTCCGGCCGCCGGCGGAAGGCGAAGGCCCCGAGAAACACCGCCGCCATCCATGCGGAGCGCACCGCCGGAGCGCTGTGGCCGGTGATCCACGCGTAGCCGAAAACCAGCGGGATCAACATCGGCAGCGCCCAGCGCCGTGGCACGCCCGCAAGACTCAACACCAGCCAGCCCATGCTTCCCACCATCGCCACATGCAGTCCGCTCACCGAGAACACATGCAGCGTGCCGCTGTTGCGGAACGCGGCTATCAGATTCACCTCATCCGGCGGTTGCTCGCCGATGACCACCGCGCGGATGACATGGGCCTGTTGCGAATCTTCCGCCAGCCCCGCCGTCACCCGCTCGCGGAAACCATGGCGGATCCTCGCGCCCAAGGACGCCAAGGTGCTGGTTTTCACCGGTTCCTCCAGCCGCGTGCTGTGGAAAACCGCCGCCACACCCTGCCGTCGCAGCCAGTCCGCGCGGTTGAACTCACCCGGATTGCGCGGTTCCGGCGGTGCTTGGAAATTCCCCTTCGCCCGGAGCACCGCGCCCGCCACCGGGGCGGTGCCAGTGCCCTGCCACCAGACTTTTGTCCCCGCGTGCGTGCCGCTCAGGAGTCGCGCCGGGGCGGCCCAGTATCGACCGCTGCCGCGCCCGTCCTCCAGCAGGCGGGCCTCCATGACGGTGCCCGGAAGCGCCATCAGCGCCTGACCGGCTGCTTCTTGTGCCGTGCCGCGCCAGATGAAAACGCCCGCGGCGGTCGCGCCGCAGGCGAGCCACACCAACCCACGCTGCCATGATCCGCAGGCCACTCCAAGCACTGCGAAAAAAACCGCCGCCGCCAGCCCGCACCACGGCCATGCATCCGCCGCCGCCACGCTGGCCACCGCCACCACGGCTGCGGCGAACATCGGGTGCCGCCCGCTGAAAAGCCTCAACCACGCGCCCGCCGCTGATCCCTTGTTTCCCATGGCGGCCGGCCTTTTTCCGCCTCAGGCGGATCTGCCCGCTCCGTCATCATCCGCCGGCGGGAGTTCATACCGGGTAGAGCCCATGGGCGGCGGTGTCGGGTTCAGTGGCGCGGGTTGCGCAGCCAGCTCCTGGTCGGCGCCCCATTCGTGAAGTTTGGTATTGGCGTTGGCCGAGTGGCGGGTGCGCGGGAATTGCTCCACCACCTGCTGCATGATGGCCACCGCCGAGGCGCGGTCTTCAAGCACCTCGTCATACAATTCCGCAAGGCGGAAAAGGAAATAGGCTGCATCGTTGATCTCCCATGCCTGGCTCTCCAAAGCATAGCGGACGGTCTCCACCGCCGCGTGCGGATCCTCCAGATTGTCTTTGTATATCTTGGCGATTTCCACCCACGGCAGGCGGTTGAGCGGTTCCAGCTTGGCCGCTTCCTTGAAAGCCTCGATGGCTCCGTGATAGTCGCCCTGCGCCAGCAGCGATCGCGCGTCATGCATGACATCCTTCTCCACCATTTCCGCGCTGTCATACACCGCATGGGTGACGCGCTGGGCGAAAAACGGCAGCAGATACACCACGAACAAAATCCCCGCCAGGCCGGCGCTCAGGAAGGTCAGCAGGATGCCGCTGAAGGTTCTTTCTCCCTCGATCGAGCCCAGCTCGGTTTCCTTTTGGGCCAGCACCCCGTCCGGATCACCGGCTTCCTCGATTTTGATGATCTCCTGCCGCAGGGAATCCATCTCCTTGCCCTTGTTGGAAAACAGCAGCCATGAGCCACCCACCGCCACCGCCAGTATGAGATACATCAGCCATTTCATGATTGGCATTTCTAGCCGCCGTCATGGCCCGACCGGAAGCAAAAAGTCCGCCGGATCTCACAGCCGCCGCGCGTTGCGACCTTCGTCGATGAGTTTCCAGAAGTGCTTGGAGCCGGCCAGCGCCTCGTCCTCCGCCAGCGGCATCTTGGAGCGGAACAGGAAATCCGAAAACGTCCCCTTGTGCAGCACCCGGTGCACGATCACCGCGCCTTCCTTCACCTCGAAGTAAAACCGGTAGTCCTTGGAGCGGTAGCGATAGAGCACGGTGCCGTCGCGCTCAATCTTGCCGAAGCGCTCGCCATTGAGGTTTTCCAGATCCTCCTTGCCGACCTTGAACTCCTCCAGCAGTTCAAGCTGCTCAAGGGTATCGAGCCCGGAAAGCTCGGCCGCGCTGATTTCGTTGAAAACAATCTGCAACACGCCGCTTCTCATAATGCCTCCGCCACGCCGCTGGAAGCGGAAAAACGAGCGGTTTCATGCCCCCCTGTTGCCTCAAAAGTTTTGACACCGAGGTGAGTTGGCAGGGGGCGGCAGGAGAAGGCCGTTGACTCAAAAAGGATGACACCGGCAACCGCAAGGAATGCCGATGAGCCGAAAGATAGCTGAGGAAGTATTGCCGCGCCTGTGGCAGCGATGCGCGGGACGGGGCCGGCCGCCGACCTATGGCGAGCCCGAGGCGGATGTGCTTTGGACGATCTGGAAGGCGGCCGAGCAGCCGTGCGGCAAGCGCCTTGAGTCGATTGTCCCTCCGGCCGGACTGGTCGTGTTGAGTTGGGCCGAATGAACCGGCCCGTGCAAAAAGGTCACCCCGGGCCTCAGCAGACGCGGACCACCGGCATTCCTAACAAGCGGCCGAGTTTCCCGATCTTGCCCGCGAGGTGGCCCACGCCGACGGCGCAGTGGTGCGCCGGGCCCTGGGCGTTCCAGTCATTCACGAAACGCCGCGCGCCGATCGGGAACTTGTAGCGGCTGTTGGTGTTGCCGATTTCAAGGATCGGGCCGGGCACCGATTCGCCCTCCGCCACCAGCAGCTTGAGCCCGCGGCCGGGATCCTCCACCACTGAAAGCAGCGTCACCGGCCCGTGCTTTACCGACATTTCCACCGACAGGCCGCGGCCGACCTTGCCGTGGTAAACCTTGAGGGGGCGGACCTTGGTCTTGCCCTCGGCAATGGCAATGTGGCCGGGACCATCATGGCCCATCAGCACCACATCCTCGTTCCAGTCCATGGCATAGTATTCGGTGAACGAGCCTCCGCAGCCGAAGGTATCCATGATCTTCATGGCCTGCGCGTTCTTCACCTCGTATTCGCCGGCCACCGGGACGCCACGGGCTGTTAGAAGCGAGTTGCCGAGGATGATCGAGCTGATGGCGTCCTCGTTGTCCACATTGCCCGTGCCCATGTAATAATAGGCCAGCGAGCCGAGATCGTGATCCTCCACCATCTTGTCGAGCGCCACGGAAGTGCGCGCGGCGCGTTCGAGTTCCTCTTGCGAGCAATCATCCTGCACGTCGAACTGCTCGCGGAAATGAGCGACGCGCGCGGCGATTTCCGCATCGGTCACCTCGCGGCGCAGGGCGGCGAGTTCATCCACCTCCACGATTTCCATGTGCCCGCCGAAGGCCGCGCACTGCAGCGTGGTGTCAGAGTAAATATCGAGCATGCCATTGTAATAATGGCCCATCAGGCCGAGGCGGTTGTGAGCCATCACGTTGGCGACGCGCGCGGCTTCGATCCACTCGTCCACCTCGTTCCAGCACTCGGGATCATCACCGAGCATGCCGGTGATTTGCTCAAAGGGAATGCCCGCGCGTTGGAAAACATTGGCAATTTCCGGCACCGGGCAGGCCGAGCAATGGGCCAGCCACTCGCCGGTCATCGCCGTGCGGTCACCCATCTTGTTGAAGGTGGCGTAATCGATGGAGGCCTCCGGAGACAGGTTCAGGATGATCACCGGCACCTTCGCCCGGCGCACCACCGGCAGCACGGTGGAGGAGAGCGCGTAGGTGGTGACGTGCAGGAAAATGATGTCCACATCCTCACGGCGGAAGCGGTGGCCGGCATCCATCGCTTTTTCCGGGGAATCGATCAGGCCTAGGTTGACGATTTCCACGCCCGGCCGCTCCAACTTGCCGCTGACCACGCCAAGGTAGCCCTCAAGTCGCTCCTTTAAGCCGGCGAACTGCGGCCAGTAGGTGTCCAATCCAATGCCAAAAAGCCCGACTCGAACTGCTGAGTTTTTCATCGCCGCGGAAAATACCGGATGGACGCCGGCTTGCAAATGGCGGGAATGATCATTTGCATACAGGAAATGACCTCAAAAACCACCGACTACTTCCGCTACCTGCCCGCCACGCCGGAACTGGCGCGCTGGGGCCTCGGCGTCACCGCAGCGGGCCGCACCCACATCACCGCAGGCGCCGCCTACCCGCCCGCGCAGCATCCCGAGGACCACCAACTTGACTGGGCACATGGCCGGGTGCTCGATGCCATGCAGCTGGTTCTCGTTTCCGCCGGCAGCGGCTGGCTGGAAACCCGCTCCTCAGGCAAGCGGCGGATCTCCGCAGGCATGGCGTTTCTGCTCCTACCTCAAACCTGGCACCGCTACCGCCCGGATGCGCGCACCGGCTGGAGCGAAAGCTGGATCGAAGTGCAAGGCCCGGTGGTGGACGCGCTGCTCCGCGCCAACACATTTCCTCCGGGCGCGATCCTGCCGCCGGGCGCGATCGACGCCGGCCTGGAGGAAACCCTGGCCGCCATCCACCGCCTCGTCCGGCAGGGCGCCGGCGGCTTCCAACCGGAGCTCTCCGCCGCCGCGCTCAAGGCCCTCGCACTCTGTGCACGCATCACCCAAAACCGCATCCAACCCTCGCGCATCCAGCGCGCCGTGGCAGAGGCCGAACGCCATCTCAACGAGCACCACGCGGAAGCGGTGAACGTGGAGCAACTCGCCCGCGACCTCGGCGTGGCCTACTCGCACTTCCGCCGCGCCTTCCGCGCGCAGACCGGCTTTGCCCCGTGGCAATACGTCATCCACCTGCGGCTCACCCGCGCCCGCAGGCTGCTCGCCTCCAGCGATGCCAAGCTCGATGACATCGCCGCGCGCGTTGGCTTCAGCTCGGGCTTCCATCTATCAGCCGCCTTCAAGCGCGCCTACGGCGAGTCTCCGGACTCATGGCGGCGCGCGCTCAGCGCCTCAGCCGCGGCAGGTCGCCGCCCCAGTCCACATCCCAAAAGCGGATCACCCCGTTTTGCCTGTCTTTTGCCTTGCAGCGACAGGGGCGGGCGTTAGTCTCGCCCGCAAGCTGGCCCTTGAGAAATGCCGGTTGCAAAAAACAAACCTACTCCACCGATGAAAATCGCTTTGCTTGCCGCTGCCGCCGCCTTTCTCGCAGCATCCTGCAGCCCGGCCACCGCTCCCGCCCCGAGCCCGCCCACTTATGTGGCGCCGACGAAATAAGGCCTGCTTCTCCGTTCCCGCCAGATTGCAGAAAGTTCTCCATAACCACCATCCATTCCATGATCCGCATCATCACCGCACTCATTGTTTCCGCCGTTGCCATGCTGGCCGCTTCCTGCTGCTGCACCAGCGATGTCAAGCCGCCGGGCCTCCGCCCGCTGCCGCAGTTCCAAGAAATCCAGTCCGCTCCGGTGCCTGAGGTCCATGGTACCAAGTGAGGCACCGGCTTCCGGCCAGATTCACCACAGCGTCCTTCCGCGCCGCCGGGAGGACGCTTTTTCGTGTCTTGGCGCACAGGTATTGAGAATTGCCGGAAATGATGCCCCTTGCGATGCTGCCCATGGCGGGTAGAAGACCTTCTTTGCATGAAAGAACGCGGTGTCCAACGGTCCGTGCGTCCCCAGCGCTTTGACAGGGCGGCCGGAGATGCTCCGAGCCTTGGCCGGGTGGCGCGCGTGCCCGGCACTGGATTACCGAAGGACGTTCAGCGCAAGCGCAGGAGCGAAGGACGTTCCCACCGGCGCGGGGGGCAGGAAAACCATGGCCGGGGAAACGCCATCATCACCTGGTCCCTGGTGTTGGTGGTGATTGTCCTCGGAGTTTTGGGTGCCTTCATCTGGGCTTGGCTGAAGCCTAACATGAACCGGAAGCCCGGGCCTGTAGTGGTGGAGACCGCGCCGCTGGCGCTGAAGCACAATGTTTCGCAATTCGAGTCTCCTTCCGAAGACCACGCGCTGGATCTGGTGAAACAGGCGCTCGCGCTGCGTGACGCGGCCGGAGTGGAGCGTTTTTTCCGCCCGGGATCGGCCCAGTCTGCGGATGTGATTTCCTTTCTCCAGAATATGGAGGTGCTGGATGGTGCGGTGACCGGCTACCAATGGCTCAGCAGCATGGATGCCAACGGCCTGCTGCTCGACGGGGTGCTGGTGAGCACCGCGAAGGATGGCGCGCCGCGCAACCGGCTGGCGCTGCTGACGCCGGATGAGGCGGGAGTCTGGAAAATCGATTTTGATGCCTTTGCCCGGACGGTGAAGCCATCATGGAGCGGGTTGATGGCGGAGGGCCGCGCGCAGGGCCTGCTGCGCGTCATCGTCGCGAAGGACAGTTATTACAACGGGCCGTTCAGGGATGAGGCGGAGTGGCTGAGTTATGGCATGGCTTCGCCGGACTCCGAGCTCATTCTGTTAGGCTATTGCCGCAAGGGCTCGTCGCAGGCGCGCGCGATGGAGCGGATCATCTCCGAAGAGAAAGAGGGCGCCGAGCGCCGGCTGAACCGCGTGACACTTGAGGTGCTGCGGCCGGAGGGTGCGGAGGCCCGGCAGTTTGAGATCACCCGGGTGCTGGCCGAGGACTGGGTGCTGGGCGGGAAGCCTTTTGATGAGGAATTCCAATGATCCGCGCTTGCCGGCGGGCGGCCGGGTTTCCTAGTTTTCCCGCCATGCCGAATCCACGTTGGAAATTCCTGCTGCTGGTGCCTGTCTGCGCGCTATTGTCCCATTGTGGCGCGCCATCCATGGGAAGGGGCAATCTGGGCGGGCCCACCGTGGAGGAGCGCAACGCGCGGATCGCCTCGGAGCCGACCGGGGATTTTTACTACGGCCGGCGCTACTTCGTGGAAAAGACCCGCTTCTGGGGATACCTGCGGCAGCCGAGGCAGCCATGGAGCCGGGCGAAGCTGGTGATCATGCGTGAGGACCGCAAGCAGACGCCGGATCGCCTGCCGGAAACCGGGCCGCCGGGCCAGCGCTATGCCTTTGACAATAATTATGAATACCGCATCCGCGGTTATTACACCGGCAAGGAAGCCTACGATCCGAACAGCAACCAGTTCCTGCCGGAGTTCATGCTCACCGGCTACGAATTGCTGGACACGCGGCCGGGCTGGCTGTTTCGCCCGGATGACCGCTATGACCGGCTGCGCATCACCATGGTGCCGCGCTGAGGCTCAGGCGTAGGAGGATTCCACGCGCTGCGCCACATCGCGGTAGCCGTAATCCACTTCGTAGATCTGCTTGAAGCAGTCGAGCGCGGAGGTCTTGTCGCCCATTTCCTCGTGGATGATGCCCTTTTCGTAAAGGACTTCCTTCTTGGTGTTGTCCATGGCGTGGAGGTCCGCCAGTGCGTCGGAGAGCTGTTTGATGGAAAGGTCGAACATGCCCTTGGCCTTGAAGGTGCGACCCAGCAGGAGCAGCACCTTGGTGCGGATGTGCGGGTTGCGGGTGGCTTGCTGGAGGTGCGGGATGGCGGCGCTATGATCGCCGGAGTTGTAAAGCGCGCTGCCGAGCTCGAAGCGCAGTTGCGGATCGGTCGGGTTCTGGTCCACGCGGCGCTGGGCTTCCTGCACCTGTTCGGCGAGACGGTCGGCGCGGCGCGCCTCGAGCGCGGCCTTGAGTTCGGCGTTGTCCGGATCCGCGGCCACTCCGGCTTCGAGCGCCTTGAGGTCGGAATCGATGGCGCGGTCCTTCATCACGGAGGCCTTGGTGGCGAGAGCCACGTCCCCGGCGCTCAGCGAGTGGGCCCAGGTGTAGAAGGTTTCGGCACTGTGCCAGTCTTCGAGTTGTTCGTAGATGCCGGCGAGTTCCTTGACGGTGGCGAGGTGGTTGGGGTCGGCGTTGTATTTCTCGACCACCTGGTCGCGCCGTTGTTCGAGTTGCTCGCGGGTGAGGCCGGTGCGGGAGGCTTTTTCGAGTTCCTCGAACTGGCTGGCGTCGCGCATCAGGCTGCGCATGTCCGCGTTTTCATCCCACTTCTGCTTTTGCATCGAGGCGCGGGCGGAAGCGTCCTTAGAGCCCTTGATGGCGACGCCGTCGGTGGGATGGTGCTTGATGATGTCGTTGTAAACCTCGGAGGCGACCAGCGGTTGGTCGCGGTCCAGATAGAACTTGGCGAGCTTGTGGAGGAGTTTGGCGTTTTCCGGATTGCCGGAGCGAACGGTTTCCAAGGCGAAGGCCGCGGTTTCGAAGAGTTCGAGCTTGAGGCAGACGTCGAAGAGCAGGTCGTTGGCTTGTTCGTTGAGCGGGTCTTTCTCGAGTTCTTTTTCGATGAGCGGAAGCGTGCCTTCAGGATCTTTCTTGGCCGCGCTGTGCAGTTTCATCACGCCCATGCTGCCGGCCTGGATGCCGAAAAGACCGCTTTTTTTCTTGGCCCCGCCGCAAAGTTGGAGCTCGCACTTGCGCAGCAGCTTGCGGCCTTCCAGAAAGCCGGGGCATTCCTTGAGAATCGGAGGCAGCAGGGTGCTCACCGCGTAGGCGAGGTTGTTGGTTTGCACGGCCGTGAGCGCTTTGAGCCACAGCGGCTTGAGGTTCGCGGGCAGTTCTTTTTCGGTGATCTCGGGCATGTCTGTGAAACTTGGTTGTGGATTTTTCCCTGCGACCGCCGGGGACGGACGCGCGGCGAAACTTGAATGTTGGCGGACGGCTTGGCAAGCGCCTGTCTCGGTGAAAACACGCAAGCGCACGATATCTTCCGTTTTTTGGGATTGATGGGCTGCGGGCGATGCGCTACCGACACGCCCGCGCGCGGAGTGTGTTCCGCGCTCGTGAGTTTCATACCAAGCCATCATGCCTCCGCGCCCACAGAATTCCGGCCGAAAACCCTCCGGCGGCCGCAGCCGCAATCGCAACCGCTATGGTCCGCCCAAGCGCTCCACCAAGGACGATGATGAAAAGGCGGTGGAGGTGGATGGCGAGATCTCCTCGGTGCTGGCCGGCACAATGTTTCGCGTGCGCTTGGAAAGCGGCCACGAGGTGCTGGCCCACATTTCCGGCAAGATGCGCAAGCGCTTCATCCGCCTGGTGGTGGGTGACAAGGTGAAGATGGAAATGTCTCCCTACGATCTGACCAAGGCGCGGATCGTCTTCCGGATGAGCTGAGGCGCGGGCCGCTCAATCGGGGTCCGCACCGGTTTCCACAGCTTCGAGCGCGGCCACCGCATGGGTGCTGCGGCGCTCGATGACGATGTCTCCGAGCAAGTCGCTCTGGCGCACGACGAACTGGTTGAGCTTCATCAATTCCAACAGCGCCAGGAGGGTGACAATCACTTCCGCCTTGGTGGTGGCGGATTGGAAAAGCTCCTCGAAACGACGCGATTCGCCGGGCTCGAAGCGCTGCATGAGCAGCTCGATCTTGTCCGAGACCGTGAAGCGGTCATCGATGATGTCGCCGAAATCATGCGACTCCTCGAAACGCTTGAGCACGTTCTGGAAGGCGCGGATCAGATCGAAGATGGAAACCTCGGCGAGTGCCGGCGGTTCTTCCTCAGCTTGGTCGGCGGCGTCGGGTTGGTGGGCGAAACGGCCTTCCTGCTCCAGTTCGCGCAGCGAGAGGAAACCTGCGGCGTCCTTGAATTTCTTGTATTCAATGAGCTGGCGGATGAGCTCCCAGCGCGGATCGTCCTCTTCCGCGTCTTCTTCCGGCGGTTGCTCCGTGCGCGGCAGCAGCGTGCGGCTCTTGAGATACATCAGGTTGGCCGCCATGACGATGAACTCGGAGGCGAGGTCGATGTTGAGCAGCTTGAAGGTGTTGATGTAGTCGAGATATTGGCGGGTGATGCGCTCGATGGAAATGGAATGGATGTCCACCTCGTCCTTTTTGATGAGGTAGAGCAGCAGGTCGAGCGGGCCTTCGAAGATTTCGAGGCGCACTTTGTAGTCGTTGGCTTCCACGGGGGAGGGTCGTAGGGGATGGGGGCGGCGGGGGCGAGGCAATTTTCCCTCGCCTCGTCACTAGCGGGCCGCTTTACTGCGGCTGCCGCGAGGCGATGCGAATCATGGAATCCGAGCAATCCCAAAATTTCAACGAACGATTGAGCCAGTGGGTGGCAAGCCAGGGATTCTGGTTCCAGGTCCGCTATTCGATGTCCGGCAGCGGGATGAAGGGCCGGGCGTTGTTTCATTTGCTGCGGCTGGGTTTCCGACTGCTGGTGTTCCTGCTGCTGGTGGCGATTGGCATGTGGGTTTATTTGCTGAAGCGCCCGAATTCACCGCGGTTCAATCAAGTCCTCCAGACGAGCCTGCAGTCCGCCCTGGAGGCTCCGGAGTTGGAGCTCCGCGGGCTGCAGCATGCCAACGGACAGCTTGAAATCGGCCGGGTTGCCGCCCAAGGCGGTGAAGGAACTTTTTTTGAATCATTCGAGGCCCGCAACATCCGCTTCAAGATGGGCTTGCTCGATGGCTTGGTGGGTCGCTGGCAGACCGGGACCGTGGCGGTCGCCCGGATGGAGATCGACCTGCGGGCGGGTACGGATGACGCGCAGTCCGCCGCCAAGCTCGCGGAAGCTGTCTTCAAAACACCGGAAATGGTGGAGGCGAATTCCTTTGATGTGGCCGATGTCACGGTGCGCTGGGGCTATTCCGAGCGCACGCAGGGTTCGATCGAATCCAGCTCGCTGATCATGCAGCGCACCGACACCGGCTGGCGGTTCAACTTCAAGGGCGGGTTTTTTCGGCAGAACTGGCTGCGGCATCTGGAAATCGTCAATCTGGTGGTGCTCGCCGAAGCCGACGGCCTGGTGTTCGAGCGCGCGGAGTTCAAAAAAGGCGACGGCACGGTTGAGTTCCCCGGCCTGCGGCTGACCGGCGGCGAGCGTCCGCAGGTGAACGGGATTGTGAAAATCCGGCACCTCGATGTGGAGGGCCTGGTCCCGCCGGCATTGCGGAATTTCGTCGAGGGATCCATCTCCGGGGATTTCAAGGTCTTCGGATCCACCAACAGCTCGGATGGCATCGGCTTTGAGGGGCAGGTGGTGATGGACGGCAAGGATGTGGTTTCGCTGCGTGACCGGTTCCACCTGCTCAAGGCGCTCTCGGTGGTGGATTATTCGAGAAACTATCACCGTGTGGCTTTCCGTGAGGGTTCATTCTATCTACAGACGGTGGGAGGTGGCATGCGTCTTTCCGAAATCGACCTCAAGGCGGAGGAGCTCCTGACGATGCAGGGCGAAATCAAGGTGCGCCAGCCGACGCAGGAGGAAGTCGATGAAGTCGTGGCGAAGGGGGCGGGCTTGCAGTCCTCGCCGTTGTTCCTTGGTGAGGAGGAACAGGCCGACACGCGGGAGCTGCCCGGCGGCGATGATGATTTCACGCTGCGGCGTGCCGCGCAGGAGGCCAAGCGCGTCGAGGAGGGCGCGCAGTCGCTGGAATCGATGGCCTTGTTTGATCGGCTGGGATTGAGTCTTGAGATGCGGCGCCTGCAGAGTCAGGCGTCCGAGCGCATGTCGCGCATGCTGCGTTATGAAGGCGATGTCCTCATCACGCTTCCGGGTGATGCTTTCGAGCGCGCCCCCCGGCTGACTGAACTCTTTCCGCCGGATGCGGTGAGCGGCCGCATCCCGCTGCGGGTGCCGATCAACGGCCATCTCTACGAGCTCACCTTGAGCCAGGCCGAGGACATCTATCAGCAGGGCAAGCGCTGAGTCAGGCGCTGGTGTCCAGGCCCAGACTGTGGAAGATCTCGCGGGTGGCGTGGCTCTTGTTGAGCGTGTAGAAATGGATGCCGTCCACCCCTTCGTTGAGCAGGCCGGCGCATTGTTCCGCGGCGTAGTGGATGCCGACGCGCTCCACGACACCCGGACTTGAATTGGCACGGTTCAGGGCGCGGATGAGCTTGGCGGGATAGCGGGCACCGGCGGCCAGCTCGGCCATGCGTTTCATCCCCGGCAGCGAAGTGACAGGCATCAGCCCGGCGATGATCGGCACCTCGATGCCCGCCAAGCGGCAGCGGTCGCGGAAATCCAGGAAATCGTGGTTGTCGAAAAACAACTGCGTGCAGATGTAGTCCGCGCCCTCGTCCACCTTGGATTTGAGGAAATCGAGCTCCTGCATGCGGTTGGGAGTGGACGGGTGGCCTTCCGGGAAGCCGGCCACGCCGATGCCGAAGCCGCGCGGGTCCGGGTGTTTGCCGGTCTCGTTGAAACTGCGGATGAAGCGCACGAGATCCGCGGCGTGGCGGAAGTCCCCCTGGCTCCAGTCGTAGTCCGGTTGGTCGCGCGGCGGATCCCCGCGCAGGGCGAGGATGTTGGCCACACCGGCGGCGGCGTAACGCTCCAGAATGGCCAGCACCTCAGCCTTGGTGTGGCCCACGCAGGTCAGGTGCGGCACGGGCGGGATGGTGGTGGTTTGCTTGATGCGGACGACCAGATCATGCGTCATTTCCCGGGTGGTGCCGCCCGCGCCGTAGGTGACGGAGACGAACGAGGGCCGCAGCGCCTCCAGCTCGCGGATGGTCTGATAAAGGTCCTCCCATGCCGCAGTGCCGCGCGGGGGGAAAAACTCGAACGAGAGCGAGGGCTTGGAGCCGCTGAGAATGTCTCGAATGTGCATGTCGGGTGGCTTGGATGGGGATCTTGAGCGGTGGCGGGGAAAAGCGGAACTTTCCTTTGGTTCCGGAGTTTTATATCCGTCACCCGCTTCGAACGCGGGCCAAACAAGCCGCAATCCGCCATGAAAACAATCCCAGTTTCCCTAATTGTCGCAGGTCTCCTGGCTCCCGTGACCGTTTTCGCCCAGTCTCCGGGCAGGCCTCCGCAGAATTCGGAACCCGAGGGGGCAGCCAAGCGCGGGCCACAGCGCCAGTTCATGGAGACTTGGAAGGCTGCTGACCTGGATGGTGACGGGCTCATTTCCCGCGAGGAATTCGACCAGATGCCGCGCATCCGCAATCTGCCGGAGGAAAAGCGCCCGAGGATATTTGAGCGTCTCGACAAGGACGGTGACGGCAGCCTGTCGCGTGAGGAGTTGAGCCGCATGGGGCGGCCCAATGATGGCCCGCGCCCGCCGATGCAGCGGCTGTGGGAGCTGGATGCGGACAAGAGTGGAGGCGTGAGCCTGGAGGAATTCAAGGCCGGAAAGCTCCACCAGAAACTGCCGCCCGAGCGGCAGGTGGCCATCTTCCAGCGGCTGGATACCGATGGAGATGGCGTGATCACTCCGAAGGACAAACCGGAGCCGCCTTTCAAACGCGAGGGCGACAAGCCGCATCCACGGCGTGGCCAAGGACCCGGGGGCGAAAGACCTGAAAGACCCGAAGGCCCCGGAATGCCCGCAGAGCCGCGGATGGATCCGCAGCGCATGCTTCGCCAGCTCGACAAGGATGCCGATGGAGCGCTTTCTTATGAGGAGTTCCGCGCAGGTCCCGCCGTGCGTGGCTTGCCCGAGGACGAGCAGGAGGACCGATTCGAGGCGATGGACAAGAACCACGACCAGAAGCTCACGAAGGAGGATTTCCCGCCGCCGCCGCGGGATGGGCCGAGGGCTGAAACTGTCCCGCCCGAGCCGTGAGTGCGCGGCGCACTTTATTATTCCCGGTGTTGTGGCTTGCGGATGGATGATGCTCCCCGCCTGGCATTGCGCAGGATCAGGCTGAGTGTGGTGCTCACCAGCACGGCGCAAACGAGAATGACGATATCCGGTGGCAAAGTGGCGTGATGGGAGGAATCGGGCCTGCCAGCCAGTGAAACGCAGGGATTGTCATGAGTCGCACTTCACTTGGGGGGGATAGTTAGGGCGGACTTGGCGCTTGCGCCGACCGGCAGACCCGAAAGTCTATGAAATCAGTAAGTATCAGAATCGTTGGTTCTATTGAAAGCGAAGGGAAAGAAGATCGGAGCAATCGAGGCGGCTGCGGGCGCGCAGAATGTGGGTGCGAACGGTTTCCTCGGAGACACCCATCTCGTTGGCGGTTTCCTTGACGCTGAGTCCGGACTTCAGGTGTTCCAGCACGAGCGCCTGCTTCGGTGTGAGCGCGGCGAGGTTGACTTCCTTATGCGGCGGACAATGGCCTTCCCCTTCGATGAGCTGACGAATCACTTCGTTGATGGAAACGCCGCGCGCATCGGCAAGATTCTGCAGTTTCGCGAAAATATCAGCTTCCACCGGGATCTGAGGGTTATCAGTCCCGTCCGGTTGACTCTTGTCCGGGGATGGCTGTTGGGGGCCTGTCACGGAAGGTATGCTGGTTGTGGAAAAATTCCGGAGATTCAGATGAAATGATATGTGAGTAGCGCAGGGTTTTGATAACCCTATTTTGCGATTGCTGGAAGATCTGATTTGTCACGGAATTGGTTACTTAGCCAAACGAAGAAGGCCGCCCCCGGCAGGGAGCGGCCTTCTTGTGGTGATGTGGTATGCGCTATGGTTTCCCTTAAGGAGCCGCGGCGGCGGTCTCGGCCTTGATCTCGGTGGCGAGCACGTCCTCGCGAAGGTCTCCACCCTTGCGGCGGCTCCACCACAGCACGACGGGTGAGGCGACGAAGATCGAGGAATAGGTGCCGACTACCAGGCCGATGAGAATCATGATGGAGAAATCGCGCAGCGAGGAACCACCGAAGAGGGAGAGGATCGCCACGGTGATGATGGTGGTCGAGGAGGTCAGCACCGTCCGCGAGAGGGTGATGTTGATGGCCTCGTTCATGATGGCCTTGATCGAGCCGGTGCGGATCAGGAGCGATTCCCGGATGCGGTCGAAAATGACGATGGTGTCGTTGATCGAATAACCGGCGATGGTGAGGATGGCGCCCACATGGATGAGTGACAATTCACCGCCCAGCAGGACGACGATTCCGATGGAAATGATGACGTCATGGAGAATGGCGATGAAACCACCGAGTGCGAAGGCGAACTCGAAGCGCACGGTGATGTAGATCAGGATGCCGATGAGTCCCAGGGTGAGTGCGATGAGCGAGTCCCGCAGGAAAGTCCCTCCGATCAGGGCTGAGACCTCCTCCTTGCTGCTGTCGATGACGTAGTCATGGCCGCCTTCCTGGTTGGTTGCGGTTTTGAGTTCACCGAGAGCCGGAATCGCTTCACGGAGTTTGTTGGTAATGGCCGCCGCGTCGCGAGTGTCGCAGCGGATGGTGAGAAGTGTGCCTGAAACCGGGTTGCCCTGTTCCTGTGGGTAGGCGGCTTTGGAGAGAGTGAGCGTTTTCAGCGCCTTCTCCACATCCTCAAGCGGGATTTTCACTTCCTTGCCGAGTTGGAACTGGACGAGCGTGCCGCCGGTGAAGTCGATGCCGAAGGCCTTTTCCTTGCGGATGCCGAAGGCGGCGAAGGAGAGAAGCACGAGAAACAGCGAGGCGATGGCGCAGCTGCGGCGCTTGCCCAGGAAATCGAAGTTGGTCGCCTTGAACAGGTTGAAGAAGGAGAGCTTCTTGAGCAGGTTCAGGTCGATGCCCCAGCGGAACAGCACGCGGGTTACCAGAAGGGCGGAGAACATCGAGGCCACGATGCCGATGGTGAGGGTGACGGCGAAGCCCTTGATGGTGCCGCTGCCCATCCAGAAGAGGATGATGGCGGTGATGAGCGAGGTGATGTTCGAGTCGAAAATCGCGCTGAAGGCTTTTTCGTAAGAAGCGGCGATGGCGTTCTTGAGGGACTTGCCGGCGGCCATTTCCTCGCGCAGACGTTCATAAATGAGCACGTTGGCATCCACCGCCATGCCGATCGTCAGGATCATGCCCGCGATGCCGGGCAGCGAGAAGGTGAAGCCGAACATGGCCATCACGCCGAAGAGGATGATGCCGTTCACTGCGAGGCCGATGAGCGCCACAATGCCGGCCAAACGATAGTAGAACAGGACGAAGACGCAGGTGATCGAAAGGCCGATGAGACCGGCCCAGATGCCTTGTTGGACAACGGCGGCGCCAAGGGTGGGGGAAACAGTGCGCTCTTCATCCACGACGAGCGGGTTTTCCAGCGGGTTCATCAGCGAGTTGGCGAGGCTCTGGACTTCGCCCGGTTCGCGCAGGCCCTCGATGATGAAATTCTTGCCCAGCGGCACCTGATTGACCACGGGCGCGCTGATCACCTCGCCGTCCAGCACGATGGCGATGCGGTCCTGCTGCGGCCGCATGTTTTTGGTGAGGGCGATCATTTTGTCGGTGCCGCCGCCGTTGAGGGTGATGGCCACGGCATCCGCCTGCTGTGGGGAGGGGACGGCATTGGCGATGTCGGAGCCGCCGAGCGCCATGCGGCGGTTGAGAAGGATCGGACGGGTGTATTCGTTGCCGTCCTCATCCTTGCCCTTGAGCGGGTAGGCGCGGTAGCCGGGAACGATTTCATCACCATCCTGGACACGTTGAGCCAGCGATTTGCCATTGGGACCAGCCTCGTCGTTGCGCGGACTCACCTCGCGGAGCTCCAGCTTGGCGACCTTTTCCAGAGTGGCGCGAATGCGGGCGGATTCCTCGGGTTCCACGCCGGGCATTTGCACGAGAATGCCATCAGTGCCCTGGCGGGCGATCAAGGGCTCGGCAGTGCCCATGCTGTTGAGGCGCTTTTCGATCACGAGGATCGCTTGCTCGACTTGTTCCTTGGTGATGGGCATCTTCATGCCGTCGTCACCCTCGCGTTCCTGAATGCGCAGTGAGAAAGAAGAGCCGCCAATGATATCGATGCCGCCTTTCAGCCGCTCCTTGAGCGGAATGCAGGCGAGAATGCAAAGCGCGCAGACGCCGAAGAGCAGCACCGTGCCGACGTTTCTTTTCCGGCGCTCGATCTCGGTGGCGAAATACCAGAAGAACAGAATCATCAGGATCAGTCCGGTCACGAACACGGTGAGCGGATCTTCAAAAAACGAAGTGATGGCGAGCATGGCGGGTATCGGAAAGCGGTGGGCCGGGAAAGATCAGCGTTGAAGGATCTTCACTTCGGCGTTCGATGTTTGAGGTTCAAAGTTGAAGGTTCACTTGGCCGCGTCCTTTTTCTGGACGTTGGTGATGGCCATCTTGTCGAACTCGATCATGGTTCCCTCGGCGACTTTCACGACCACGGTGTGGTCCTTGACGTTGTGGACGATGCCGTGGATACCGGCGGAGGTGACCACCTTGTCGCCGGACTGGAGTGCGGCGATGCGGGCGGCTTGTTCCTTGCGCTGGCGTTGCTGCGGGCGGATGAGCAGGAAGTAGAACATCACCACCATCAGGCCCATCATTACGAAGGGGCTGCCGAGCAGGCCGCCGGGGCCTTGGGGTGCGGTCTGGGCTTGGGCGAGGAGAGGAAGGAGCGGTGTCATGAATTTTCTTTTTTGGTGTAGCGCCGGATGAAGGAGTCCTTGTATTCGGGGAAATTTCCCGCGGCGATGGCCTCCCGCGCCCCGGCGACGAGGCGCAGGTAGAAATGCAGATTGTGGAAGGAAAGCAACCGCAAAGCGAGGATTTCCCCGGCCCGGAAAAGGTGGCGGAGGTAGGCACGGGAGAATCCAGCGAGGTGTGGGTGCGCCGTCTCGCAGAGCGGCCGCGGATCCCGGGCGTGGATGAGGTTCTTGATGTGCAGCGGGCCATCCAGCGTGAAGGCCACCCCGTGGCGGGCGACGCGGGTGGGCATCACGCAGTCGAACATGTCCACGCCGCGGGCGATCATTTCCAGGATTTGCGGCGGCGTGCCGAGGCCCATCGCGTAGCGCGGCTTGTCGTGCGGCAGGAACGGCACCGCGTTTTCGATGGCGCGGAACATTTCATGCTCCGGCTCTCCCACCGAGACACCGCCGATGGCGTAGCCGTCGAGGTCCAGCTCCACCAACTCGCGGGCCGATTGCTCGCGCAGTCCGGCATAGACCGAGCCTTGGACGATGCCGAAATGGAGTTGGCGGCCACCGCCGGAGCGGGGTTCGTTGGCGCTGACCCAGTCCTTGCAGCGCCGTGCCCAGCGGGTGGTGAGGGCGAGGGATTTCGCGGCGTAGGCCTCGTCGCAGGGGTAGGGCGGGCACTCGTCGAAGAGCATGGCGATGTCCGAGCCGAGTGCTGCCTGGATTTCCATGCTGAGCTCCGGAGTGAGCAGCATTTTCGAGCCGTCGAGGTGGTTTTGGAACTTCACGCCCTCCTCGGTGATCTTGCGGAGCTTGGCCAGGGACCAGACCTGGAAGCCGCCGGAGTCGGTGAGAAACGGCTTTTGCCAAGTGGTGAATCCATGCAGCCCGCCCATTTCGCGGATCAACTCGTGGCCCGGGCGCAGCCAGAGGTGGTAGGTGTTGCCGAGGATGATCTGGGCGCCGAGTAGCTCGATTTCCACGGGATGGAGGGTTTTCACCGAGCCTTGGGTGCCCACCGGCATGAAGATCGGCGTTTCCACCGTGCCGTGGGGTAAAACCAGTCGGCCGGTGCGGGCGGAGCTTCGGGGATCGGTGGCAAGGACGGAAAAAGACACGGCAAAGGGCAGCGGCATAGGCCGGAAATCCACCTTGGCCAAGCCCAAACGGCACCGCGCCCATTGTTGGAAAATCCGGTTTTCCACCGAAACATTTCCAATACGGCGGCGTTTCTTTCCGCGTCCGGAAAATTATTTTCGAATAAATTTCCGCTGGCGCAACTCAGATGCCCGGGTAGTATCCGCAACCGTTGAACCCAACACCAACCATAGCAACCACACCAATACCATGAAACTGTTCCTCAGCGCCCTGTGCGCCACCATCATCGCCTCTCCGCTCGCCTTTGCCGATGGCTGCGGCAAGTGCAAGGGCGACAACAAGGAGAAGAAAGAAGACACCGTCCTCGCCGCCTGCGGCAAGTGTGACTGCGGCAAGAGCAAGGATGAAAAGTGCACCGACTGCAAGTGCAGCAAGGAGACCGAAATCCTCGCCGGCAAGTGCAAGAAAGACGGTGACTGTGACAAGGAGAAGGAAGAAGAAGGCACCCTCCTTGCTGACAAGTGCAAGAAAGACGGTGACTGCGACAAGGAGAAAGAAGAAGGCACCCTCCTCGCCGGCAAGTGCAAGAAAGACGGTGACTGCGACAAGGAGAAAGAAGAAGGCACCCTCCTCGCCGGCAAGTGCAAGAAGGACGGCGGTTGCGATGATGAGGAAGATGACTGTGTCATCGCTTGATCTCCGGTTCAGCCACATTGCATAGCGTTATTTCAAAAGCCGCCGGATCACCTCCGGCGGCTTTTTTCGTGAGGAGCTTTGATTTGACCGCCCGGATATCGTTTTCCACGCTGCGCGGCGATGACCGAGGTTGTTTGCGGAGTGATTGAAGATGGAAACGGCTGTTTCCTGGCCTGCCTGAGACCGCAGGGGAAACACCTCGGCGGCTTGTGGGAATTTCCCGGTGGCAAGGTGGAACCGGGGGAGGCCCCGCAAGCGGCGCTGGCGCGCGAACTGCACGAGGAACTCGGAATCGAGGTGAAGGTGGGTGCGGCCTTGGAATCCGTGACGTGGAGTTATGATCGCGGTGACATCCGCCTGTCGCCTTATCTCTGCACCATCGTCCGCGGCACTCCGCGTCCGCTGGAGCATGAGCGGCTCTGCTGGTGTGCGCCACGGGATTTCGCAAGCCTGTCATGGGCGGCTGCGGATCTGCCGGTTCTCGCACAACTCCGCCGCCGCATGGAGAGAGGCCAGCATTGAGCTTTTCGATTGCCGAAGCGGGGCGCTTTGCTAGTTTTCCGACGCTTGGCTGGAAATGATGATGAACTCCCTCTTGGACCATCCCGTGCTTGTGCTCAACCGGTTTTGGCAACCGGTGCACACCTGCTCGGTCCGGCGCTCGCTGCACCTGCTCTGCATCGGCCATGCGGAGGTGGTGCAGGTGGAGGGCGACGAGCGCTTCAAGACCCATGACCTCGCCTCATGGATCGGCTACTCGGCCGCCTGCGGTGGAAGCCAAATGATTCACGGCGCGCGCATCGCCATCCTGGTGCCGAAAATCGTGGTGCTTTCGATCTACGACCGGCTGCCGCGGCTGGAGGTCAGGTTCAGCCGCCGCAATGTGTTCCTGCGGGACAAGTTCACCTGCCAGTATTGCGCCAAGGTCCTGCCGGAAACCCAGCTCAACCTCGATCACGTCACGCCGCGCGACAAGGGCGGGCGCACCACTTGGGAAAACATCGTAACCTCCTGCTTCCGCTGCAACACGCGCAAGGCCAACAAGCTGCCGCATGAAGCCGGCATGCACCCGCGCAGCAAGCCGTTCGCACCGCGCTGGCGGCCGCTTTTCGGCCTGCATGAGAACGGCCTCGCCGACGAAAGCTGGAACCACTTCATCCAGCCGGAGCGCGCCGAGGCCCGGCTTTCGGCGTGAGTTGTCACTTCGGCTCCGCCATGTGGTTGAGCAGGCGCTGGTTGAACTCATCCGCCATGTTGTATCCGAGCCGGCGCAGCTGTTGGTCGAGCGCGGCGATGGTGACCATCCTTGCGGTGTCCCGGCCAGGAGCCACCGGCACTTCCACATGGGACACCTGCTGGCCGAGGATTTCGTAAGTGCGCTGCTGCATGCCGAGGCGGTCCACCTCGTTGAGATCCGCGTGCGGCTTGAGTGTCACCACCATGTCCAGCCGCTTGTCCGGCCGGATGGATGCCAGCCCGTAAAGGTTGGCCACGTTCACGATGCCGATGCCGCGAATCTCCATGTAGCCGCGCGAGAGATCCGGCGCGCTTCCGACGAGTTCGCCGCCCACGCGCTTGATGCGCACCATGTCATCGGCCACCAGCGCGGCACCGCGGTCCAGCAGCCCGATCGCGGTTTCGGATTTGCCGGAGCCGCTCTTGCCCATGATGAGCACGCCCACACCGCGCATGTCCACCATGCAGCCGTGCAGAGTGACGCTGGGTGCAAACTCATGCTCCAGCCGGATGGTCGCCGCGTTGAGAAAATTCATCGTCACCTGCGAGGTGCCGAAAACCGGGATCGATTTCGCGTTTGCCACAGCCATCAGGGCGGGATCCAGCGCCGCGTTGCGGGCCACCACCAGACACGGGATGTCCCGGTCGCACATCCGGCTGAAGCGGTCCACGCGCATTTCGTCGGGCAGTTTCCGCAGGTAGGAAAGCTCGGAATACCCCAGCACCTGCACCCGTTTCTTGGCGAAATAAGAGAAAAATCCGGCCAGCGCCAGACCCGGGCGGTTCATGGCGGGCTCGCTGATCAGGCGGTCGAAACCGACCCGCTCGCCCAGCAGCACCAGCCCGAGCGCCTCGGCGTGGGATTCGTAGAATTTCTCAATGGTGATGGAGGCGACGGTTTTGACGCGGGGAGGCATGGCCGACATCCAAGCAGATGCCGCTGGCCACGGCACGCGAAATCCGCCTCACCATTGCGTTGACCGCGGCGCGGCGGGCGGCGAGGCTCCGCCCATGTTCATTGATCACATTCGGATCTTCGCCAAGGCGGGCGACGGCGGCGACGGCGTGATTTCCTGGCGCCGGGAAAAATACGTGCCGCGCGGCGGTCCGGACGGCGGAGATGGCGGCGGCGGTGGCGATGTCGTGCTCGTCGTGGATCCTTCCACCGACAACCTCCGCCAGTATCACTTCGATCCCAAGCTCATCGCCGAGGACGGCAAAAAAGGCGCCGGCGGCCGCAAGACCGGCAAGAGCGGCAAGCGCGTGATCGGCCGCGTGCCGCCGGGCACCGTCGTCTATCGCGCCAATGCCGCCACCGTGCAGGAGGCCGTCGAGTTCGAGCGCTCCGAGGAAGGCATCGAGATGGACCCCATCGCCGACCTCACCGAGACCGGCCAGGAATTCGTGCTCTGCAAGGGCGGCGAGCCGGGCAAGGGCAACTGGAATTTCCGCACCGCCACCAACCGCACGCCCACCGAGCACACACTCGGCACGCCCGGCGAGCTCGGTGTGTTCTATTTCGAACTGCGCCGCATCGCGGATGCCGGGCTCGTCGGTTTCCCGAATGCCGGCAAGTCCACGCTGTTAGGCAAACTCTCCGCCGCCAAGCCGAAGGTGGCGTCCTACCCGTTCACCACGCTGCAGCCGGTCGTCGGCGTCGTCGAGTTTCCCGGTTTCCGCCGCTGCACCATCGCAGACATCCCCGGGCTGATCGAGGGCGCGCATGAAAACCGCGGGCTCGGCCACGAGTTCCTGCGCCACATCACCCGCTGCCGCGTGCTGCTCTTCGTGCTCGACATGGCCGGCAGCGAGGGCCGCGATCCGCTCTCGGATCTGGAAATCCTCCGCCGCGAGATCAAGGAATACGACGAGGACCTCGCCCGCTTCCCGTGGAAGGTCATCGCCAACAAGATGGATCTGGAAGGAGCTGCGGAACATCTAACAGCCTTCAGGCAGCGCTTCCCGAAAGTGGAGGTCCTGCCGATTTCAGCAGATGCCGGCGAGGGCCTCGACGACCTGCGCCAGATGCTCGACAACGAAGTGGGCCACAAGCTCCAGCAGTGAGGCCCGGCGGGCGGCTTTTCACGCCGGCGGCGCGGCGAAATCCTCCAATCGCCCGGCGATGGTCGGTGGAACCACGGCCCGCACGATGATGTCATTTCCCTCGTAGTCGGTGGAGAGCACCTTGGCCTCGCGGTGCAGCAGGCTCACGAGGTCCGCCCGCTGCTGCGGGATGCGGTATTCCCTCCGGCGCACGCGGTCGGCGAGCACGGCGGAGCAGGCTTTCAACAGTTCATCGAGCCCTTGGCCGGTGATGGCGGAGAGATGCAGCGCGTCGGGAAACCTGCGGTCTAGCGCGGCAAGCACATCCGGATCGGTGACGAGATCGATCTTGTTGAGCACCGTGACCACGGACTTGTCCTCCGCGCCGAGCTCGGCGAGCACTTCCAGCGTGGTGTCGTGAAAGCGTTCCACCTCCGGCGCGCTGGCATCCAGCACGTGGATGAGGAAATCCGCGAGCACGGCCTCCTCCAGCGTGGCCTTGAACGCCTCCACCAGGCGGTGCGGCAGGTTTCTAACAAAACCAACGGTGTCGGTGATGAGCAGCGGCTGGCCGTCCGGCAGGTCGATGCGCCGGGTGGTGGTGTCCAGCGTGGCGAAGAGCATGTCCTTGGCCATGACTTCCGCGCCGCTGAGAATGTTGAGCAGCGAAGACTTGCCGGCATTCGTGTAGCCGACGATGGCGGCGTGCGGCGTCTCCTGTTTCTCGCGCTCCTTGCGCTGGGTCTTGCGCTGCTTGCGGACGAGCTCGAGCTCGCGCTTGCAGCGGTCGATGCTGAGGTTGGCGAGGCGGCGGTCCACCTCGATCTGTTTCTCACCCATGCCGCGGGCCGCGCCGCCACCCTGGCCACCGCCGGAGCCGCCCTCGCGGTCGAGGTGGCCCCACATCCGCGCCAGGCGTGGCAGCGCGTATTGCATGCGGGCGAGTTCCACTTGCAGGCGGGCTTCCTTGGTGTGGGCGCGCCGGGCGAAAATATCGAGAATCACCTCCTCGCGGTCGATCACGCAAAGGTCGGCAAGTTTTTCCCACTCGCGCTGCTGGGATGGCGCGAGGCCGTTGTCGATGACGATCACATCGCAGTCATGGGCGCGGGCGAGTTCACAGATTTCGGCCGCCTTGCCGGTGCCGCAGAGGAATTTCTTATGCATCTCCCGGCAACGCGGCAGCACGCTTTCAACGACGTTGATGCCGAGTGTCCCGACAAGCTCGCCGAGCTCCGCGAGCAATGATTCCGCCTCCATGGCCTCACGCGGATCGAAATAAAAGCGCACCAGCAAGGCGCGCTCGACCATCTCGGGTTTCTCTCTGACTTCAAACATCCGCGGGAGCAGTAGCACCGGATGCCTCGCCGGGCGACGGGAAATTTCCGGAACAGGCGGCCGTGTTTTGGCTTTCCATGCGTATTGGACGGCCGATCATCCGGGTTCATGATCCAAACGACATTCGTCTTGTTTCTCTGTTTCCTCTGTCCCTTCTCCGCGAAGGCCGATGATTTCGCGCTTTGCGTGGATCCTGCAGCTACAGTTCGCAAGCTGGCGGGAGACATGAAATTCACCGAAGGCCCGGTGTGGGTGCCGCGCGACGGCGGCTATCTCATCTTCAGCGACATTCCCGCCGATGAGTTGAAACGCTGGTCGGAAAAGGACGGTCTCGCCACGTTCCGCAAGCAGGGCCACAACACCAACGGCAACATCCTCGATGCGGAAGGCCGCCTGATTTCCTGCGAGCACAGCGGCCGCCGCCTCAGCATTCTCGATACGGACGGCACGCTGCGCACACTCGTGGATCGATTCGTGGGCAAGGCTTTCAATTCACCCAACGACGTGGTGATCGCCCGTGACGGCGCGGTCTATTTCACCGATCCGGATTACGGCTTGCGCGGCCAACCGAGCGAGATCGGCGGCAACTGGGTTTTTCGTTTCGATCCGAAAAACCAAAGCCTGCGCGTGCTGGCCAAGGATTTCGACAAACCCAACGGCATCGCGCTCTCGCCCGATGGCAAGCGCCTCTACGTGGCGGATTCGGGCAAACCGAAGCACATCCGAGTGTTCGACGTGGCTGCCGATGGCAGCATCTCCAACGGCCGCGTGTTCTGCACCATCGACAAGGACGCGCCCGACGGCATCCGCTGCGATGCGGACGGCCGCGTCTGGTCGAGCGCGGGCGACGGCGTGAGGATTTTCGATCCATCGGGAAAACTGTTAGGAACCATTCAGGTGCCAGAGTCGCCTGCGAACCTCTGCTTCGGCGGAGCGGACGGCAAAACGCTCTTCATCACCGCGCGCACCTCGCTCTATGCCATCGAAGTGCGCGTGAAGGGCCTCACCTTCTGAACACACCTGCCGTCTTTTCTGTTTCGATAAAAACCCCAGTCGCTTTTCGCAAGGCTGATGTGAATCCGTGCACTCTGACCCCAGACACTAGCAGCAATACAAACACATGCCACCACCACAAATAAAACAAATTTCTATCAGGTGGAGCCCGGCAGTCTCACCATCACCCGCCCGTGGCAGCGCCACCGCGTGGGAAATCCCAACGCCCCCGCCTGCCACTATTCGTGGCGGATCCTTGATGTCGGCATGCGACGGCCGAACCAGTCGTGGCACTGGCCGGACTGGCTGCTCTACCCAAAGACCGGGCTCAGCCGTCTCACCGACGTGCTGCGCCAAAACGAACAACCCGTCTGGCGGGCGGATGCCAAGATCGGCAACTGCTTCGCGCGGCTGGACGAACCGTGGACGCTCGACTCCATGGCGGAGGCCTGCGGGCTCGGCCGCACGCATTACGCCACCTATTGCCGGAAACTCGCAAACGTGACGCCGGTGGAATATCTCACACGCCGCTGGCTCGGAGAGGCCTCCCGCATACTCGCCAAACATCCGGAAATGAGCGTCACGGAGATCGCGTTCCGCTGCGGGTTCCAATGCAGCCAGTATTTCTTCCGCGGCAGATACGGCCATTCCCCCAGCGGGCACCGCGGCAGGGAGGCTTGATCTCGGAAACTCACAGCCTCACCGCGAGGCGTGTCTGCCGGTCCAGCGGAAACTCCTGCATCACCCTCACGTGCGAGCGGCGGTGGATGCCAACCAGCATGCCCACTGCGGCAAGACTGAAGACCAGGCTGGTGCCGCCGTAGCTGACAAATGGCAGCGGCAGCCCGTCGTTGGGCAGCAGGGCGGTGGTCACCGCGATGTTCTGCATGGCCGGAACCACGATCACGCAGGTGAGCCCGAGTGCCAGGCAGCGGTTGAAAACGCTGTTGGCCTGCAGCGCGATGCCGCAGCCCGCCACGGCAATGAGCACATAACAGAAAACCACGCCCAGCGTGAAGGGCAGCCCGAGTTCCTCCCCGACCACCGGGAAAATGAAATCGATGTGAGCGAAGGTGAGCGTGCCGAATTTTTCCACGCCGTTGCCGAGGCCCACGCCCCACGGTCCGCCGTTGCCGAGAGCCAGCAGCGCGCGCCATTGCTGCATGCCGCGGTCCAGCTGGTGCACCGGGTTTTCCAGATCCAGCCATGCCTCGATGCGCGCCCAGCGCACCGGATCGTTCATGATATACCATACCGCGCCGGACACCAGCAGCAGCGCGGTTGGCACGGTGTATCTCAGGCGGGTGCCCACGCAGAAAAGCATGGCGCCCACCGCGACGGAGAGCGAAAGCGCCGAGCCTACATCGGTTTCCCCGGCGATCAGGAGGATCGGCACGCCCGCAATGAGCCCGGGCAGGATGAAGCCGCGCCAGAACGTGTGCACCTCCGTCTGCCAGCGCGCAAACCACGCGGCCAGGCAAATGACGACCACCATTTTGGCCAGCTCGGAGGGCTGGAATTGGTTGACCACCGGCATCTTGATCCAGCGCTTGGAACCGTAGTTTTCCACTCCGATTCCCGGCACATAGCACAGGATGAGCAGCACGCAGGCCCCGATGAACATCCACGGCGCGTGCTTGCGGAATTTCTCCTGCGGACACAGCGCGGTGAACACCGCGGCAACCAGGCCGAGCCCCACCATCGCCGCCTGGCGCGAGAGGAAGTGATAGGGTTCCTCGATGCCCCTCACCCACGCGCTGGTGCTCGCCAGCATGATCAGCCCGAGGGCGACCAACGCGGCGACCGCGGCACAGAGGATGATGGAACAATGGCGGGCCATGTGGGGATTTTTTAATCTTATTGCTGCGGAATGCCGAGCTTCATGCCGGTCTTCATCTTGCGCGGATCGGTGATGCCGTTGGCGCGCATGAGCGATTCCTGACTGATCTTGTAGCGGCTAGCGATGCGGAAAATGCTGTCACCCGGCTGAACGACATATGTGGCACCGGAAGCGGCCGCGGGTTGAGTGCCGCGCACCACATTCGGACGCACCAGTTGCGCTCTTGGCGCGCCGGTGACATCCACCGCCTCCACCAGCCCCCGGTCCTCACCGGAAGACATTAGCTCGCGGATTGCCACGACTTCCGGCGGATCCTCCGCGACGATGCGCTTCGGCGGGATTTTGAGAATCAGGCCCGGGCCGATGTCCACATGCTTGTTGAGCAGGCGGAGCTCGCCTTCGTCCACACCCTCAGCGGCGGCGATGCGCGCATAGTTATCGCCCGTTCTGACAATGTAAGGCTTCTCGCCGGATGACAGGCGCGGCAGGTCATCCCGGCGCGGGGCGGACACGGCAGCCACCGCATTTGCCTCCGGCGCTTTCGCCACCGCGGTGGAAGGCGCCGGCGCGCGTCCGTCCAGAAACCGCTGGTGCACGAAAATCAGCGCGATGGCCACGATGTGGATCAGGAAAATGATGGTCAGCGCGCGGGAGATTTTCGAGCTGCCGTCTTCCATTTCCATTTCCGCGACCGGGGCGGAAGCGGCGGCCACCCGCTGCCTGCGGTTGCGGGTGACGGCATTGAGACGGTGGAGGATTCCCTTGGGAACCGGACGGCGTTTGACGGGGAGCATCTGGGATTTCATGACAAGTTGTTAGCGAAGTTGGTGGACAAGATCACGGAACGCGTTGCCGCGTTGTTCGTAGCCGGAAAACTGATCGAATGAGGAAGTGCCCGGTGACAACAACACCACCGAGCCGCGCGGTGCCAGACTGCGCGCGGCGGGCACCGCGTCGGCGAGCGTGGCCACCGATTCGCTGCGGACCGCCTGGCCAAACAACTCCGCCAGCGGCCGGGCGATCTGGCCGAAGGTCACCGTGGCCAGCGCCTTCTCGCGCAGCAAGGGGACAAGAGCCGAATAATCGAGCCCCTTGTCCTTCCCGCCGGCAATCAGCACGACCGGCCGCGTTTGCGAGCGCAGCGCGCTTTCCAGGGCGTGCAGGTTGGTCGCCTTGGAATCGTTGAGATACTCCACGCCATCGAGCGTGCGGATGAGTTCGCAGCGGTGCGGCGGCGGCGCGTAACCGTGAAGCGCCTCACGCATGGTGGCGGCGGAAATACCCAGCGCGTGGCAGGCGGCCATCGCCGCCATTGTATTCTCCGCATTGTGGAGTCCACGCAGGCTGGTGTCATGCACCATGTCCAGCAAGGTCCCACCACCACAATGAATGACGTGTCCGTCGGAAAACCAATCCGCCTCGGAGTCGGTGGTGGAAAAACTCACCGTCCTCGCGGCACGCGGCGGCAGAGCCTCACCGCTCCTCACCACCGCCACATCCTGCGCCGTCTGGTTTTCGAAAATCCGCAGTTTCGCAGTTCGGTAGGCTTCCACGGTTGGATAGCGATCCATGTGGTCCGGCGCGAAGTTCAGCCACACTGCGACATCCGGATGAAGCGTGCGAATCGTTTCCAGTTGGAACGAGCTGATCTCCAGCGCCACCGCCGCGGGCGGATGCGGCTGCATCACGACCTCGGCAAAAGGCGTGCCATAGTTTCCGCAAGGCGTGCCACCGAGACCCGCGTGCGCCAGAATGCGCGCCACCAAATCAGTGGTGGTGGTCTTGCCGTTGGTGCCGGTAATGCCGATGATTTTCCCCTGATAGAAACGCGCGGCCAACTCCACCTCGCCAATCACCTCCCCGGTGTTTGCGGCAAACGCGGCGACATAGGCACCATAGGTATCGATGCCCGGACTCACCACCAAGATGTCGGAAACCACTCCCCCGCCCTGCTCCGCGGTCGCATTGGGATGGATCTCCACTCCGGCGGGCATGTCTGAGAATGCCCCCTCACCGGCGAGATCCCACACCGAGACACGCGCGCCCTCGCGCAGCGCAAGTAACGCAGCGGCGCGGCCGCTGCGGCCGGCCCCGAGGATGGCGATGTGTTTTCCGGTGAGACTCATGGTTCCGTTAGACAATCTTGAGAATGGCCAGGCCGAAGAGCGCGAGCATGATGGAGAGAATCCAGAAGCGGACGATCACCTGGCTCTCATGCCAGCCTAGCAACTCAAAGTGATGATGGATGGGCGACATTTTGAAAATGCGCTTCTTGCGCAGCTTGAAACTGCCGACCTGCAGAATCACCGACATCGCCTCCATCACGAAGATGCCGCCGATGATCACCAGCAGCAGCTCCTGCTTGGTGCAGATGGCCGCGGTGCCGAGCGCGCCGCCGATGGCCAGCGATCCGGTATCCCCCATGAACATCTTGGCCGGGTGGCAGTTGAACCACAGGAAGCCGAAGCCCGCGCCGGCGAGCGCCATCAGGAACACCGAGAGCTCGCCGATGTAAAGATTGTGCGGGATCACCAGATACTCGACGGACATGAAATAGTGCCCGGCCAGATAGGCCAGCAGCGCGTAGGCCAGCGCGGTGCTGATCGTGCAGCCGGTGGCCAATCCGTCGAGGCCATCGGTGAGGTTCACCGCGTTGGAGCAGCCGACGATGATCAGCGCGAAAAACGGAATGACCAAGATGCCCAGATCGACGAGCGGAATCTTGAACAGGGGAAAGCAGATCGCCCCGATGCCGATGGGGTTGTCCTTGCCGAGCGTGAAGCCGGCCTCGCCCGCCGTGATGCTTGCCTCGCTGGCACCGAAACCTGAGATCTCGGGTTTGAAGAAAACAAAAGCCGCGGCGATCAGAGCGATCACGACCTGCCAGCCCAGCTTGGCACGGCTGCTGATGCCGTCTGATTTCTTCTCCTTCACCTTCTTGTAATCATCACACAGTCCTAACAAGCCGCAGGCGGCCATGGTGCAGGCACAGACGGCGACGAATGGATTGAAGGGCCGGGCGCATACCAGCGTGGCCACCAGCACGGTGCCGAGGATCAGCACGCCTCCCATGGTGGGTGTGCCTATTTTTCCACCGTGGAGTTCGGCGAGCTTGTGAACTTCCGCGGCGGTGCGGATCGGTTGGCCGACCTTGAGCGAGATCAGCCGGCGAATGACTCGCGGGCCGAAAATCAACGAGAGGATGAAGGCCAGCAGCCCGGCGCTGGCGGCGCGGAAGGTGATATATTGGAAGAGATTGAGGAATGAAAACGTGTGCGCCCAGCCTTGTTGGCCGGCAGCCTTCTCCGCTTCAAACGCCTGAAGCCAGAAATCGTAAATCGCGGGAAGCATCAGTGGTTGGGAAATGCGGTGTTCATCACCTTTTCGACAGTGGCGGCGCGGCTGCCCTTGAACAGCACAACGTCACCGGGTTTCACCTCGCGGGAAAGCCATGCGGCCGCATCCCCGAGGTCTGGAAAATGTGGCGCGTTGCCGGCGCCGGCGGCGATGCCCTCGGCACCCTCGCCCACAGCCACCACGGTCAAGCCGCGCTCGGCGGCCAGTTCTCCGGCTCGCAGGTGCGCGGACGGCGCGAGCGGACCCAATTCGCCCATGCGGCCAAGAACCGCGTAGCGGCGCGCACCGTTGACCAGAGGCATCTCGGCGACCGTCTCAATGGCGGCCGCCATCGACTCGGGATTGGCGTTGTAGGTGTCATCGATCACCGTCACGCCGTTCCAATCGCGGCGGCCCAGCCGACTTCCTGTTAGAGTGGCGCCGGACAAGCCCGCGGCGATCTCCGCTACTGGCACACCAAGCTTCCAGCCGATGGCTGCAGCCAGCAGCGCGTTGGTCACCATGTGCTTGCCGGGCACCGGCAGTGTGACTTCCGCTCCGCCCTCGCCCTCGATGACGAGATTGAAAACGGTGCGATCAGCCTCAAAACGCAGATCCTCGGCGCGCACCAGACCACGGCCGTTGCCGACGGAAACCAGATGCGCCTTCGTCCGCTGGCGCAGATATTCGTGATAATCGCAAGTGGCGGGAATACACAGGAAACCGTCAGCCGGCAGCGCGCGGGCGAGCGTGCCTTTTTCCTCGGCGATGGCATCGCGCGAGCCGAGATGCTCGATGTGGGCGGTGCCGATGTTGGTGATGATGCCGTATTTCGGCCGGGCGATCTCGCACAACGGCGCAAGCTCGCCGGAGTGGTTCATGCCGATTTCCCACACGGCGGCGGTGTGCTGCGGAGTGGCGGCGAGAACTGTTAGAGGAACTCCGATGTGGTTGTTGAGGTTGCCGCGCGTGGCGGAAACATTGAACTTACGGGAAAGGACAGCAGCGGTGAAATCCTTGGTGCTGGTCTTGCCATTGGAGCCGGTGATGCAGACCACCGGCAACTCGAGCTGCTTGCGCCACCAATGCGCGAGTTTCTGCAGCGCGAGCAAGGTGTCGGAAACCACGATCACCGCGGCGTTGGCGGGAGCATCTCCTTCCCATCTGTGGACGACGGCCACTGCGGCACCTTTTTCAAGGGCTGCTTTCGCAAAGGCATCGCCATCGAAGTTCCCGCCGCGCAGCGCGAAGAAAACGGCACCGCCAGAAAGCGTGCGGGTGTCCGTGGAAACGCCACCGCTTGCAAGCACGCCGGGATTTCCCGCGGCAACCTGCGTGCCGAGGATCTCTGCGATCTGCTGGGCGGTCAATGGGTTCATCGGCTTTCGGAAATGAGCTGGGCACGGTCGCGCAGCGCCTTGGAGGCGTGCTTGCGGTCGTCGAAGTCGATCATGTGGTCGGCAAACTGCTGGGTGCTTTCATGGCCCTTGCCGGCGATCAGAATGATATCTCCGGAAAGTGAGTTTTTGATGGCATGGGAAATCGCCTCGGCGCGGTCCGGAATGCTAAGATGACCCTTCCCGCCCATGCCGGACTCAATCTGGCGGATGATGGCGAGCGGGTCCTCGGAGCGCGGGTTATCGGAAGTGACGATGCAGGCATCGCTGTGGCGCGCGGCGGCGGCACCCATCAGCGGGCGCTTGCCCTTGTCGCGGTCTCCGCCGCAGCCAAAGACGGTGATGAGGCGGCGTGGATCGAGTTCCTTGAGCGTGCGGCAGGCGTTTTCCAACGCGTCCGGAGTGTGTGCGTAATCCACAAACACCGTGGCACCGCCGGCATTGCCGACGCTTTCCATGCGGCCCGGCACCTGCGGTGCCTTCGCCATGGCGGCGACGGCTTCCCGCGGGCGGATGCCGCAGGCGTTCGCAGCGGCCAGCGCGGCAAGAAGATTATAGACATTGAAGCGCCCGATCAGCGGCGCGCGCACGAGATAGGATTTGCCCTTCGCGGCGAGTTCGAACTCCATGCCGCGCGGATTCTGGCGGAAGTTGTTGGCGCGGAAATCGCAGTGCACGTTGAAACCGAAGCGGCACACCGGCATTTTCCCTTCCAGCGTGGCGGCGAGTTCCGCGCCGTGGGCATCGTCGGTGTTGATCACGGCCACGGGTTTCTTGCCATGGGGATTTGCCGCAAGCGCGAGAAACCAGTCCGCCTTGGCCTGATAGTAGGCCTCCAGCGTGCCGTGATAGTCGAGGTGGTCCTGGGTGAGATTGGTGAACACGCAGGCGTCGAATCCAATGGCGGCGACGCGCTTCTGGTGGATGCCGTGCGAGGAAACCTCCATCGCCACGCCGCGGCAGCCGTGGTCACGCATGCGGCCGAGCAAATCGCAGAGCTCGATCGATCCCGGCGTGGTGTGCTTTGCGGTGTGGGTGCTTTCCCCGTCATCCACGAAGATAGTGCCTAACAGACCCGCGCGGTGCCACGCGGTCTTCATGACGTGGTGGATGAGAAACGCGGTGGTGGTCTTGCCATTGGTGCCGGTCACTCCGGCCATTGCAAGATCCCGCCACGGATGTCCGGCCATGGCGGAGGCGAGCGCGGAGAGCGCCTCGCGGCTGTCCGGCACATGCAGCCAGGCCACGGCATGATCCAAGTCCACAGGCGGCGCGGTTTCCGCCATTATCACGCCGGCCCCGGCGGCTAGCGCGTCACCGATGAAGCGGTGGCCGTCCACGGCCGTGCCGCGGATGGCGGCGAACAATGCGCCGGAAACCACCTCGCGGGAAGAATCCGTTAGAGTGCGCACGTCGGTGTCCAACGGACCGGCGGCCGTGACACGGGAAAGACAGGAAATGAGATCGCGGAGAATCATCGTTGGGCGTCGGCAAGCGGAGTGGGAAGCGGCTCGGTGGCAGGCAGGTTGAGGTAAGCCGCGGCGCGGGCGGCGATGCGGCCGAAGGCCGGCGCGGCAATGGTGCCGCCGTAGCGCGAGACCTTGGTGGTGCGAGGATCGTCGATGACGACGATGCCGACGAAGGCCGGATCATGCGCAGGCATCATGCCGGCGAAGGAAACGGTGTAACTGTTGGCAAGATAGCCGCGGCCCTTCGGATTGTGCTTCTTGGCGGTGCCGGTCTTGCCAGCCACCTTGTATCCGGGAACAGCGGCAAGCGTGGCCGTGCCGCCTTTTTCGGTGACCTTGGCCAAGGCTTCCCGCATTTTTTCCGCGGTGTCGGGCTTGAGCACCTCAGCAACTACTTCCGGCGGGTAGGTTTCCACAACGGTTCCGTCATTGGCAACGAGTGCCTTGACGATCCGCGGCTTGAGCAGCTTGCCATCTCCGCCGATCACCGAGTAGGCGCAGGCCATCTGCAACGGCGTGACATTGAGGGCATAACCATAACTCGCGCGGGAGAAGTCCACCGCGTTGTTGGTGTTGCGGGCGATGCCGGAGCTCTCGCCGCTGAGCAGGACGCCGGTCTTGCGGCCGAAGCCCCAGCGCTGGGTGTAGTCATAGAACCTCTTGGCCCCGAGTTGGCGGGCGAATTTGTAGGCACCGATGTTGCTGGATTTCACCAGCACGCCTTCAAGTGTGAGACTTCCATACGGATGGTGGTCGGGCACCCTGATGCTGCCTTCCTGATAGACGCCGTTGTGACAGAAGACCGAGGTCTGCGGTCTGGCGAGCCCCTCATTGATGACTCCCGCCGTGGAAACGATCTTGAAGGTGGAGCCCGGTTCGTAAATCGCCTGAATGGCGAAGTTGAAGCCGTTTTCCGCAATGTTCTGCTTGTGGTTGAGATCAAAATGCGGGCGGCTGGCCATGGCAAGGATCTCGCCGGTCTTCGGGTCCATCAACACCACCGCGCCGCGGATGGATTCGAATTCCTCAAGACAAGCATCCATTTCCTCTTCAACGATGGCCTGCAGGCCCATGTCGATGGTGAGTTGCACGTTGAGTCCGGCACGAGGCGGCATCAGGCTGGAGGAATTACCGGGGACCACGAGCCCGCGCGCATCCCGGCAGTGCTCGCGCCAGCCATCACGACCGGCGAGGTATTCCTCCATCGAGGCTTCCACGCCGAAGCGGCCTACCACGCGGGTCTGCGTTTTGCCCTCGTCGTTGGTTTCCTCGATTTCGCCGGTGAAGCCGAGCAGGTGCGTGGCGAGATTCGGCGCGGTGTACCAGCGCTTGATCGAGTTCTGGAATTCGAAGCCTTGGATCCAGTTCTTGTCCACGGCATCGCGCAGGTTGTCGGCCACGTCTTCCGGCAGGTCCTTGGCGATGGGCACCCACTTGCCCTTGCTCGTTTCGATTTTGGCGCGCAGCTCCTCGCGGCGCATGCCGAGCGGCCGCGCGAGCACACCCACGGCATAGGCGAGGTGCTTGGAAACGATGGTCTCTGCCGACTCGCGATTCAGAATGTCACCGCGCAGACCGCTGATGCGGCGGCGGCGGCCCGCTTCATCCAACTCGTTCCAACCGGCCTCGGCGCTGGCCTCCTGATAGGCGAGACCGTAGGCGGCGAGCTTGGGATCATAGAGATGGTTCTTGTCCACAAACACGGTGGAAACCGGAATGCTCTTGGCGAGCGGCTCCTCCCGGCGGTCCACGATCATGCCGCGCAGCGCGGGCAGCTTCTCGATGCGGTGATAGGCCTTGCGCGAACTTTCCGCGTAGCGCTGGCGGTCCACCAACTGGATCTGCACCAACCTGCCCGAAAGCACGCTGAGCCCGATCACCAGGATCGAGCACAGAATCAGGCAGCGGGTTTGGAAGGCGGAATTCACAGGCTACGGAGCGGCGGACGCCATGCTCCGGCGGAGCGGCGGCGCGGGATCGATCTCTTCAACGACGGCAAGGGAGATCGGACGAAGATTCGATCCGTTCTCCTCGAGTTGCTTGCGGATGACGAAGCGGTTGAGGAGTTGATCCATCCGCATCTCGGTGGTGCGGATCTCCAGACGGCAGTGCTCGACGCGGCGGTCGATGGCATCGATTTCCCGCCGCACCTTGATCTGCTGGTTCACGTAAAACACATGGAGCACTCCGCCGCCGGCGCAGATCGCGAAGGCGAGAATGACGGCGAAAATCACAAAAGCAGGGGTCTTGGGCTGGTCTCTGCGGCGGTTCATGAGGTGGGGTCCAAAAGCCGTGCGACCCGCAGTTTGGCACTGCGGGCTCGCGGGTTGCGGGTGGTTTCTTCAGCGGCGGGGATGATCGCCTTGCGGGCGAGCAGCTGGAATTGGAAATCCGGATTCGGCCGGGGTTCGGGCCAGCCGGGATCATCGATGAATGGCGTGGAGCGGTGCCGCAGGAAACGCTTCACCATCCGGTCCTCCAGGCTGTGGAATGTGATGACTAAGAGACGGCCGCCGGGTTTGAGCACCGATGGCGCGGCGGCCAGTGCGGCGGCCAGCGAGTCGAGCTCCTCGTTGACCGCCATCCGAATCGCTTGGAACGCGCGGGTCGCTGGATGCGTGCGGCCATGACGGCCGACCGCGGCCTCAATGCAGGCGGCAAGCTCGGTGGTCGTTTCGAAAGGCTTCGTGGCGCGTTGTTTCACGATCGCGGCGGCGATGCGGCGGGCCTTCGGCTCCTCGCCGAATTCAAAGAAAATGCGTGCCAGGTCCGCCTCGCTCCATGCGTTGACGACTTCCGCCGCCGTGTGCGGGCTGGACGGGCCCATCCGCATGTCGAGCGGCCCCTCGCGCATGAACGAAAACCCGCGGGCCGCCGAGTCGAACTGCCGCGATGAAACCCCGAGATCTAACAACAAGCCATCGGCTCGCTGCCCATGCTGGATCGCCGGAATTTCCAAAAGCCGCGAAAAATTCCCCTCCCAGGTGGCAAAGCGATCGCCGAACCCGCCCAGCCTCGCGCGCGCGTGCGCGAGAGCCTCCGGATCGCGGTCCACGCCGAGCACAGCGGCACCGGCCTTGAGAAAAAGCTCACTGTGCCCACCGCCACCGAGCGTGCCGTCGATGATCCACTTGCCCGCGCAGGCCTCCATCCACCCGGCCACTTCAACGGGAAAAACCGGCAGGTGATACCCGCCGGCCTGCTCCACCGCGATGTGGGAAAAGTCAGCGGGTGCCCGTGCCGACAACCAGCCAGAAGCGGCGCGGGCACCCGTATCCTTGACAGGGTGCCGTGCTGTCCCGAGCCAGGCATCCTGTCCATTGTTGGAAAATCCCGATGGCCGCGCAAACAACACACCCGAAGCGGCGCGGACCATCGATTCAAAGCGCGGAAAAAATCCCGTCCGGGGTGAAACCCCGCGCATAGCCATGAAAGTCACCGGACGCCGCACCGACAACCAGCCAGAAGCGGTGCGGACGTCCGTGGTTTTGACAAAACGCCGCGCTGTCCCGAGTGCGGTGTCCTGTGTGTCAGAAAAATTTCCCGATGGCCGCGCGGACAACCAGCCAGAAGCCGCGCGGACCATCGTCTGAAACCGCGCAAGAAGTTCTGTCCCGAGAGACTTCTTGCGCATTGCCATGAAAGTCACCGGACGCCGCACCGACAACCAGCCGGAAACGGTGCGGACGTCCGTGGATTTGACAAAACGCCGCGCTGTCCCGAGAGCGGCGTCCTGTATATGGGGAAAAACGGGCGATGGCCGCGCGGACAACCAGCCAGAAGCCGCGCGGACCATCGTCTCAAATGGCGAAAGAAGCACTGTCCCGAGCGACTTCTTCCGACCAGCCATGAAAGTCACAGCACGCCGCGCCCACAACCAGCCGGAAGCGGCGCGGACGTCCGTGTTTCCACCGGCACGCCGCGCTGTCCCGAGAGCGGCATACCGTGATACAGAAAATGTTCCCAACCCTGGCACTTGGGCGAGGGCGGCCGGAGCCACCGATGGGTGGACCGCCTCAAATGCCGGGGTGGGTG
>RPOS01000018.1 GCA_003820635.1 Verrucomicrobiaceae bacterium | reverse complement strand
GTGGTCAGCACGCTGCAAACGGCGGGCGGGACCATGGTTTTCGCGGAGCTGCACAACGCGGGCTGAGCCGCGCCGAGTGATGGCATGGCCGTGGTTGCTGCGTCTCGCAGCAATCAACCTATGACATTGCGGCGAGACGCCACAACCACGCTCAGCGTTTCTTGCGCAGCCGTTTGCCGCTCAAGCGCGAGGCGATCAGGTTCGGGCAGCGGCCGTTCAAGCGCAGTTGTTCGCAACTCGCTTCGATCTTGAGCGTTTGCCGGACCGGCCGGAAGCCGAGCCGGCGGGTCACGCAGTCGTTGAGCAGGTCGATGTGGGAATCCTCGAACTCGACCACGCGCCCGCAGTCGATGCAGACGAGGTGGTTGTGCGCGGGCTTGTCGAGGAAGTTGGGATCGTAAGTCGTCTGGTTGTCGCCGAGGTCGATCTCGCGCAGCAGGTCGGCCTCCACCAGCAGCGCGAGCGTGCGGTAAACCGTGGCGCGCGAGATGTCCGAGCTCGACTTGCGCACCCGGTCGAAAAGTTCCTCGGCGGTGAAATGCTCGTCCTTGGAGAAGGCGGACTTGATGATGAGGTCGCGCTGGCCGGTGCGCCGCAGGCCCTTGCGCCGGATGAACTCCTCGAGCCGCTCCTGAATCCCGCTCTCCATGAGCGCGAGGCTAGGCGTTTCCGCGCTCCGCGCAAAGCGCAAACATGTGCCGGTCAGGCTTGCGGGAAATCCCGCACCAGCGCCTCGAGCTTCACGATGTCTGCGGCGAAGTTGCGGATGCCTTGGGCGGTTTTCTCGGTGGCCATGGCGTCCTCGTTGAGGGCGTAGCGGAAGGCTTTCTCGTCGAGGCTGATCTTCGGATCGCCGCTCTGGGCCGCCTCGGCCGGTGTGAGGTGGGGGATGACGGTTTCCGTGGAAGCCTGCAGTTCACCTAACAGACCTGGGCTGATGGTGAGCAAATCGCAGCCGGCCAGCGCGAGGATCTCGCCCTTGTTGCGGAACGAGGCGCCCATGACCTCGGTCTGGTAGCCGTGTTTCTTGTAATAATGGTAAATCCGGCGGACGGACAGCACGCCGGGATCATTCTCGGCATCGTAGTCCTTGCCGGTGGCGGCCTTGTGCCAATCGAGAATGCGGCCGACAAAGGGCGAGATGAGCCGCACGCCCGCCTCGGCGCAGGCCACGGCCTGGGCGAAGGAGAACAGCAGCGTGAGATTGCAGCGGATGCCTTCCTTTTCCAGCACCTCGGCGGCCTTGATGCCCTCCCAGGTGGAGGCGATTTTGATGAGGATGCGCTCGCGCGGCTGGCCTTCCTTTTCATAGGCGGCGATCAGGTGGCGGGCCTTGGCGATGGTGCCCTCCGTATCGAAGGAAAGCCGGGCGTCCACCTCGGTGGAGACGCGGCCGGGGACGATCCTGAGGATTTCCAGGCCGAAGAGGATGAGGATGCGGTCGAGGATGGCATCCATGCCGGCCCCGGCGTTTTCCTTCACCGCCTGCCCGACGAGGTGGCGGTATTCCGGTTTCGCGGCGGCCTGCAGGATGAGCGAGGGATTGGTGGTGGCGTCCTGCGGCTGATAGATCTTCATCGACTCGAAGTCGCCGGTGTCGGCAACGACGGTGGTGAGCTGCTTGAGTTGATCGAGCTGGTTCATGACCTGTTAGAGCTTGCGCATTTCGTCCTCCAGCCGCTCGGCGAGCCATTGTTTCATCATCGACTGGTAGTTGAGGAAACGGGAGCGGGCGATGCGCTTGATGCGCGAGAGCATGCGTGGATCGAAGCGCAGGGTGATGGTGGTGGATTCGCGGGAATCGGCCTCGTGCACGGAGGTGGCCATGAGGCGGCCATCGAGCTCGTGGGTTTCCCAGAAACGGGCTTCGGCAGCCTCATCGGCGAACTCGGGGATCTCGGACCAGCGGGAAATGGTGTTCATGGGGAAAAGGGGTCGGGATGTTTCAGCGCAGCTCGGCGTATTTGCGGTCGTAGAATTTCCGCTCGGTTTCGGACATTTCGCGCGCGGCGACGACCCGGGCGGTTTTTCCATCGGTGCTGAAGGCGCAGAACAGGTGGCGGTCCGCCACCGTGCGGCCGAGTGCGAAGAAGCGGGTGGCACCGTCGCCGCGTTCCGCATCCGGCAGGAAGCGCACGGCGAAGGGGTCTTCGAAAGCCTCCTCCAGCTCGCGGGGCTTGATGCTCCGGAGGTCGAACTGCACGTCGATCAAGTCAAGGTCCATGGCCGGGAGTCTGCGGATGGGCGGCGGAGAGTGCAATACCGGGTTTCACTCCCAGCGCGTCAGGGTGCCCGGCGGGTGATGCTGATCACCGCGGCGAACTTGCGGCAGATTTCCTGCAGCCGGGGATCCGCCTCGATTTGGGCGAGCGTCCATGGCAGGCGGAAGCGCCAGTTTTCCCCGCCGCGGGTGCCGGGGTGGTTGATGCGCTCATCGAGATCGAAGAGCTCGGTGATCATGAGCACGGCGTAGCGGGAGTTTGATGAAAACAGGGCCTTGTGAAGGCGCAGGCGGATGCCCTCGGTGAAGGGCGGCCACAGCCCGTGGGCGGGGATCGGAATGCCGGCGAACTCGGAAAGGATCCGCAGCGTGTTGTGGGCGCCGTGGGACTGCCAGCCGGAGTGCTCGGTGGGGTTTTCCTGATGCTGCTGGATGACCCGCAGGCAGCCGCGCCAGATGCCGTTGATGGAGTCATGGTCGTGGGTGGAAAAAGTGGCGAAGGAGTTTTCCGGAAAACAATTGGCCGGCGTGGGGTGGCCGAACTCGTTGCAGTCCCAGTGCGGAATGCGGAAGCCTGTGATGTCCAGGTCCGCGAGGTGCGGCCGCATGTATTCGGGCACCCAGCCGAGGTCCTCGGCGATGACTTCCGCGCCGTTCGCGGCCTCCAGCACGGCGCGCAGGCGGATGTCGCCATCGGCGCGGTTGGCGGCCTTGTTTTCCACCGTGTCGTCCGGCCGCAGGAACCAGCGCGGCAGCCGGCCGCCGTTCATCTCCGCGGCCTGCTCGTAGGATAGGCCGATGAATTCATGGTTGCGCTCCGGCCGCCAGGGGAAGGCGTAGATCCGATAAAAGCCGAGGATGTGATCCAGCCGGAAAATCCGGAAAATCCGGGTGAGCCGCGTGATGCGCGATTTCCACCAGCGGAAACCATTGGCCTCCATGTGGTCCCAGCGGTAGAGCGGAATCCCCCAGTTCTGGCCCCATTGTTGGAAAAACGGATCGTTCTGGCTCATCCCCTCCGGTGGCGAGCCGCCGCACCAATCGAGGTGGAATTCATCGCGCTGGAAAAACACATCGCACGAATGCCAACTGATGCCGATGGGCACATCGCCCATCAATTTCACGCCGCGGGAATCCGCGTGCTCGCGCAGCGCCTGCCACTGGCGGTGGCACAGCCACTGGACGAAGGCGAAAAACCCGAGCCGGTAATCCACCGCCGCCGCATCCAGCCGCCGCAGGTTTTCCAGAAACCCGCGCGCCAGCCGTGGCGTCTGGCAGGATTCCGGCCAGCGGTCCCAGGTGAGCGACTCGCCGTGGTGCTCCATCAGGAAGCGGAACAGGCAGTAGTCGTCCAGCCACTCGCCCTCCTGCCGCTGGAAGCGCGCGAATTCCTTCTCCAGCGCCGCGCCCGCGCCTTCAAACTTGGACCACGCCAGCTCCAGCAGCGTGCGCTTCGCCTGCCGCACCGCCGGGTAGTCCACCAACGCCGCATGCAAGGCCTCGCCAAGACGCTCGCGGGCATTGGAGACCTCCGCCGCTGTCAGCCACGGCAGCCGCGTTTCATCCAGCGTCAGATAGATCGGATCCAGCGCGGCGGAGGAAATGGCGCTGTAGGGGCTCTCGTCCGGGCCGTTCTCGTTGACCGGCAGCAACTGGATGAAACCCACGCCGTGGTCGGCTGCCCAATCGACCCACTCGCGCAGCGCCTGCGTGTCCCCGATGCCGAAGTCCCCCTCACGGCGCGGGGAAAATGCGGGAATGAGGATGCCGGCCTGGCGTTTGGCGGGTGGATGCACCCGCGGAGTCTGCCAGCCGCCCACGCCGGGTAAATCCCGAATTTTCCTCCTAACAAAAACCGCCAGCCCGCGGAAATGAGTTTTTGACAGCGGTGGATGATGCCACCAGACTATCTGACAGGAATGTAATGATGCATTCCCAACCAACCCCATAAAACGACCATGAAATACAAACTTTGGATCCCGCTGATTGCGATTCCCGCACTGCTCATCGGCTGCAAGCCCAAGGAAACCGTGAGCGAGAAAATGGACGCCGGTGCTGAGAAAATCGCCGAGGGCGTGAAGGGCATGGCCGGTGCCGTGGCCGAGGAGGCGGACAAGGCCGCGGAACAGGCCAAGCAGGCCGCCGATCAAGCAGCCGCCGCCGCTGCCGCAGAATCCGCCAAGCTCAAGGCCGCCACCGAGGCCGCTGCGGAAAAAGCGAAGAAAGAAGCCGCCGCGGCCGCGGCCGCCGCCAAATCCGCTGTGGAAGGCGCTGCGGATGATGTCAAGGAAGCTGTTGAAGAAGCGGCTCCTGAATAGGAAACCATATGTCTGCACCGCGAGTTCCGGTGCCAATCCATCCCGAAGCCGGCGTCCTTGCACAGGACGCCGGTTTTTTTGCGGGCCTGTGGCAAACGGCACTTGATTCGGGCTGGCCACCGCAGACCGGGCAGGCAAGGTTGCCTCCCGCCGCATGCCCGCCACCACCGCGCCTGTCTCTGTTTTCCGGCTCCGTTTCATCGACATGGCGCGGGCCGTGGCGATCCTGCTGATGCTGGAAGGGCACTTTGTGGATGTCACGCTTGCGGCGGAGTGGCGGGTGTCGGGGCGGCTGCTCTATGACTGGTGGCTTTATGTGCGCGGGCTTGCCGCACCGATGTTTTTCACGGTGACGGGCGTGATTTTCGCCTACCTGCTGAGCGGTTCGAGCGAGCCCGGATTCTTCAGGCAGCGTCGCGTGCGCCGCGGGCTGCTGCGCGCGGTGGAGCTGTTTTTCTGGGGCTACCTGCTGCAGGTGAACCTGCGGCAACTGCCGCGCATGTTGCAGGGCGAGTGGGATCCGTGGTTGCAGTCATTCCACGTGCTGCAGTGCATTGCGGTGGGCCTGCTGGCCATGATCGCCATCTTCGGGCTCCTGCGCCGGGCCGGGCCATGGGTGCTGGCCGGCACTTGCCTCGCCGCCGGATCCGCGGTCTTCCTGGCTTCCGTGGTTATTGCAAACACCGCCGGGCCACTGCCAATCGGGGTGCCGCAGTGGTTGCAAAACCCGCTCAAAGGCCCTTCCGCACCATTTCCTTTGGCACCATGGACAGGCTTCACGCTCTATGGCACCGCCATCGGCGTGCTGGTCCGCCAGCGCACGGGCAAATCCGGCGGCACCCTCAGCCCGTTGCCGTTTCTGGCCATCGGCCTGTTGCTCAAGTGCCTTGGCTGGGCGCTGGACCGCCAGCTCGGCGGTCTGCTGCTGGACGCGCTGGGATACCCGGCACAGCCGCGCGTGCTGCCCGCCGCCTTTCACGGCCGGGTCGGGGAAATTCTGATGGTTCTGGCGTTGCTCATCTGGATCGAGCAACGCTGCCGCCCCGGCGCGCCGTGGTTCCAAACCATCGGCCGCAACACCTTTCCGATCTATGTCGGCCACGTGATCGTCCTTTATGGCGGCATCTTCGGCATCGGCATCGATAGCTGGCTGGCAAACTCGCTCAACCCCTGGCAAGCCGTGCTGGGAACCCTTCTCTTCTGCGGGTTTTTCGCGCTGGCGGCCCAGTGGGTGGAGCCGCTCACACTGCGCATCAAGGCCTGGCGCGGCTGAGATGCCGGTTGCGCCGCAGCCCTGGCGCGGCGATGATGCCTGCGGGAGGAGAAATGATGCACAAGCACATGAATCCCGGCTTGCTGGTCTTCCTGCGTGATCCGGCCTCGTATCCGCACCGGCCGGAGGAAGTCCGCGAGGCGCACACCCATGCGTCGATGGTCTTTCTGGTTCCGCCGCTGGTTTACAAGATCAAGAAGCCGGTGGACTTCGGGTTTCTCGATTTCTCCACACTGGAGAAACGCCGCCACTTCTGCCAGCGCGAGGTGGAACTCAACTCCCGCCTCGCGCCAGGCGTCTATCTCGAAGTGGAGTCCATCACGCGCGGCAAGGATGGATTCGCCATCGGCGGCGATGGCCCGGTCGCGGAACACGCCGTGGTCATGCGCCATCTCACGCCCGATGGCTTCCTCGACTCCCGCATCCGCTCCGGCACCGCCGGCGAGCCCGAACTGGAACGGGTGGCCCGAACACTGGCGGATTTCTATCAGAAACAACCGTCGCCACCGGAGGTCGCCGAGTGGGGAAGCGTGGAAAAACTCCGCGTCAGCACCGACGAGAACTTCGCGCAAACCCGCCGCTTCATCGGCAAAACCCTCTCGCGCGCGGCCTTCGGGGCGATCCGCTCCTTCACCGCGAGTTGTTATAAACGGCGGCGCGCGCTTTTCGAAAAACGCGTGGCGGACGGCTGGATCCGCGATTGCCATGGCGACCTTCATCTCGACCACATCCATGTCACCGGCGGCGAATTGCAGATCTATGACTGCATCGAGTTCAATGACCGCTTCCGCCACCTCGACGTGGCCAGCGACGCCGCGTTCCTCGCCATGGATCTCGACTACCACGGCCGGCCGGATCTCGCGCGCTTCGTCATCCGGCGGCTGGCGGATTTGTTAGATGATCCGGAGATGGAAGAGCTGATGGATTTCTACAAATGCTACCGCGCCTATGTCCGCGGCAAGGTGGAAAGCCTGCACAGCGTGGCGGACATGGCCGACGATGGCGAACGCGCCGCAGCCGCGGAGAACGCGCGGCGCTATTTCCAACTCGCGCTGCAATACGCGGTGTGCGGCTCTTCTCCGCTGGCGCTGGTCGTCATGGGCCGCGTGGCCTCGGGAAAGTCCACCCTCGCCACGACCCTCTCACACGCGCTTGGCTGGCGGATGATTTCCTCAGACACACTCCGCAAGACACTCGCCGGAGTGCCGCCGCACCACCGCGGCGATGCCGCGAGCCGCGCGAAACTCTATGCCGCGGACATGACAGAGCGCACTTATGAAAAGATGATCCGCGATGCCGCAGAGACCCTGCGCCGGGGCCACGGCGTGATTCTCGACGCCACGTTTTCCAAACGCGCTTTCCGCGACCGCTTGCGCGCAACCCTCGGCGACGGACATCTGCAATGGATCCTCGCCGAGGCCGATGAATCCACCGCCGGCGAACGCCTGCGGCAACGCGAGGCAAACCACGATGTGGTCTCAGACGCCCGGCTTGGCGATCAACCGATGCTCGACGCCGCGTTTGAGGCCCCGGGCGAACTGCCGGCGCACGCGGTGATCCGCATTGCCACGGCCGCGAAGCCGGAAGAAAGCCTCCGCCGCCTGCTGCTCGCCATGAGCGGGCTCAGAGCGCGAGCAACTTCGCCTTGAGCTGGTCCTTGGTGACGCTGGCTCCGACGATCTGGTCCTTCACCTCGCCGTTCTTGAAAAACAGCAGCAGCGGGATGGAGCGCACGTTGTATTTCACCGCCAGGTCGCGGGCTTCGTCCACGTTCACCTTGCCCACCTTCGCCTGGCCGGCGAGTTCGGTGGAGACTTGGTCGATCACGGGGCCGATCATTTTGCAGGGGCCGCACCATTCGGCCCAGAAGTCCACGAGCACGGGCACGCTGGAGTCGATCACTTCGGATTGGAAATTCGCTTCGGTAAGGTTAAGAGCCATGCGCGGACCTTGGAGCGTGATGCCGGATACGTCAAGAGCCGCCCTGCGGGATGCGCAAGACGGCTCTTGAAAACGGTTTGTGAATGCCGACTCAGCCTAAAGGAAGGGCTCCCGCCGCGAAGGCGAGGTAGAGGACGATTGCGGCGAGCACGGTGTTGATGATGGGCCAGGCCATGATTTTTGAAAAGTTGGGAGTTTAGTGCTTATTCGATGAGCTGCGACCAATCGCCGGACTTCGGATTGTCCTCGGCGCTGATCCAAGTGTTGGCGAGCATCAGTTGGAAAACCAGCACCAGCAGGGCGGCGGCGAAGCCCACCCCGGCGAGGATGTCGATCATGCGCTCCTGGGGAGCTTCCTCCTCATCGTCGTCAGCCACCAGCGTCGGCGCTTGCGAGGATAAAGTGGCACCAAGCGGAGTCGTGGGAGGCTGCAGCTGGACGGTGGCCTTGGGCAGCGTGGGAGTGGCCGCTGGCTTGAGAGCCACGGTGGGCGATGCCGGGGTGAGCGGAGCCGCGCTGGTGGCGAGCTTGATCGTCGGCGCGGGCGCGGTGGGCGCTCCTGCGGGGCGCAGCGGCACCGTCGGTGCCGGCGGACGAGGGGCGCCACCGGGAACGGGCGGGCGCACCGGCGGCGCAAGCGGCACGGTGGCGGACGGAACGGCAGGCGCGTCGGCGGCTTTGAGGGTCACGCGGACGGTTTCCTTCTTGAGAGGCACGCTCGACGTTTGTTTGGACGGATTCGGGGCTTGGTTTTCGTTATCGCTCATGCGCGTGCGGGGTTTTGAATTGAGAACGGGGCGAGTAAGGCAACTTGCCCAATGGCTGTCAAACTGGGATTTCCATGCTTTTTTTGATGCTCTTTTCCCCCTGCCGTGATTCCAATCCCGGCAGCCGCCATGTCCGCCGAAAAGACCGCCATCATCCCCACCCGCGCCGAGGATTTCCCCGAGTGGTATCAACAAGTCATCAAAGCCGCAGACCTCGCGGAAAACTCCGAGACCCGCGGCTGCATGGTCATCAAGCCGTGGGGCTACGGCATTTGGGAGCTCATCCATCAACAGCTTGACCGGAAATTCAAGGCCACCGGCCACCAGAACGCCTATTTTCCGCTGCTCATCCCGCTTTCCTATCTCGAAAAGGAAGCCGAGCACGCCGAGGGCTTCGCCACAGAGTGCGCTGTGGTCACGCATCACCGGCTCGAAGCGGTGAAAGATCCGGTCACCGGGAAAACCAAGATGATCCCCACCGGCGAACTGGCCGAGCCCTACGTCATCCGGCCGACCTCCGAGACGATCATCGGCGCGGCATTCGCGCGCTGGATCGAGTCCTATCGCGACCTGCCGCTGCTGATCAACCAGTGGGCCAACGTGATGCGTTGGGAAATGCGCCCGCGTTTGTTCCTGCGCACCGCCGAGTTCCTCTGGCAGGAAGGCCACACCGCCCATGAAACCAAGGACGAGGCCATCGCCGAAACCCGCCTCATGCACGGCGTCTATGAAGAGTTCCTGCGCGATCACCTCGCCATCCCGGTGATCCCCGGCGAGAAGACGGAAAACGAACGCTTCCCCGGCGCTGAGATGACTCTAACAGTGGAAGCCATGGTGCAGGATAAGAAGGCCATCCAGGCCGGCACCTCGCACTACCTCGGCCAGAATTTCTCGAAAGCCCAGAACATCGCCTTCACCGGCCGCGACGGCACCGTCCAACACGCCCACACCACTTCATGGGGCGTTTCCACCCGCATGATCGGCACCCTCATCATGGCCCATGCCGACGACGACGGCCTGATCCTGCCGCCGCGCGTGGCCACCCAGCACATCGTCATCCTGCCGATCACGCCAAAGGAAGACTCGCGCGATGCGGTGATCGCCTCGTGCCAGGCACTCGCGGAAACGCTGCGCCACCAGATGTATCACGGCGAGCCGCTGCGCGTGCACGTCGACACCCGCGACCTCGGCGGTGGCATCAAGAAATGGGAGTGGATCAAGAAGGGCGTGCCCATCCGCATCGAGATCGGCCCGCGCGACATCGAGACGCGCAAGTGCTGCGTCCAGCGCCGCGACCAGGCGGTTTCCGTCAAGGATTTCCCGGTGAAGGAGGACTTCATCCGCTCCGCCGTGGAAATTCTGGATCAAATTCACCACCATCTGTTAGATCGCGCCACCGCCTTCCGCAACGCGAACATCACGCCCTGCGATTCGCTGGAAACCTTCCACGCCCACTGGGCCACCGAAAACCCCGGCTGGCTGCTCACGCCATGGGCCGGCACGCCGGAGCAGGAGGACGAGCTCTCCAAGCAGCACAAGATCACCATCCGCTGCATCCCGCTCGATTCCGTGCCGCTGCCGCAAACCGCAGGCGGCAGGTGTTTTCTAACAGGCAAGGAAACAGCCACCCGCGCGCTGTGGGGGCGCAGCTATTGAACCCTGAGGAGCGCGCTTTCCCGCACGCTGTCCGCTCCATGCACCCGATGATTTCCGGATGAAGGAATTTTCCGGAAACTGGAATTACCCTGCGGAGCTGCCGGTGGTCGAGCACCGGCAGGAAATCCTTGCGGCGCTCAAGGCGCATCAGGTGATCGTGGTGGTAAGCGACACCGGCTCCGGCAAAACCACGCAGCTTCCCAAGATGGTGGCGGAGGCGATGGGCCCGGAGGGTGGGCGCATCGGCTGCACGCAGCCGCGGCGCATCGCGGCGGCCAGTGTGTCGAAACGCGTGGCCGAGGAGCTCGCGGTGCCGCTCGGCGGATACGTCGGCTATCAGGTGCGCTTCGAGGAGAAACTCTCGCGCGAGACGCGCATCAAGTTCATGACCGATGGCATCCTGCTGGCGGAAACCCAGGGCGATCCCCTGCTGCGGCAATATCAGGTGCTGATTCTCGACGAGGCGCACGAGCGCTCGCTGAATATCGATTTCCTGTTAGGATATCTCAAGCGGCTGCTGGAAAAGCGCAAGGATCTCAAACTCGTGATCTCCTCCGCCACGCTCGACGCGGGATCGTTCGCGGCGTTTTTCACGATGGATGGCAAACCATCTCCGGTGATCGAAGCTCCGGGGCGGATGTTTCCGGTGGCGGAGTTTTTCCTGCCGCCGAATGACGACGAGGATCTGCCGCAGCACGTGGCTCGCGCGGTGGACATGTTGAGCGGTCTTGATCCGCGCGGCGACGCGCTGGTGTTCCTGCCCGGCGAGCGTGAGATCCGCGAGTGCGCGGACGTGTTGGAGGGGCGGCGTTATCCCGGCACCGAGGTGCTGCCCTTGTTTGCAAGGCTCGGCCTGGGCGACCAACAGCGCGTGTTCAATCCCGGCAACCAGCGGCGCATCATCCTCGCCACCAATGTGGCGGAAACCTCGCTGACCATTCCGCGCATCGCCTGCGTGATCGATTCCGGCATCGCCCGCGTCAACCGCTGGAGCCCGGGGCGCGGCGTGCAGCGCTTGCAAATCGAGCCGGTCAGCCAGGCCAGCGCGCGCCAGCGCAAGGGCCGCTGCGGCCGCGTGCGGGATGGCGTCTGCCTGCGGCTTTATGAAGAGGATGATCTAACAGAGCGCCCGGAGTTCACCGATCCGGAAATCCGCCGCAGTTCGCTGGCGGGAGTGATCCTGCGGATGAAGGCACTCGGCCTGCCGGAAATTTCCGAGTTTCCCTTCCTCGATCCGCCCGCGCCGAAAGCCATTGCCGAAGGCTACCGCACACTGCGCGAGGTGGGTGCGCTGGACCGCGAGAAAAATCTAACCGACTACGGACGTCGTATGTCGCGCCTGCCGGTGGACCCGCGGCTCGGGCGGATGCTCATCGAAGCGCGCGAGGAACACTGCCTCGCCGAAATGCTGCCGATCATCGCCGCACTGGAAAGCAACGATCCACGCGAGCGCCCGGCGGAAAAAATCCGCGAGGCAGACGCGGCGCATGCCAGATGGAAGGATGGCGAGAGCGACTTCATCGGCATCCTGCGCATGTGGCGGGATGTGATGAAGTTCCGCGAAGCCAACGGACGCTGGAAGCGCAACGCGCTGCGGAAGTTCTGCGCCACGGCCTTTCTCAACGCCCGCCGGGTGATGGAGTGGGCAAATGTGGCGGATGAGCTTGAGGAGTTGTTGGAAAGAGAATGGAAAGTGAAAGTTCCTGCCTTGGGCAAGGACCCATCATACGCCGCCATCCACCGCTCTCTGCTCGCTGGCGTGCCTCGGCAGTTCGGCCTGTGGGACCGTGAGAACAAGGCCTACCGCAGTGCTTCCGGCGGATTTTTCGCGGTGTTTCCCGGCTCCGGCTTGTTCGGCATCCCCAAGCGCCACGAGTGGGTGGTGGCCATGGAACTGGTGGAAACCACCCGCCTGTGGGCGCGGCGGGTGGCGCGCATCGATCCGGAATGGGTCGAACAGGTCGCTCCGCATCTTTGCCGCAGCCGTTATGGCGAGGCGCATTGGGATGAGAAACAAGGCGCGGTTTATGGCAAGGAAACCGTCATCTGCGGCGGCCTGCCGGTGGTGGCGGCACGGCGCGTTCACTACGGCCGGGTGGACGCGAAGGCCGCACGTTCCGTGTTCCTGCGTGAGGGCCTGTTAGGCGGCGGCTTGCGGAAACGCTGCCGTTTTATTGATGAGATCGAAGCAATGCGCGAATCGATCACCGCAGTGGAGGAAAAACTCCGCCGCCCCGGTGGCTTGTGGAGCGAGGAGGCGGTGCTGCGTTTCTGCGAAGAGCGGATTCCCGAGGATATCAACACCGCGGCGGCCTTTCACAAGTGGTTGGCGCAGCATGAGGATGCCCTCACCCTTTCGCTTGCCGATGTGTTGGATGAGGATCTCGAATCGCTCGGACTCGACTTGTTTCCGGACTCGCTCACGCACGATGGCGAGGAGTATCCGCTTTACTATCATGCCGCCTCGGGCGAGCGCGACGATGGTGTGACGCTTGGCGTGCACGTCGATCAACTACCCAAGCTGCCGCCATGGCTGCCGGGCTGGGGCGTGGATGGAAACCTGCGCGAGCGTGCCGAAATCCTGCTGCGCTCGCTGCCCAAAGACTACCGCCGCGCCTGCCAGCCGATCGCACAGATGGCCGATGGTTTCGCGGATCTCTGGTGCCACGCGCCCAAGGATGCTTCGATCCTCCAGGCGCTTTCCGATCATGTGAAGGAACACAACGGCGCTTTCATTCCGGCGGACGCTTATGATATCTCAAGGCTGCCGCCGCATCTGATTACCAAAATCTGGGTTTGCGATGACGATGGCAACGAGCTCGCGCTGGGCGAGGATGTGGCGCTGTTGAAACTTCAACTCGCGGACCGCATGCGCGTCCGTTTCGAAGCCGCGGCCAATGCGGACATTGAACGCAGCGGCATCAGCTCATGGGATGGCGAGAGCCTGCCGCCACGTGTGGAAACCCCCGGCGGCCCGGCATTTCCGGCGCTGGTGGATGAGGGGAAAAGCGTCGGCGTGCGCGCCTTCGCCAGCGCGGCGCAAGCGGCCGAGTCCCACCGTGCGGGCGGTGCCCGCTTGTTGTGTCTCGCACATCCCGCACAGGTCGATCACCTGCGGAAAAAGTTTCCGCTTGGCATGATGGCGAAGATCGAACTGCCGCGCCTCGGCACCGGCGGCACCTCGATGGATGATTTGATTCTGTTAGCCGCGGAGGGGGCGGCTGGCGGTGTGTTTCCGAAATCCCCCGACGATTTCCGCTATCTAACAGAAAAAACGCGCGGGCGCTGGTTTGAAGCGGCCACGGCCATCGGCGCGAGCCTCGATGAAGTGATGGAGATCCTCCCCGGCATCCACGAATGGCTCGCACGCCATCGCAAGGACCGCAACCTGGGCGAAATCGCCGAGGACATCGATGAACAACTCGCGTGGTTGTTGCGTCGGCGATTCGCATGGCACGCGGGCTATGCGGGATTGCGCGATTATCCGCGCCGCCTCCGGGCCATCCGCTCGCGGCTCGGCAGGATTTCCTCACTGCCCATCGTCAAGGATCTGGAGAAGATGCAGCGCCTCCGCCGCCTGTGGCTGCCATGGTTTAGAAAATGGACGGAAACGCCGGACGATCCCGCGTTTTGGCCGCTGGGCTGGGCGCTTGAGGAATACCGCGTTTCCCTATTCGCGCCGGACCTGCCATGTGTTGGCAAGGTTTCGGAAAAACGCATCGAGGAAATGCTGGCGGCGGCCGGTGCTTGCAAATCCGCATGAAGTGCCCGTTATTTGCCGCGTTGAATCGCCTGTGGCACCCGCGCCCATCCCTCCCATTCACCATCCACCTCATGATCCGCGTTCTTTCTCCCATCTCTGTCGTGATGGCTGCCGCGCTGGTGGCACATGCCGCGCAATCCGCCGAAATCACCATCGAGAAACGCCCGTTCGCGATCCGCCATTCCATCGCGGCCACCGCGCTGCCTGGGGAGGTCGTCTTGCTGGAACTCGGCGCAGCCGCGTGGACGGATTACGAAATCATGCGCATCGCCCCACATGGCAGCCGTGTGTCCAAGGGCGATGTGCTGGTCGCCTTCGATCCGGAGAAAATCGACCAGAAACTCCACGACACCCGCAAGGCGAATGACAAAAGCGCCCATGAGATCGCCCAGGCCGCATTGGATCTCAAACTCCTCGAGCAAACCACGCCGCAGCGGCTTGAGGCATTGCGGCGCGCGGCCAGCGAGGCCAGCGAGGAAAACAGCTATTTCACCAACATCCGCCGCAAGGCCGACGCGGAAGCCGCCGATCAAAAACTCAAGCGGGCGGAGATGTTTCTCGAAAACCAGCGCGAGGAACTACGGCAGCTGCAGAAGATGTATGAAGCGGATGATCTAACAGAAGAGACCGAGGAAATCATCCTGGTCCGCCAGAAAGATCTTGTGCAGGCCGCAGAGTTCGACTTCCGCATGCAACAACTCGCACAAAAGCGCAGCCATGAGGTGCTGCTGCCTCGCGAAGCGCTCAAGCTCGCGGATGCGGAGCGCGATGCGGCCATCGCCCTTGCCAAATACGAGCAAGAGGCACCCATCGCCATCGCGCGCAAGAAACTCGAACTCGAGGCTCTCGAAATCGCCGCCGCGCGGGAAAAGGAATCCCTCGCCAAGCTGGAGGCGGACCGCAAGCAGTTCGATTTCACCGCCCCGGCTGATGGCTTGTTTTATCACGGCGTCATCGAGAACGGCCGCTGGACCACCGGGGATGCGGTCAAGTCGCTCGTCACCTACGGGAAACCCGCGGCGCGCAGGCCGTTTGCCACCTTGATCCCGGCCACCGCGCCGATGAATCTCGCGGCCTCGTTGAAAGGCGATGCCGCAGGCCAGCTCGGCCCGGACGCCGCCGGTGTGGCTTGGCTCGCAGGCCGCGAGGATGCGGAGTTTCCAGTCAAACTGATGGATATCAATCCCGCCCCAGGCCCGGACGGACAGTTCAGTGCCACGTTCAGCGCCCAATGGCCGGAAGGGCTCAATGCCGCCCCGGCGTCTTCCGCCAACATCAGCGTGATCGCCTATCAAACGCCAGATGCGATCGTCTTGCCATCCAAGGCACTGCAGTCAGACACGGCAGGTTGGACGGTCGCTGTGAAACTGGCCGATGGCAAAACCGAGCGCCGCCCGGTGAAGCGCGGCCGCGTCTTCAATGATGAGTGCGAAATCCTCTCCGGCCTCGAGCCCGGGCAGGTGGTCGTGGTGCCGTGAATCATGCCGATGAGCGCCCGCCTCACATGCCATTGCCTCACTGCCGCGCTTGTCTTCATGGCGGGCACGGCGATTGCGGATGAAGCGGCCGGACGACCCGCAGCCACGGCCGGGGCAATCGATGCCGCCATCACCCGCGGTGTCGATTTTCTAACAAATTCCCAGAACTCCAACGGTTCATGGGGCGGGCCGACGATGACCAAGGGCCTCACCGTCTATGCGCCGCTGCCCGGCGCGCATCACGCGTTTCGCGCCGGCGCTTCCGGCATCGCGCTCTCCGGCCTCATCGACGCCCGCGATGCGCGGCCGCATGCCGGTGCCGCCATCGACAAGGCCGCCGCATGGACAGCCGCAGAACTGCCGAAACTCCGTCGCGCCGACACCACCACCACTTACAACGTGTGGGGCCACGCCTATGGCCTCCGCGCCCTGACGCGTCTCCACGCCCGCGAGCAGGATCCGGCGAAAAAAGCGGAGTGGGCCCGCCTTGCTCAAGAGCAGATCGCATTGGCAAACCGCTTCGAGGACGTGGATGGAGGCTGGGGCTATCTTGATGTCTTCGATGGTCTGGCAACCCGCAAGCCATCCGGCCTGCCCACATCATTCACCACCGCCACCATGCTGCTGGCCATGGCTTCCGCCCGCGATGCGATGCGCCTCACGCTTGACGGTCCGATCGTCAAATCCTCGCTTGCCGCGATACGCCGCCAACGCACGCCGGATTTCTCCTACACCTATTCCCATGCGTACCGGAACCATCCGCGGCTGGATATCAACCGCCCGGCCGGTTCGCTGGCGCGCTCGCAGTCATGCAATGCCGCCCTGCGCGTGTTCGGCGATGAAACCGTCACCGATGAAGTCATCGAAACATGGGCGCAGCGTTTTCTCGATCGCGAAGGCTGGCTCGACATCGGCCGCAAGCGGCCCATTCCGCATGAGGCGCATTTCCGCATCGCCGGCTACTTCTATTACTACGGCATTTATTACTTCACCGAGTCCGTCGCGCTGCTGCCCCGCGAAAAGCAGGCGCCCTACGCCCGGCGGCTCGCATCCATCCTCGTGGGAAGGCAGGAAAAAGACGGTTCCTGGTGGGACTTCCCGCTCTACAGTTATCATCAACCCTATGGCACCGGCTATGCCCTCATGGCGCTGGCCTGGTGCCGGGATGTCTTGACGGAGCGCGGACTTTAGTCCGCCCGATGGGCCAGCGACGCGGACTGAAGTCCGCGCTCCATCGCCATCACCGCGCGATGGCGACGAGCACGGCTTTCTGTGCGTGGAGGCGGTTTTCGGCTTGTTGGAAGATGGTATCCGCGTGGAGTTCCAGGATTTCCTCGCTGATCTCCTTGCCGCGGTAGGCCGGCAGGCAGTGCAGGACGATGTGCCCCGGCGCGGCGTGTGTGAGCAGCCCGGCATTCACCTCGAATCCGGCGAATTCCAGTTCCTTCTCCTTCTGGTCCTCCTGGCCCATCGAAAGCCAGACGTCGGTATTGATGACATGCGCGCCCTTGACCGCCACCGCGGGATCCGGGGTGATGCTCACGTTCGGCGCATCAAGCTCTGTTAGAAACTCCGCCGGCGGCTGGCAGGAAGCCGGCGAGGCCACCGCGAGCTCGAAGCCAAGCCGCTTGGCCGCCCACATCCACGAGCGCGTCATGTTGGAAAACCCATCGCCGACGAATGCGACCTTGCGGTTTTCCCAACCGCCGAGCTTTTCCTGAACGGTGAGAAGATCGGCGAGGATCTGGCAGGGATGTTCGTCATCGGTGAGTGCGTTGATCGTCGGAATGCCGGAAAAATCCGCGAAGTCCACGACATCCTGTTGGGCGTAGGTGCGGATGATTGCGCCGTGGACCATCCGGCCGAGCACGCGCGCCGTGTCCTTGATCGGCTCGCCGCGGCCGAGTTGGATGTCGTTTTTGGAAAGGAACATCGGAAAGCCGCCAAGCTCGCGGATGCCCACTTCGAACGACACGCGGGTGCGCGTGGAGGACTTGGTGAAAATGAGGGCCCATGTCTGGCCTTCGAGTTTTTTGCCGTCCCTGCCGCGCTGGCGCTTCAGGTATGCGGCGGATTCAAGCAGCGCGGTGATTTCAGCAACGCTGAGTTGTTCGATGGAGAGAAGATGTTTCATGGGAAGATTGAGGGGCCAGGGTTCAGGGGCTGGAGGCCGGAGAAGAGAAAGAAGAGGGAATCAGGAAGAAGCGAGGCGGCGTTCGAGTGAGTCGATCAGGCCGTTGAGCATGCGGCCGACTTCGCCACATCGTTGCAGGAGCTCGTCATGATCGACTTCGCTCAAATAATGATAGCGCATCGCGAGGGTGATCTGGGTTTCCACTTCATTCAGCGAGCCACGAGAGATGTATAGGAAATGAATGAAATCAGGAGTGGTTTTTCTGCCATGACCTTCCGCGATGTTTGAAGGAACTGAAACCACGGAGCGGTTCACTTGCGCGCTCAAGCCAAAGATCTCCTGTTTGGGGAAAGTCAGCGTGGCATTATGAACTTCCACACAAAGATCCATTGCCTTCTGCCACACCAACAAGTCGCGATAGTATTGAATATGCATGGTCTAGTCTCTTTCTCTTATCCAGCCCCTAGCCCCTGGTCCCCAGCTCCTCAAGCGCTGTCTTGATGATGCCCAGCGCCTCATCGATTTCGGCTTCGGTGACATTGAGCGGTGGCAGCAGACGGAAGGTGTTCGGGCCAGCCGGAGGAACCAGCAGTCCGAGTTCCATCAGTTTGTTCACGACGACGAGCGCCGGCGTCTTGCCTTCCGGAGTCGGGATGAGGGCGGGTTCGAGTCCCACGCCTAACAACAATCCGCTGCCGCGCACTTCGGTGATGACCGGGAGTTTCCACGAGCGGATGGTTTCGCGGATGCGCACTTCCATGAGCAGCGCGTGGGCGGCGAGTTCCTGCTCGCGGATTTCCTGCAGCACAGCCAGTGATGCGGCGCAGACGAGCGGGTTTCCGCCGTAGGTGGAGCCATGCGAACCGGGGCCCATCAGCGAGGAAAGCGCGGTGCCCGCGTCATCGATGGCGCGGTCGCTGAGCCAGAACGCGCCGATCGGCACGCCGCCACCCATGCCTTTGGCCCACGAGATGCCGTCGGGCTGGATTTCCGGGGCGATCATGCGCCAGGCCATCGAGTCGCCACAGCGGCCGAAGCCGGCCTGCACTTCGTCGAAAAGCAGCAGCAGATCGTGTTTTTTGCAAACGGCGGCCACGGTTCGCAAAAACTCCGGCGTGGCCATGTTCACGCCGCCCTCGCCCTGGATCGGCTCTAACAGAATTGCGGCGGTTTCCGGATGGATGCCGGCCTCGATGGCCACGGTGTCGTTGAATGGAAGATAGCGGAAACCGGGCAGCAGCGGATCGAAGCCTTCCTGGATCTTCGCCTGACCCGTGGCGGACATCGATCCGAGCGTGCGGCCGTGAAAGGATTGTTGGAAGGTGATGACCTCGAAGCGGGGCGATCCGTCCGGCTGCGGGCGCTTGTGGCCGAAGCGCCGCGCGGACTTGATGAGTCCGTCGTTGGCTTCCGCGCCGGAGTTGGAGAAGAAAATTTTTCCCGGCAGCTTGACGTGGTGGGTGTTGATTTCCTCCGCGAGTTCAGCCTGTTGCGGGATCTGATAGAGATTGGAGCAATGCAGCAGGTTTCCAGCCTGCCCGCGGATCGCCTCGACCAAGCGCGGATGGCAGTGGCCGAGCGAGCAGACGGCGATGCCGGTGCAGAAATCGAGATAGGACTTGCCAGCTTCATCCCACAGGCGGCAGCCGGAGCCGCGCGCCGGAACCAGCGGGAAGCGGCCGTAGGTGGGAAGAACGTGCTGGGCGTAGAGATCTGGTGTGCTCATCGGAAGGGGCGGAGCCTAGCGCCAATCCCCGGGATGGCAAAGCGGGAATTAACGCAGGAAAGCTTCCACCTTGCCGTGGATTTCGGCATAAGCACCCGTGATCTCCGCTTCTGCGGCGAGGATGCCGGGGATCTCTTCCGGACCCACAAGCATCAGTGCGGTGGACCAGATTTCCGCAAGCGCGGCGGTGGCTGCGAGCACCCAGACGCGGGTGCGGGTGGCGGATGGCGCGGCACCCAACCAGGCCATCACGCTGATGGCGAAGGTTTCCTTGGCGGCGAACATCAGGCCTAACAGAAATCCCTGAAGGCCGCGGTGCCCACCATCACGCATCCGCCGCTCAGCGGGTAGGTTGCGCCTCAGCGCCCTTGTTCGAGGTTTTCCATTTCCTCGCGCATGAAGTCCATGAGCCGCTGCATTTCCGTCAGGTGACGGCGCAGGCGGTCCTCGCCGCCCGGTTGCAGGCCGCCTTGTGGCGCGGCCATTCTTCTAACAGGCAAAGCGGCCTGTTCGTCCGGCTTGCGCACCTGTGCGAGTGCCGCGTCCTGTGGTGCGTTTTCCAGCAGTTTCTGAACCGCCGCGGCGGGCATCACGAATGAACGCGTGCGGTCCGTCCGTGCCATCGTGATGCCGATGACGCGGCCCTTCAAATCCACCACCGGTCCGCCGATCTGGTCGGGGCGCGGGCGCATGTCGGTCTGGATGACGCGGCTGAACGAATCGCGCACGCGGCTGATGGGGCCGCCCATGCGTTCCATCTGGCGCAGGCGGTCGCCGGGGAAATGGGGCAGATCCGGCCGGTTGCCTAACAGCACTTCCACCTCCTCCTCGGTCTTGCCGGAACGCACCAGCAGTTTGATCTTGGAACCCGGGCTCACGCCGACGAGCGAGTTCTTGAGTTCGAGCAAGCCGGAGATCGGCCGCTCGCCCACTTTGACAATGATCTGGCCGGTTTTCAGGCCGGCTGCGGCGGCACCGGAATCCGGGGCGATTTCCTCGATGCGGACACCCGGGCCTGTGAAATCCATCGAGCCGATCACGCCGAGAAAGGCGCTGTCGGTATCGCGCAGGTTGCGTTCCAGCACGCTCACCACGCCGAAGGCGGCGGGCCTGCCGTCCGGCTGTGGAGCTGCCAGAAAAGAACCGAGCGCCGGGCTTGTCATCGTCCAGCGCACGGGTGTGAGCGGGCTGCCGGTGGTTTCCAGCACCGCGAGGTCGTCGTCTTCATAAACTCCGGAAACGGTGGCCGCGAGAACCACGCCGCCCGCGCCCTCGACGCGGAGGTTGCCACCGGCGCGCGCGACCTCGCTCCATTTGGTGAGAATCCGGTTTTCCACAATGACCGTGCCGTAGGCCAGGCGGCGCTTGCCGGACCAGACGCGCACGGTGGACTTGGCCGCTTCTGTTAGAGCGGGCTGGATCGCGCGGTTGAACTCGGCGGTCTGCGCCTCGACGGCCTGTTGTTCCTCGGGGCGGAGCAGCGGGATGTCATCTTCGGCCGCAGCCACGCCGTGGAGCCAGAGCAGGCCCAGGATTGGAAAGATGGTTTGTTTCATCTCGGTGGTAAGTCGTTTCAGCGTTGTTCGAAAAGTTCGTTGCGGCGCTTGAGAGTCACATTCATTTCCAGATCGCGGCGGTCGCGCAGGACGCCGAGTTTCACCTCATCCCCGGGCTGGCGCTTGGCGAGGATTTGCAGCAGTTCGCCGCCGTCGCGCACCTCGTTGCCATCAAGGCTGCGGATCACGTCGCCCGTGCGCACACCCGCCGCCGCCGCAGGGGAGCCGGGGGCCACGTTTTCCACGATCACGCCGCGCACGCCGCGCATCATGGCCATGCCGATGCCGAGCACGGGCATTTCCGGATTGGCGAAGGGATTGAGCGAGAGCGAGCCCCAGGTCTCGCCGGCGCGGATGCGGTCCCAGTCCTCGCGGAAGCCGTCGATGCCGGCGTGGTTGTTGTTAGAAAGGGATTTTCCGATCGAGGAATGGATCGCGACGATGTTGCCATCGAGGTCGAAGAGCGGGCCGCCGGAATCCCCGCCGATGAGCGTGCAATCGGTGGTGAGGAAATTTCCCGGGCCCTTGGAAACGACGCGGCCGAAGCGCACCGGCGGCGTGCGCGCCGCGTCGAAGCCGGCGGAGTGGCCGAGCGCGATCACCCAGTCACCGGCGTCCAGTGGTTTGGAGGCGCCCATGGCGGTGAACGGCCATTTGCCGGGTTCCTCGATTTTCACCATCGCGATGTCCCTGGAATAATTCGCGCCGAGCACCTTGCCCTGGACCTGTTTGCCATCGGGGAAAACCACCAGCATCGACTCCGCACCCTGGATGACGTGGGCGGCGGTGAGCACCAGACCGTCCTCCGTGACGATCACGCCGGAGCCGGAGGAGCCGGTGCGTTCGGAAAGCAGGGCCACCGTGGCCGGCATCACTTTGCGGGAAACCTCCGCCACCCTGGACTCGAGTTTCTCCAGATCCTGAAGGCTGCGGGCGGGCTCACGCGCCTGCAGGAGCGGCGCGGCGGGCACCAGCCACAGGCAGAATCCAATGAGCGGAAGAATGGAGCGGGCTTTCATCGTTTCGTGCTGCAAAGCGCCGCCGGGCGGGGTTTTTGTCTGGCGGCGGGTGAATCGTGCATTGTGGCAACTTCCAGCGGCGGCCGCGTGCCTGGGTTCTTGAAATGGCGACGACCGCCATGAAATCCGGGGTGGTTGACAGCGCCGGGCCGCCGGGCTTTGCTCGCCGCGATGTCGGCCGACTCGCAACAGGACTTCGCGCTCGCGTTTCTGAGCATCCTCTTCGAGGGCGCTCCGTTCATCCTGCTTGGCACGCTGGCCAGCGGTTTCATCGACATCTACCTGCCGCCCGGCACGATGGACCGCCTGCTGCCGAAAAACCGCAATCTCGCCGTGCTCGCGGCCGGTCTGTTAGGCGCGGTGTTTCCGGTGTGCGAGTGCGCCGTGGTGCCGGTGATCCGCCGCCTGGTGAAAAAAGGCCTGCCCGTTTCCTGCGCCATCACCTACATGCTCGCCGCGCCGATCGTCAACCCGATCACCGCACTGAGCACATGGAAGGCCTTCCAGGGCCAGGGCGCGGCGATGATGACCTGCTCGCGGCTGCTGCTGGGCTTCCTCATCGCGGTGGCGGTGGGCCTTATCGTTTCCCGCCTGCCGCTGGCCATGGTGCTCAAGGAGAAACTCGTGCGCTCGCTGGATGAACCGGAAAAGAACCATGCGCACGACGACTGCGGACATGATCATGAGCATGGCGAATGTTGCGGTCATCACTGCAGCCACGGTCATGCACCGCCGCCACAAGATGATCGCCTGGTCGCGGCGTTCCGCTCGGCGATGAAGGACTTCATCGATGTGGGCGTCTATTTCGCCATCGGCGTCTCGATCACCGCGTTGTTCAACACCGGCATCGCGCCCGGCGCGGTGTGGCTCGACGGGCTTGCCGGCAGCCTGGTGGGCGCACCCGCCGCGCTGATGGTGCTGGCCTTCATCCTGAGCCTGTGCAGCACCTCGGACGCCTTCATCGCGGCCACTCTGGACAAGTTTTCATGGGGCGCGAAACTCGCCTTCCTCACCTTCGGACCGATGATGGATGTGAAGCTGATCTTCCTCTATCAGACCGTGATGCGCAAAAACTTCATCATCGCGCTCGCGCTCGGCCTGTTTCTCGCCATCGGCGGCATCAGCGTTTTCTGGCAACACCTCGTTTTGCAAGTGAGATGAATCCCAAGCTCCGCCGCATCCTGTTTTCCCTGGCCGTGCTCGTCTGGAGCGGGGCGCTGCTGTATTTCCACGCCACCGGACGCATCAACAAATACCTCGCGCCGGATTTCCGGCCGATCGCCTTCGTCGGCGGCCTCGGCCTTGCCGTGCTCGGGTTCTTCAACCTTCTCACAGCCGGGCAGGATGCGGCTTGCGGCCACGATCACCGCGGTGACGACGGCCACGACCACGAGACCAGCGACGTCCACCCGCTGGCCGCGCTGCTGCTCATGGTGCTGCCGGTGGTCTTGTCCGTGGCCTGGACCAAGGATGAATACTCGGCCGCCGCGCTGGCGCGAAAAGGCCTCTACGACTCGCCGGCGGACATGAACACCTCCTTCCTCGCCTCCGCGATGCCGCCGCTCACCCGCGAGATGATCGAACAAAGCCACCGCAAGACCGCGGACGATTATTATGAGTTCAACCTCATGGAATTGTTCTTCGCCACCGGAGACCGGGAAATGCAGGCCGCCATCGACGGGCTCAAGGTGGAAACCGAAGGCCGCTGGATCGAGGAAAAGACCCGCAACCCGCAGGGCACGCGCAAGCGCCTCTACCGCCTGTTCATGACTTGCTGCGCCGCGGACAGCCGCGCCATCCCGATCGTGCTCGAATTCGGCAAAACTCCGCCGGAACTGCCGGAAAACGGCTGGGTGAAAGTGGCCGGCACGATGCGTTTCCCGCTCGAGGAAGGCGTGCTCCAGCCGTTGCTGGTGGCGGACCGGGCACTCGCCGCGGAGCCGCCGTTTGAGGAGAGCTTCCTGCGGAAATAATAGACCAAACGCATCAGCGCCACAGCTCGCAGGCATGGGCCGCGAAGCCCGCACCGAAGGCGGTGAGCCACAGGCGCTGGTCTTGGTTTGCCGGATTGGCGAGACGCCTTTCCAGTGCGAAGATTACCGACGGGCTGCTCATGTTGCCGTGGTCGCGCAGCACCTCGCGGGTTTCTGTTAGGTAAAACGGCAGCTTTTCCTCGATGGCCTCGATCACATCGCGGCCGCCGCTGTGGGCGAGCACCTGGTCTGGCACGGCATGGCGTTGCGCGTAGAGTCCGGCCACCGCCTCGGCGGCGAGTCCCGGCACGGCGCGGTGGAGCTGGTTTTTCAACTTTCCGTGCGAGTTGATGAAACGGATTTTTTCCCGGTTTTCCGGACGGTGCACGGTGGTGAAGTGGCCGGCCTGCCAAGCGTCGCCAGCGCCGTCGCCCGTCCAGATGGCCGCCGCCGCGCCATCGCCGAAGAGGCAGAGGCTGATCAGCACGCCGGGATCATCATCGGCAAAAAACGCCGCCGAGCAGACTTCCACCGCCACGGTGGCCACCTTCGCCCGCGGGTTGGCCGAGACATATCCCTGTGCCGCGCGCAGCATGGGAATCGCCGCGCCGCAGCCGAGGCCCACCAGGTCCGCCAGATAGACATCCGGCCTCATGCCGGCCTGCTCCGCCAGGTGGCTGCTCACGCCCGGGCAGAGATAGCCGGTGCAGGTGCAGAGAAACAACGCGTCGAGCTCATCGGCGGCGATGCCCGCCTGTTGCAAGGCCCGTGCAAGAGCCTTGCCGGCCAGCGCCGGAGCCTCGCGCTCGAAGGTCTCGTTGAGGCACTGCGCGTCGTGATGGAAAACCGCGTCGATGCGGTCGAGCGCCAGATTCCGCCGCTCGATGCCGGAGTCGGGATTGGTGAGGATCTTGCGGACCAGGTCCACCGAGCGCGGACGCAGTTTGCCTAACAGATCTCCGTGATTCATCGCCTCCCAACAAGATGGCTGCGTGAAGGAATTCTGCGGGACGGCGGTGGCGATGGACTTGAGATACATGTGGTGTTGGTTTCTAACGGACGAGAGGAAGCAAAGAGCGGAATGGCAGGATGCCGGCGGCGGCCAGCGAGCCGGCCGCCGAGCGGATGCCGGAATGGAGCAAGCCACGGTGCAGGATGGCGGCGGCGGCAAGGCGGCGGCGGAAACCACGCCGCAGACGGCCGTGGATGGCCGTGCGGGTTTCCTGCCATGCGCAACGGCCCCCGGCCCACTCCGCGAGCGGATCGGCGGCCAGCGCGGCGGCTTGGAAAGCCATGCTCATGCCATTGCCGGTGAAGGGCGGGATCATGCTCTCGGCATCGCCCACGCAGAGCAAGCCGGGCACCGGAGTCTGGCGGCCCAGTTCGAATCCCGCCACGGTGGTGAACGAACCTTCACGCCATTCGGCGGCGCGCAACGCGGCGGCGAGACGGGAATTCCCTCCGGCGTCCAGATAGGCGGGCAGCAGGTCCGGGCCCTTGGCATCCATCTCCCGGTCTAACAAAAAAAGCCCGCACACATTGGTCCAGCCATCCTCCACCCCGGCGAGGCCGGCATAGCCATTGGTGCCCGAGTGCATTTCCAGATCCGCCGCAGTCGGCAGCCGGACGTGGGCCTTGAGCCCGATCCAACGGCCGGGCCGCGGTCTTCTGCCCGCCGCCCAGACAAGCCCCTCGGCAGGCTCCGGCCGCGCGCGACTGCCGGTGATCAATTCGCCGCCGATCCCGGTGAACCGCAGCCGCAACCGCTCGTCGAGTGCGAAGCGCGAGATGCCGAGCGCCGGAACCGGCAGCGTGTCTGTTAGAAAACGCCGTCCCCGGTCGTGCCATGCCAGTGAAATGTGATGGTGCGCGCCGTCGAACAAATCCGCGATGCGCAGCTCGCTCAAGGTTTCCACCGTCACGCCTGAGATGAACTCGCCGCAAACCCGGTGGCGCGGGTAGTTTCCCACCTCGACCACGGTCACGGGCACGCCGCGCGAGCGCAGCGCGATGGCGAGCGAGAGCCCGGCGAGACCGCCGCCGGCGATGGTGAGGGATCGTTTCAGACGCGCCAAGCTATCACGGCCCGCGTCGCGCGCCATGGGAAGTTTCGAAGTCGCCGGGACTGCCCGCAGTCCGACAAACCGCTTGCCGGCATGAACGGGATCGTCCGCACAAGGCGCATGGCCAGACAGCTTCGTTTTGGGTTTCCGGGTGCCGGGGATGGTTTGGAACGGTCGATGAAAACCACCGCCGCCCGCTTGTTAGGTAGTCTCGCGGTGGCGATGCTGATGCCGTCCGCCGCGGCCACCGACTTTGCGGAGTCCGCCCATGTCGATGACTGGTTGCGCCATCCGGTGTATGGCGATCCGTCGTTTTATCTTCGCGGGGATTACCCGAAGGGCTATCTGCAAGATGGCCCGGTGGAACAACGGGTGCAGGCGCGCTGTTTGCTGCACCGCTCGAAGGACCGCGGCAAGATTTGGGAGGCGCTGGGCCCCGTGGTGACCGGAGACCCGCCTTCTTCGAGCGCGGCGGGCCGCACGCCATCGTGCTGCGCGCCAAGGCCTGTGTCCGTCTGCCGGTGGACTCGCTGGAGGTGACGCAGTGAGGCTGCGGCGCTCTCTCTATCAGACTTTTGCCGCCTTTTGTCGCTGGAGGAACAGGTCGATGCCATCGACGAGCGCGAGCCAGCTGGCCTCGATGATGTTTTCGGAAACGCCGACGGTGCCCCAGGTGTTCTCGCCATCGCTGGAAACGATGAGCACGCGGGTCTTGGCGGCGGTGGCGTCGTGGCCGTCGATGATGCGCACCTTGTAATCGACCAGCGAGACGCTGGCGATTTCCGGATAGAATGGCAGCAGCGCCTTGCGCAGCGCGAGGTCGAGCGAGTTCACCACGCCGCGGCCCTCGGCTACGGTGAGTTCCGGCGTGCCATTGACGACGAGTTTGACCGTGGCCTCGCAGACCGGCGGGTGGCTGTCGCTGTATTTGCGGAAGCTGGTGTGGTATTCGGTGAGGTCGAAGGGTTTCTGGTGATCGCCGAGTTCGCGGCGGATCAGCAGTTCCAGCGTGCCACCGGCGGCTTCGAAGGAATAGCCGTCGTTTTCGAGTTCCTTGACGCGCTTGAGCACGGCCTTGGCCTCCTTGGAGCCTTTTTCGAGCGGCAGGCCGAGTTGTTCGGCGCGCATGAGGATGTTGTCCTGGCCGCTGAGTTCGGAAACCAGGATGTTCTGTTGGTTGCCGACGCTGGCGGGCTCGATGTGCTCGTAGCTGCGAGCGAGTTTCTTCACCGCGTTGACGTGCATGCCGCCCTTGTGGGCGAAGGCGGTGCGGCCGACAAAGGGCGCGCGGGCGAAGTGCGGGTTGTTGGAAACGTCGTCCACGAAATACGATAAATCTCGTAGCATTTCAAGCTGCGGGACCACCTCGATGCCCATCTTCAACTGGAGGATCGGGATCACGGAGGTGAGGTTGCAGTTTCCGGTGCGCTCGCCGTAGCCGTTGATGGTGCCCTGGATCTGCGAGGCTCCGGCTTTCACGGCGACGATGGCGTTGGCGACGCCGAGTTCGCAATCGTTGTGAGTGTGGATGCCGAAGGGCGTGCCGGGGATGCGCGCCTTCACCGCTTGGCAGATCTGCATGACCTCGGAAGGCAACGTGCCGCCGTTGGTGTCGCAGAGCACGAGGCAGGACGCCCCGCCCTCGGCCGCGGCTTCGAGCGTGGTGAGCGCGTGCTCGGGCGAGTCCTTGTAGCCGTCGAAAAAGTGCTCGGCATCATAGACCACCTCGCGGCCGTGCTTCACCAAATGGGCCACCGTGTCGCGGATCATCGCGCGGTTTTCCTCCACCGTGGTGCGCAGGACTTCGGTGACCTGCATTTCCCAGCTCTTGCCGAAAATGGTCACAACCGGTGTTTCCGCCTCCAGCAACATGCGCACCTGCGGATCTTCCTCCACCGCGACATCCGCGCGGCGGGTCGAACCGAAGGCGGCGAGCTTGGCGTGCTTGAGTTTGAGGTTTTTCGCCTCGCGGAAAAATTCGACGTCCTTCGGGTTGGAGCCGGGCCAGCCGCCTTCGATGTAATCCACACCAAACGCATCGAGCCGGCGGGCGATGCGCAGTTTGTCGAGGCCGGAAAGCTGGAAGCCCTCGCCCTGGGTGCCGTCACGCAGGGTGGTGTCGTAGAGAAATACGGGTTTGGCGCTCATCGCTTGGGAGGCGGACGCTAGGGGCTGCGGGCTGGATGGGCAAGAAGGAAGAAACGGGGAGAAAATGCGCTCAGGGCTCGATGAGATCCGCAAAATGCCCGCCGCGTGCGGTGACCCACTTGCCTTTCCGGATGACCTTGGTGAAGCCGATGCCATTGGCCGCCGCCGCGGTGAAGACATCCCACGCCTGGCTGTGCAGGATGCCGGAAACGATGAGATCGCCGCCGGGCGCGAGTGATTTCGCGATCACCGGCCAGGCCTCGATGAGCACGGTGGAAAACAAATTGGCCAGCACCACATCATAGCCCTTCTGGCGCGGCTTCCATTTCAGGACGTCCTGTTCCCTTGTTAGAATTTCCGGAGTTCCGTTGCGCCGGGCGTTGCGGGCGGCGGCGGCCACGGCGAAGGGATCGAAATCGCAGGCAAAAGTTTCCCCCGCGCCGAGCTTGCGGGCGGCGATGGCCAGCACGCCGGTGCCGGTGCCCAGATCGGCCACGGTCCAGGTGCTGCCCTTGCGCTCGCGGGCGGCATCCACCAGCAGGCGAAGGCAGGTGGAGGTGGTGGCGTGGTCGCCGGTGCCGAAGGCCATTTCCGGCGGGATCATGATGAGCTCGCGCTGCGGGTGCGCCTTGCGCAAGGCGGCAAGCTCCCGTGGCCGGGTCTCCGCAGTGAGCAGGAAAACATCCCGCACCTTCAGCGGCCGCGGCGGGGCGACGGGCTTGTTCCATTCCTCGCCCGCCACCTTGCGGAAGGTGCCGCCGAAGCGCGAAACGATGGCCTGGGCATCCTTTTCCGTCTGGCAGAACACCCGCACGCGGATCGATTTCCCGCCTTTGAGATACTCGATGACGAGATTCGGGTTCCCGGAAAAACGTTCCTCCCACGCGTCCATCCATTGCGCGGCGGAGAGTTTGGACCAGACGAACATGATGGCTGCTCCGGAATGGGGAAAAATGGAGCGGGCGATGAGATTCGAACTCACGACATCCACCTTGGCAAGGTGGCGCTCTACCACTGAGCTACGCCCGCGTCGCGAAACGCGTGGGCGCTTTCTACACCGGGACCAATGACCGGCAAGCCAAAATTTTCAAAATTTCCGTGCCCGGAGCCTCTGCCTCTGCCTTCCTTTCGCCGCACGCCATGTCCGACAAACTCGCAGAAATCATCGCCACCAAGCGCCTCGAAGTGGAAGCCCTCATGCCGCGCGCCGCCCTGCTCCGCGCCGCCGCCCTGCAGCGCAACGACTTCGGCGGCTTCCGCGCCGCCATCGACCGCGGGCCCGGCCGCCTCGGCGTGATCGCGGAGGTCAAGAAGGCCTCGCCCTCCGTCGGCCTCATCGATCCGGACTTCGATCCTGTCCGCCAGGCGAAGCGCTATCTGGAAGGCGGCGCGTCCTGCCTCTCGATTCTCACCGATGAAAAATATTTCCAAGGCTCGCTGAGTTATCTCACGCAAATTTCCAAATTTTCCTCCGCGCCGTTGTTGAGGAAGGATTTCACCATCCACGAGGTGCAGATCCACGAAGCCGCCGTCTCCGGCGCGGATGCCATCCTCCTTATCGTCGCCGCGCTGGATGATGAAACGCTGCGCCGCCTCTACGATGAGGCGAAGGGCTTCATGCTCGACGTGCTCGTGGAAGTGCACGATCTCCGCGAAATGGAGCGCGCGCTCGAGCTCGGCGCGGATCTCATCGGCGTGAACAACCGCAACCTCAAGACCTTCGAAGTGGATCTGGCCACCACCGAGCAACTCGCCGAGGAAGTGCCGGACGATGTGCTGTTGGTTTCCGAAAGCGGCATCAAGAGCCCGGCGGACGCGATGCGCGTGCTCGAGGCCGGTGCCAATGCCGTGCTCATCGGCGAGGCGCTGATGCGCGCCCACGATCCATCGCGGGAAATCGAAGCCTATCTGGCGCTGGAGCTTGCGTGATGGTTCATTGCCCGGCGTGGACCAGCAGCACGATCTCGCCCTTCGGCGGATGCGTTTGGAAATGGGCGAGCACTTCCGCCGCGCTGCCGCGATGATAAGTCTCGAATTTCTTGGTCAACTCGCGGGCGACGCAGACCCGTGCGGCGGAATCAATTTCAGTTAGAATCTCCAGCGTGGAGAGCAAGCGGTGCGGGGACTCGAAGAAAATGCCGGTCTCGCCGGCTTCTAGTGCGGCTGCCAGTGTGCTGCGGCGCTTGCCGGATTCCACCGAGAGAAAGCCGCCGAAGCGGAAGGCATGGCAGGGAAACCCGGAGCCGATCAGCGCGGTGATGACCGCCGAGGGGCCGGGCAGCACTTCAAACGGCGTGCCGGTCTCGATGCAGGCCTGTACCAGCCGGTAGCCGGGATCCGAGATGCCGGGCATGCCCGCATCGCTGATGACGGCGATGGTTTCCCCGGCGCGGGCGGCGGCGACAAGCTCCGGCGCGCGGCGCGCCTCGTTGTGCTCATGCAGGGCTACGAGCGGCTTGCCGGAAATCCCGTGATGCGCCAGCAGCGGGCCCGAGTGGCGCGTGTCCTCGCAGGCAATGCGGTCCGCGCTTTTCAAAATCTCCAAGGCCCGCAGCGTGATATCGCCAAGGTTGCCGATGGGCGTGGGGACGAAGACGACGCGGCCGGTGGTTTCCATGGGTTGGATTACGAAATTTATTCCGCTTTGGCTGTGGATTTTCCGAGAGCGGCAAATGCCAAGGCGAAAAGGACGAGAAAGACCAAATCAAAGATGGCGAAGGGTTTCCACATGCCGGGAATGCCGCCGTCCAACCAGTGCAATAAGACGATTCCGCAATAGGAAAGCTTGAGCAGGATGCCATAGGGAATCAGGCGGCGGTTGTTCACCGGATCGCGTGCGATCATCGCAAACATGATCGCGAAGATGATGAGAAGGGCGGCCGGGAACTGCACATATCCCGGATGATTGGGCGGGGTTGTTCCATAGGCCTCGAAAACGCGGCCCGGCGCGCATAAGAAGACGATGCCGAGGATGCCGTCATAAAGGGCGGCGATGATGAAAAGGACTTTGATGAGGGTCTTCATGATGCCTTCGGGTGGATGGATTCTTTGTAGCGTTTGCGAAAAGTGGCGCGCCGCCAGGCGGTGAGCTCGTCGCTGTAGAGGCGCTGGACCAGATCGAGGAAGCCGCTGTGCAATTCCTCGACGGTCATGTTGGCCGGGCGGTAGTTGATATCAAAAAGCGTGCACTTCTTCCAGTTGCCGGGTTCCAACAGGCGGCCCTCGTTTTCCAGCCGCGCGTAAAGCGGCGTGCCGGGGAAGGGAGTGAGGATGGTGACCTGCACTTCGTAGAGTTCGGTTTCCCGGACGAAGTTGAACACATCATCGAAGATCCGTGGCGTGTGGCCATCGAGGCCGATGATGAAGCAACCGTTCACGGTGATGCCGTGCGACTGGATCTTGCGGATGGCTTCGCGGTAGCGGGGCAGCTTGCGAAGCTTCCAATCGTTTTTCATTTCAAGTCCATGCAGGCCCTCATCGACCGGGCTTTCCAAGCCGATGAGCACTTGAGCGCAGCCGCTCTCGCGCATCAAGTCGAGCATTTCATCATCGTCGGCGACGGCGATGTCGGTCTCAGCGAACCACCGCAGCTTGCGGCCTGACAAATGCGGCAGCAGTTCCTTCCAGTAGCGGTGATTGACGAAACTGTTGTCATCCGCGAACTCGATGAATGGGCGTTTCCACAGCGACTGGATGCGGTCGATCTCCGCGAGCACCTTCTCCACCGGCTTCTGCTTGTAATGGCGGGTGAGCAAAATGGAACTGGCACAGAACTCGCAGCGGTGCGGGCATCCGCGGCTGGTCTGCACGGTGAGACGATTGTATTTGGAAAGGTCGAGCAGGTGAAACGCGGGCATTGGTGCGTCGGCGAGATCGAACCCGCTTTCGAGCGAGCCATAGCGGCGCTTGAGCACGCCGTTGGCCGCATCCTCCAGCACTTGCAGCCAGACCGACTCGCCCTCGCCGATCACCACCGCGTCGCAATGCAGTGCGGCCTCATCCGGCAGCATGCTCACATGCAGTCCGCCGATCACCGAGCGGATGCCGGCCTCGCGGTAGCGGTCGGCCAGTTCGTAAGCCTCGTTGATCTGCGCGCTGAAACTGGAGATGGCGACGAGGTCGAAGCCTGTGGGCAGAGATTTCATTTCCCGGATGTCGCTGATCTCGATGTAGGCGACCTCATGCTCGGGCGGCGTCATACCGGCGAGGGTGAGCAGGCCGAGGCTGGGCAGGGAGGCGATGGTTTTGCTGCGTTCGACAAAGCCAGGCAGCGTCAGACCGAGGTGCAGCAACTCGGCATCGCAGGCACGGATGCCGCTCATCGCGATGAGGGCGATTTTCATGACGGCCAGATTTTCCAAAGGGTGATTGAGATGGCTCCCGCAAGTGACACCACGGGGATGAAGAACAAATGCCGGAACGACTTCTTCCAAGCGGATAGGTAGCAGAGCAGCGGCATGCTCACCGCGCCCGTGATGAAAAGTCCGGAGGCCAGGGCGAGGCCACCCTCGAGTCCGAGCGAACGCACGCTCAGCGCGAACGCGAGGTTGAGAAACCCGATTCCGAAGAACGAGATGTGGCCGAGGCGCGTCAGCCGCCGCCGCCATGAGCCGTAGCCGCCCATCCACTCCTCACCATGAAACAACAGTCCCGGCACGATTCCCGAAATGACTCCGGCGAGAAAGCCAATCCACGCCGCCACAAGATTCAGATGAGCGTCCACTTCGGCATTCAAACATCATGACAAGACCCTTGTGAACCTCAAACTTCCAGCCTTGGAAAACCCGCCAATGGATGAAGCAATCAAGCGGTCCTGCCTGCCAGCGCCGCGCGCTCGGCGTCCGTGATGAGTTGAGGTTTTCCCTCATGGTTCACGCGCACGGTGGTGACACTGCCGAAGGCGGCGAGCTCCCCGGCGGCTGTTAGAACTTCGAAATTCCAGGTTAGCGACGAGGCTCCGATGCGCGAAATTTCCAACAGGACCTCGATCCGCTCGCCGGTGAGCAGTGGGCGCTTGTAATCGCAGGAGACCTTCACCCGCGGCCAGCCGCCTTGCTCGCGGCCGAACACCAGGATGCCACGGGATTTGAGAAACGCGTGCTCCGCCTCCTCGAAGTAGCGGAAGATGTTGGGAAAGTGCATCCAGCCGCTGGCGTCGGTATCGCCGAAGGCGACCTCGCAGGCGTGGCGGTGGAGCGGGGCATCCATCGCGTTACTCGAACTTGCCGACGAGCACCGAAGCGTTGTGGCCACCGAAGCCGAAGCTGTTGCTCAGGGCGACTTTCACATCCGCTTCGCGGGCGACGTTCGGCACCACGTCGAGATCGCACTCGGGATCCTGGTCGTCCACGTTGATCGTCGGCGGCACGATGCCGTCCTTGATGGCCATGACGCTGGCGATGAGCTCGATGCCGCCAGCCGCGCCGAGCATGTGGCCGGTCATCGACTTGGTGGAGCTGACCATCAGGCCGTTCTTCACGTGATCGCCGAAAGCCAGCTTGATCGCCTTGGTTTCCGCGATGTCGCCGAGGCCGGTGGAGGTGGCGTGGGCGTTGAGGTAATCGACATCGGTCGGGTTTTTCCTGCCGTGGCGCAGCGCCATTTCGATGGCATAAGCCGGGCCGCTGCCATCGGGCGAGGGCGCGCTGAGGTGATAGGCATCCGCGCTGATGCCGTAGCCGATGAGCTCGGCGTAAATCTTCGCACCGCGTTTTTTCGCGTGTTCGAGCTCCTCGATGACGAGCACGCCGGAGCCCTCGCCCATCACGAAGCCGTCGCGGTTTTTATCGAACGGGCGCGATGCTTTTTCCGGCTCGTCGTTACGGGTGCTGAGCGCCTTCATGTTGGCGAAGCCGCAGAGCCCCATCGGCAGGATGGTGGCTTCGGCACCGCCGCAGATGAAGCCGTCGGCATCGCCGAATTTGATGATGCGCCAGGCTTCGCCGATGTTGTGGTTGGAAGTGGCGCAGGCGGTGACGATGACCATGTTCGGGCCCTTGAGGCCGAACTCCATGGAAATGATGCCGCTGGCGATGTTGGAAATCATCATCGGGATGGTGAACGGCGAAACGCGCTTGGGCCCCTTGGTCAGGTAGGTGGCGTGCTCGCGCTCCAGAGTGGCCAGGCCGCCGATGCCGCTGCCGACCATCACGCCGAAGCGCCGCGGATCGATCTTGGATACGTCCAGCCCGGAATCCTCGACCGCCATTTTCGCGCCTGCCACGGCGAACTGCACGTAGCGGTCCGCACGCCGCGAGTCCTTGGGAACGCCGAAATAACCGTCCGGCTCGAAGTTTTTCACCTCCCCGGCGATCTTGCATTCGAAGGGCTCCGGATCGAGCTGCGTGATCCTTGCGATGCCGCTGCGGCCCGCTTTCATGCCTTCCCATGTGGTGGTCAAATCGTTGCCCAAGGGGGAAACGCAACCGATGCCGGTGATCACGACGCGTCGTTCGTTCATAATTTCGGGGCGGAGTTTGACCACTCCCTCAAGCGGGCGCAAGCCTCATTGCCGTCTGTTTCCGCTAGCCGAGCCGGCGGCCGCGGCCTTTTTCATTGGCGGCTCCGCACTGCGGACAGTGGGTGATTTTCCCATGACCGTGGTCCTCGAAGGCATGCAGGCACAGCCTGCAAATCACGCGGTCCGCCAGCGAGCGCGCTTCCGAGCGGGCATGCAGCGTGCGCGAAATAAGTGTGAAGAGCAGCACCAGGAAACTGGAGCCAAACACCACGAAGAGCACGAAATCAGCGAGCGTCAGTTCCATCGGCGGGTTGATTGGCAAAACCGACGCCCACGGCAATCCAGCGGACCGGATCAGACGAGGGCGCGGCAGGGAATGAAATGCGGCGCAGCCAGGCATCCAGGGCGGAGACCCCGGCCTCGTCGCCGCCCGTCAGGGAAACGCAGTCGAGCACCTTGCCCGCCGCATCCAGCCGCAGCAGGAAACGCCATGACGCGGCCGCCATCGCCGGATCCACCTGGCCGCCGAAGGGGGGGAGCTCGCCCGGCATCGCCTCCGCCTTGATGCCGGAAAACGCCAGGAGCACCGGCGCCAGCGTGCGTTTCCCGGAAACCGGCGCAGCCAGCGCCGGCGGCTGGCGCTGCGGCAGCACGGGCGCGTCCCGGGATGCCCGCAGCACGGGCGCGGGAGTGTCCGGCAGCTCGCGCAAGGCCGGCACGTAGGGCGGCGGCCGCCACCTCGCCGCCTGATAGGCCACGCGCTCGAGCTCTGCCGTCAACTCCCATTCGGACGGCTCGAAGCGCGAGGGAAACGGCCCTTCCTCCGAGGCGCGCAGCGTGAGTGCCCGGCCCTCGGCATCGTCCAGCACCTGGATCACCGCCGCCTTGCGCGCGGCCCACGCCATGGGTTCCGCCACCCGAATCCGCACGGAAGTCAGCAACACGGCAAACACCCCGCCCACCAGCAGGATGGCGAATGCTTTCACAAACGGCGACTCGCGCCGCGTTCGCCAGGAAAACACCCACTCCGGCGCCTCCCTCCGCTTGTGCCGCATGGAAACGCGCTTCGCCATCACTTCGGAGACGGTTTGGTGAACCTTGCGGCAGGCACATTCGCGCCCACCATGGCCAGCCGGAAGCCCTTGCCGAGAACCATTTCAGAAATCTCCCGCTCGATGCCCACCGGCGTCCCGGCGTCGGTTTGCAGCAGCACCATCACCTTGGCCGCTGCGCCTTCCTCGCGCAGTTGCTCCATCCGCTCCGTGAGCTCGGCCAGAGTCACCGCATCCCGCCCGAGGTGGATGCGCGGCGCGCCCTCGCCCGGTCCCAGCGTGATCACCAGCGTTTCCTGATAGCGCTCCAGTTGGAAACGCGAGGGCGGCAGCTCCACCATCACGCCGGACTGCCGCAACAGCGATGGCCCCAGCAAAAACAACAGCCACAACAGCGCAAACACGTCCAACACCGGCACCGCGTGCAGCAGGCCCGGCCGCTCCGGCAACTTGGTTTCCAGCTTCAATGCGCGTGTTCCTGCTTGGCTTTGCCCGTTTTCCTGCCCGCCGTCACCTCCCCGCGGAAGGGCGCGAATTCCTCCTCCTCCCGCGCATCGGCGATCATGTGCACCATCTCGATGCCCGCCCGCTCGATGCGGTGGATCAGTCGCTTTGCCCGCCCTAGGAAATACAGGTAAAACAGATACATCGGCACCGCCACCGTCAGCCCCAGCACCGAGGTGATCAGCGCCGTGAACACGCCCGCCGTGAGTTCCGCCGGACCGGTGAAACCACCCTGCTCGCTCACTTTTTGAAACGTCTCGAGCATCCCGAGCAGCGTGCCCAGCATCCCGACGAGCGGCGCCAGCAGCGAAACCCCCAGGATCGCCCGGATGTTTTTCTCGATCCGCGGCACTTCGAGTTGGCCCGCCTCCTGCGTCACATCCCGCAGGTCCGCCCGGCCCAGGTAATAGCGCAGCAAGGCCGCGTGGGCCACCCGCGCCACCGGCCCGGGCGCGCGCGCCGCCTCGTGCAAGGCCTCGGCAAAGGCCCGCCGCCGCACGTGATGCGCCAGCCCCACCAGCAAATCCCCCACGTTGATCCGCGCCCGGTGAAAGAAAAACAAGCGCTCCACCACGCACACCGACCCAATGAACGCCAGCCCCAGCAGCACCCACACCAGCGGTCCGCCCTGCTCGATCAAGCCCGAAGGTTCCATCAATGCCAGAATCATCTGCCCCGAAACTAAAGCGCCCCCCGCGCCGCTGGCCAGCACCAAAAGCCCTCGCGGAACCGAACCTTGACCCCGCCGGACAAACTCCTATCCCTTCACCCGATCCAACCGGAATTTCCATCTCCGCCCATTCTTCCACCGCGAGAAAACCCGCCGGTGAAGGAAATCCCGGAGAAGTCTCCTTCCGGGTCGCCTTTTACCCTGATCACCGGCCGGTCGGAGATCACCCCTCAAACCCGACCGGTCGTTCAACAGTAATGTTCGGCAAGTAAAAGACACGTGAGGGTATTCCTAATATTTTCGGCATCGATTCTGGCTTCATGCAACCCCCACTAGGCGCACTGTCAGCAACGTCACCCGCAATATGAACTTCAACTCCCGTTTCAACGCTCGCCCCCGCTAGGGGTTGCCAGCTTTTGAACGTTCCAAGTTACAAACCGCGCCGCCGCCGCGCGCTCCTGCCAGTGAAGGACGGCCGCAAGATCCGCGCTTGCCGCCGCGCCTCGGGTTTCCCATCCTCCGCCCATGCTCCCGACCGCCGCCGCCCTTAAGAAACTCCTGCTCGAAAAATCCGTCCGCACCGGCAATTTCACCCTCGCCTCCGGCAAGCAGAGCGATCTCTACATCGACTGCCGCGTCACCGCGCTCGATCCTTTCGGCGCCAACCTCATCGGCGATCTCGGCTGGCACGCCGTCCGTTCCAAAATCCACTCCGAGCACCTCAAGATCGACGCCATCGGCGGCATGACCCTCGGCGCGGACCCGATTTCGCTGGCCATCGGCATGAGCTCCGCCACCAAGCACCCGGCCGAGGCGCTGCAGGTTTTCACCGTTCGCAAGGAGCCCAAGGGCCACGGCGCGGGCAAGCAGATCGAAGGCAACTTCAAGCCCGGCGACAATGTGATCGTCGTCGATGACGTCATCACCACCGGCGGCTCCACCTTGAAGGCCATCGACGCCATTGAGCGCGAGGGTGGGAAAATCGCCTTCTGTCTCGTCCTGGTGGATCGCGAGGAAGGCGGCCGCCAGGCCATCGAAGCGCGCGGCATCCACGTGCTGCCGCTTTTCACCCGCAGCACGCTGCTCGGCGGGTGAGCGGGGCTGCTGCGGCGCGTGTTTTCAGCATTCCGCGTGTGGCATCGCCTGTTGTTGCAGGCGTTGCATTTCCGCAGCGGGCATCGGCGTGGGGTCCGGGTAATCGAAAATTTTTCCTTCGAAATTCCGCAGGGTGACGTGGCCGGTGGCGGTCTCGACGATGTAGTTCGGGTTGATCGGGATTTTTCCGCCGCCGCCGGGACCGTCGATGACGAACTGCGGGATGGCATAGCCGGTGGTGTGGCCGCGCAGGCCCTCGATGATGGAGACGCCTTCCGCCACGGAGGTGCGGAGGTGGGACGAGCCGTTGATGAGGTCGCACTGATAAAGATAATACGGCCGGACGCGGCACATCAGCAGCTTGTGGACGAGGGCTTTCTGGATTTCCACCGAGTCGTTCACGCCGCGCAGCAGCACGCTCTGGTTGCCAAGCGGGACGCCGGCGTCGGCCAGGCGGCCGAGGGCGTCGCGCACCTCGCTGGTGAGCTCGCGCGGGTGGTTGGTGTGGATGGAAATGAAGAGCGGGTGATGTTTTTTGAGCATCGCGCAGAGTTCCGGCGTGATGCGTTGGGGCAGGAAAATGGGAATGCGCGAGCCGATGCGGATGAACTGGATGTGAGGGATGGCGCGCAGGCGGGTGAGGATTTTGTCCAGCCGTTCGTCGGAAAAAAGCAGCGGATCGCCGCCGGATAGAAGCACGTCTCGGACTTGCGGCGTTTTTTCGAGATAGCGGAAGGCCGCCTCCCACTGGGTTTCGAGATGTTGCTCGCCCACGCCGGAAACCACGCGCGAGCGGGTGCAGTAGCGGCAATACGAGGCGCAGCGGTCGGTCACCAGAAACAGCACGCGGTCCGGATAGCGGTGGACGAGGCCGGGCACCGGCATGTGGGAATCCTCGCCGCAGGGATCGGCGAGTTCTTCCGGCGCGTTCCAGCCCTCCTCGATGCGCGGGATGACCTGCCGGCGGATCGGACAGTCCGGGTCATCGCGGTCGATCAGGTTGAAAAAGTGCGGCGTGATGGACATCGCCAGCTTGTGGCCGGCGAGCAGGACGCCGGCGCGTTCGACGTCGGTGAGGTTGAGCCGTGCTTCAAGATCGGTGAGGGAATCCACGCGGTTGCGCAGTTGCCACTTGTGGTCATTCCAATGACTCATCGCTTCCTGCGGCCAATAGCCCGGGGTATGGGAAACGAATGCGGGATCGAGGTCGGAGGGGCGCATGGATCTCGTGAACGGTGGGCCAGTTTCGGTTAGCTCGGGGAAATCGCAACAGGGAATTACGGCAGGCCGGCGCAGCGCCGGATCAGTTCCACCAGGCAGCCGGTGGAGGATGCAAGCGTGGCGGCGGCCGGCGGTGTGGCGTCCGCTTCCCTGGCGATGACCTGCGGCCGGGTGGACACGCGCACTGCGGGCAGGCCCATTTGGAAAAACACGCTGGCGAGGTCCACATCTTCGCCGAGGCAGACGACTTCCGCGCCGCGGACGCTGCCGAGGCCGGAAACCTTGGCCAGCGGCATGGCGGCGGTGTCCCGGGAGCTGAGCCAGAGCTGGTTTCCCGCGCCCATGGCCTCGACGCAGAGGATCGCCGCGGGGGATCCGGCGAGTTTCACGAGTTTGTCCGCGGTTTCCAGCACCGGGGAATCCGGATCATTGGCGTGGGGCAGGAACGCGAAATGCACGCTCGTCGCCGGTTTTTCGGTCGCCAGCGCCTGGGCGGCGGCGAGGGTGGCGGCCACGCCCGTGGCATTGGCCTCCACCCCCGGGCTGCCGGGGCGGCTGTCGTAGCTGCAAACCACCCACAGCGCGGGCGATTCGGGATTGGTGCCGGTGATGCGGACGTGCAGCAGCGGCCAATCCGCGGGTCCCTGCGTGCGGCTCACGGAAAACCCGGTATTCGCAGGCCCCAGTGAGCCCTCGATCATGGCGGCCGCGCGCGTCAGGTTTTTGGCCGCGCCTTCGGTGGCTGCGTTGCGCTCGCCGATGATTTCGACGAGTTTTCTCAAATCATCCGCCAGCGCGCTTTCCGAGACGGACTGCGCGAAACGCTCCTGCTCCATCCGCTCCTTCTCCTGCTCGCGGTGCAGCAAATGCCACACCGCCACTCCGCCGGAAACGACCAGCCACAGCGGCAGGATCACCAGCAGCACCACCACCCACCGCGGGCGTTTTTCAGTCTCCTCCGTCATCATTCGCGCGGTTTCGGCAGTTCATCGGTGGGCATCGCATCCTCTTCGGTTTCCACCTCGATCTCCTTGCGCATGCTTTGGGAAAGCCACGGCCGGACCATGCCATAGGCCAGATAAAGACTGAACAACACCACCGGCATGATGTAGCGGAACTGTACGATGACATATAACAACAACACCGCGATCACGATGGCCGGCAGGGTGCCGCGGGTGCGCCAGCCGACTTTCTTGAAGCTCGGGTAGCGGATGTCGCTGATCATCAGCAGCGAGAGCCCCAGCATCGCGCCGGCCAGCACGTATTTCCAATAGCGCAGCTCGTGGTCGTTCTGGTGGAGATCGATGATGAGGAAAGTCAGCGAGGCGATGAAACCGGCGGCCATCGGGATGGGCAGACCGCGGAAATCGGTGGAAGCGCCGGGTTTCTTCGGCATCGCGGCCAGGCAGTTGAAACGCGCCAGCCGCATCGCGCCGCAGACCAGATAGATCAGGGCGATGGCCCAGCCGAGATTGCCGAGCGGAAACAGCACCGCTTTGGAAAGAAGCATCGCCGGAGCCATGCCGAAGGAAATGATGTCCGCCAGCGAGTCGAACTCCTGGCCGAATGGCGACTCCTGGCCGCCGAGCCGGGCCAGCCGGCCGTCCAGCAGATCAAACAGGCACGAGCCGAAGATCAGCAGGATGGCATATTCATAATACGGTTTGACGTGCTCGTAGTATTCCTTGGGCGGAATCTTGGCATTCCCCACCTCCACCAAGCCCCGGAAAATCATCAGCACCGCGAAGAACCCGCACGCGAGGTTGCAGGCCGTCATCAGGTTCGGCAGGAAGAAGATTTTCGGTTCGTCTGGGTCGCGTTCCCTCGGCATGGCGGGATCCTATGTCATGGAAAGAGCATGGAAACAGCCTAAAATGGCGGCTCGCTGGCGGAGCACTTCATCTCGCCGCCACCAGATCGTAGCCGCGCCAGTCGCCGATGGTGATGTCCGCGAATTGGCCGACGGGCAGCGCTTCATCGACGATGACCGAGCCGTCGATTTCCGGCGCGTCCCACTGGGTGCGGGCGACGCCGGGTTGCTCGACGAGCACGCGGACCTGCTTGCCGACTTGGGCGGCGTTCACGTCTCCGGCGATCTTCTGCAGCTCCGCCATCGCGCGCGACCAACGGCTCTTGCGGGTGGCGTGATGCAGATGGCCCGGCATCTTGTAAGCACGGGTGCCTTCTTCCTTCGAGTATTGGAAAACTCCGGCGCGCTCGAAGCGGAACTCGCGGATGAAATCCAAGAGCTCGTTGAAATCCTCCTCCGTCTCGCCGGGGAAGCCAACGATGAAGGTGGTGCGGATGCCCAGGCCGGGAATGCCGGCGCGCATCCGGCGGAGCAGATCGCGGATGTAGTCGCCGCTGGTCACGCGTTTCATTGCGGTGAGCATGCGGTCGGAAATGTGCTGAAGCGGGATGTCCACATACTTTGCCACCTTGTCGCACTCGGCGATGGTTTGGATGAGCTCGTCCGACCAATGCGCGGGATGGGTGTAAAGCAGGCGCACCCAGAAATCGCCCTCGATGGTGTTGATCTGGCGCAGCAGCGTGCAGAGCGAGTTCCCTTTGGTGGAATCCACGGGCGACGATGGTTTCGGCCGCTCGCCTTCCCATTGGTCCATGCCGAAGTAGGTGGTGTCCTGCGAGATCAGGTTGATCTCCTTCACGCCGGATTTCACCAGAGCCTCGACTTCGCGGAAAACCGACTCCTGCGTCCGCGAGCGGTGCTGGCCGCGGATTTTCGGAATGATGCAGAAGGTGCAGGTGTGGTTGCAGCCTTCGGCGATCTTCACATAGGCAAAATGATCGGGAGTGAGACGGATGCGCGGCGTGGAGTAGTCCGGCACGTATTGCGGCTTGAGCGTCACGAAATCGCGCGGGTCGTTCGTGGCGGAGGGGCCTTCATCTTTGCAAACCTCGGCGTCGTTCTTCTTCCCTAACAGGTTCTCGATAATCGGCGCGACCTTGGTGATCTGGTCCAGACCGATGAAGGCGTCCACCTCGGGCATGATGCCGGGCAGCTCGGTGGCGAAGCGCTGCGACAAACACCCGGCGACGATGATTTTCTGGCGCTCGCGGTCGGGATCGGTCTTGCGGCCGTCCACCGCGCCGAAGATGGCGTCGATGGATTCCTTTTTCGCCATGTCGATGAACGAGCAGGTGTTGACGATGAGGACATCGGCGAGTTCCGGATCGGGCGTGAGCGACATGCCGGCCTGCGCGAGGTGGCCGATCATGACTTCGGAATCGATCAGGTTCTTGGCGCAGCCAAGTGAGATGAGGCCTACGGTTGTCATTTGGGTAGATGCTGAAATGCTGAAAAACTGAAACGCTGAAATCTGAAGATGCTTGGCGCGAAGCTCTTTCAGCTTCTCAGCATTTCAGTATTTCAGCTTTTACCTTAATACTGCGGTGGCAGGATGAGTTCGTCGCCGACTTCCGGGTTCACCGGGCCGAAGCCGGGGAGGGGATTGGCGATGCCGCCCTCGGCGGTGACGTCCGAGACCTTGAGCTGGCCGAGGACGCCGGTCTTGCGGCGGATGGCGAGGACGGTGCCGGGCTGGACCTGCTCGGGCATGAGGATGCTGAAGGTGATGAAGCCGCCGTATTCGGCATCCTCCACGTATTCAGTCACGCGGCCGATGAGCAGGGCTTCCGCGATCATGCGGGCGCGGCGCAGCTCGGTGTCGCCTTTTTCCAGATCGCGCTGGCTGAGCAGGCCTTCCTCGTCCTGGGCCACCTTGGCGTCGCGCGCGGCGGCCTTTTCCGCATCTAGCTGGGCGAGCGCGGCCTGGTTGGCCTCCAGTTGCGCCTTCATGCTTTCAATTTCCGCCGCATTGGCGACCGGCGTCGGAGTGGGCGGCGTGGTGGCCTTGAGTTGCTGGATCTGCCGCTCAAGCTGGAGCTTGTCCTGCTCCGCGCGCAGCTCGGCCACCTGCTTCTTGAGGCGGGCGATCTCGTCCGGCGGCGTGTTTTTCACACCGCGGGTCATGCCCTGCCACGATACCGCGAGTGCGCCGAGCAGCAGCGCTACGGTGGCGCCAAGGAGGAGTTTCATCGTGTCCATGCGCGGGACCGTGGCTGCGACGGCGGCGGATGTCAACGCGGCACGCCCCCAGCCTGCCACCGCTCCACCGCCAGACGGATGCCGGCGGCTTTGTGGAGGGTTTCCTCGTATTCGGCTGCGGGATCGGAATCGGCGACGATGCCGGCCCCGACCTGGTATATGAGCCGGCTGCCCTCGCGGACCAATGTGCGGATGGCGATGTTGAACGAGCTTTCACCGTGGTAGCCGAGCCAGCCGATCGCGCCGCAATAGATGCCGCGCGGTTTCTCCTCCAGCACGTGGATGATTTCCATGGCGCGTTTCTTCGGTGCGCCGGTGATGCTGCCGCCGGGGAAGCAGGCGGCCAGCGCCTCGATGGCGTCGGTTTCCGGGCGCAAGGTGCCGCTGACGGTGGAAACGAGGTGATGCACCTGCGCCAGCGATTCGAGCTGGAGCATCTCGGAAACCTCCACGCTGCCGAATTCGCAAACTTGGCCGAGATCGTTGCGCAGCAGGTCGGTGATCATGACGAGCTCGGCGATTTCCTTGACGGAGGTTTGGAGTTCGTAGGCCGAGCGCCGGTCTTCATCCGGATCCGCGAAACGCGGGCGGGTGCCCTTGATCGGCCGCGTCTCGATGCCACGGCCGGAGATTTTGAGGAAAGTCTCCGGTGAAGAGCAAAGCACTTCGCGATCGTCCAGTGAAAGCCAAGCGGCCATTGGCGCGGGCGAGGCGTCCCTCAGCATTAGATAAAGCGCGAACAGCGAGCCTCCGGAAGCCACCGCTTCGAAGGCTTGGGAAAGATTGACCTGATAGATGTCACCCGCCGCGATCCACTCCTTGATGCGCTTCACGCCTGTTAGAAAATCATCCCGTCCGGTGCCTGCGATGAAGTTGCCGATTTTCACCGGTGCATCCGCCGTTTCCCGCAGGCAGGCGGAGAGATCGCCGGTTTCCCACCACGTCTGGTCGTTGTGATTGAAGACCAGCATCTCGGGAAAATCCCCGAAGACAAACTCGCCTTCGTAATCCACCCAGCCGCACAAGCCGCCGAGCGGAAACCCGTGGTCGCCGGTTGTCGGCGGAGCCCCGGCAAGCGCGTTGCGGAGCATCTGCCGGTCCGACTCCGAGTGGATCGAGCCGCGCAGCATTCTTGCGGGCCGCGCGGCGATCACCGAGACCGGCCGTGCGGCGGATGAAGGAAGGTTTCCCGCCGTATCGAAGAAAACCAGCCCCGGCAAATGCCGCAGGGCCGCCGCCACCTCGACGGGCGTCATGCCGTCAAGCCGCGCGGGGTTGGTCCGGATGCATGGTTTGATTTGCGCCACTGCGACGGGAAGCAAGGGCCGCACACGCGGCGAGGCAAGTTTGTTTTCAAGCCGTGGCGGCGGTTTGTAACCGCCAAGCCTGAATTTTCCACAACGGCGGCAAGCACAAGCCGAAGCAAGGCGGTGATTGCCGGGCATGGCGGTTGCAAACCACCGCCACATTCACGCACGCGGCAGCGGTGGAGGTGTCACCACTTTGGCTTTGCGATGGAAACATCCGCCGGCGTTGAACTGCTTCCAGCCCCAGCTGAGCCAGCGGATCAGCGCGGCGGCGAGCCACAGCGCCCACAGCAACATCGAGAGGCGATACCACCAGATCGAGATGGAGAAGCAGAACGGCTGCGGCAGTTCCCCCGCGCTGCGGGCCTCGAACCAGCGCAGCATCGCGCGGCTGGAGTTGTTGCCGCTGATGAACATCTCGGGATTTCCTAACAGCCCTTCCGCCACGATGGCGATGAAGACGCCCAGCACGATGGCGGAAACGACGACCAGCAGCGCTTGCAGCAGATTGTGCGGCCAGTCCGGCAACTTCGGAAACGATGCACCGCCGCGCCAAGCGAGCAGGAAAAGCCATGCCACCACCAGCAAGGCCAAGGGCAGCGGAATCTGTGTGAGGCCGATGGCCAGCAGCATCCACTCGCGGGTTTTCAGCGGTGAGTGCGCCATGCGCCCGAGCACCCAGGCCGCAAGCAGCGAGCCTAACAGAATTCCCCAGAAGCGCACGGCGGGGCCGCGCAAGGGGCCGCCCGCCCACAGCACCCAACGGTCGTCCGGAACCTGGATGGAAGTGTCGATGTTGGCGCTTTCCACCGGCAGGCGCACGGAGCCGGCGCGGGTTTCGAAACCGAGCGGCAGATCCTGTTTCCACAAAAGCACCACGTCCTGCTCGCCCGGCTTGAGCGGAACAATCACCTTGTCGCCATCCTTGCGGATCGGGATTGCGGCGCCGTTGCTGGTGAGCGAGGTGGCCTCTGATCCGGCGGGCAGATCGATCAGGAAATCCTCGCCCAGACTGCAGCGCAGCGAAAGCGCGAGCGAGGACGTGCGCTGCCGTTTGCCGAGTGTGATCTCATGGTTGGCGCGACCCACCGTGACGGTGGCACCTGCGAGCGCTTCCGGCCGGCTGATTTCCAGCGCGGTTGTTTCACCGGGCCACGGTTTCCAAACCGGCACGAGCGCGGCGCTCCCGGTTTCGAAAACCGGAGGCAGCCCGGAAATGGAAACATTCCACACCGGCGAGGCGATCACGCTCCAGCGCTCGATCCACGCGTCGTCCTTGCGGGTGGCGAGGTTGATGTTAGAGGAAACCGGCAGCTCGCTCTGCCATGAGTATTCGTTTTGCCCGGTGCCAAGGCGCACTTCGATGAAGCCTTCCTTCACCACCGCATTCGAGGTGATTACATTTTCGCCGGGCAGCAGCGGAATGCGCAGGGAAACCGCGCCGCCACCGTGCGTGAGCCGGCTCACGCTGCCGCGGACCTGCCAGACGAGGCCAAGCTCGATGCGCCGCTCGACGGAAATCGCGCTTTGCAGGTTGGGTTGATCATAACTCGCCCCGCCGCCGGTGGATTTCCGGCTGCGGGTGAAGAATACCTGCGCTTCCGGAATGCCACCGGGTTTGACGCCGCCGACCTGCCAGCCCGGCGCATCGATCGTCACGCGCCGCGGGCGCAGTTGCCAGGTCCACTGCCATTCAGTTAGATCCGCGAGCAGGCCTTCCACCTTCACGCGGTGGACGCCGGCGGGCAGCACGATCCACAGGAAACCATCGGCGCGGCGCAGCGTGGCCTCGGGTTGTCCATCCACACTAACAGCCACCGGCGACCACGCTGGCAGTCTGCCGGGCAGCGGCACGGCGGTGCGCGTGGCGGTGTGGATTTCCGCCTCCATGACGAGCTTGCGGTCGTGCAGGCTGAGCGCCACGTGCGGGATGTCCGCCGCGGTGGGATAGGCGTCGGAAGTTTCAGTCAGGCGCTGGCGCAATGAATCGAGCATTTCCTTTTCGGGAAACTGCGCCTGCGCCGGTGGAGCGGTGAGCCAACCAAGCGCGGCCAGCAGCGCGAGCGCCGTGCCGCTTTTGCGCAAGCCGGCCAGCTTGAAGCGCCGCGCCTCCAGCAGCACCGCAGCGAGTCCTAACAGCAGAAGCACGCGCGCCATCGAAAGCGCGCGCTCAAGCTGCATCGGAATCAGTATGGGAAGGACGGTTTGTTTGGCCGTGACGGGTCCGTTCCAGCCGAAGTTCGCCGCCCGCCAATGCCACTCCGGCACGCCCGGCCCGGTCTGGATACGCGCCTTGAGATCGTATTGGAGGTTCTGGCTGGCTTGGGAAGACTGGAGTTTTTGGGATTCGCCAGCGGCCGGGGCCGCAAAGGAATCGGCATAGTTCATCTCCCGCTCCAATGGCGCTCTTGAAGCTACCGATGCCATGACCTCCGTGCCAAATGGCCGGTCGTAGGCGTCCGGCGCGTATTCCAACTGCGGATAAATCGCCTGCTGGATCTGCTTTCCGAGGAAGGGCACCAGCACCAGCACGAGCGCCAGCAGCGTGAGCCATTTCCCCGCCACCAGCACGCGGCGGCCCCAGCCTGCGGGCACCACTTTCAGCAACGCGAGCGGGATCAGCAGCGCCAGCCACACATATCTCGGCGCGCCAGGTTCATGATAGGAAAGCCCGAAGCCGACAAAGGCAATCAGCGCCGCTCCCAAACCCCGCATCCGGAACACGGCGAGCGTGAAAATGAGCAGCAGGAACAGATCTAACAGAGACCACGCGGTGAGCCAGTCGCCATGCACCCAGTCCGCGCCGAACAGCGCGAACAAGCGCCAGCCCGGCGGCAGGTTGAGTGTGACGCTCAGCTTCTCCGCGTCGGTTTGCCAGCCGCTGGCATGCATGGTGCCCTCGTTTTTCATGCGGCCGGTGGCCTCCAGATTCATCTCGCGGTTGCGGATTTCCACGCCGGGAGCGCCGCTCTGAGGGTTGCGGGTGATGAGCTGGCCCTGCCCGTCCGCGCGCACCGATCCGAGTTCCTGGGTGCCCACGGCATCGAGCCGCCAGATCTGCTGCATGCTGCCGGTGATGTGGTCGCGGAACGTGAGGCCGCCGCCGTCCTGATCCAGCCACAACTCGCGGCGGATGCCGAGGCCTTCGGGTTTTTGCAAACCCATTCCGCGCATCCGCTCCTCCATCCGGAAGGGCGCGCCCGTCTCCCAGCGATAAACCGGAAACTCCCGCCACTTGTCCGGAAACGATGTCTGCGAAACATCCACCGCCGGCAGGCCGGTGATTTCCACCAACCGGAAATCCGGCTGTGCCTTGAACGCGACGAGTTGATCAGCCACGGCGGGTTTCGCGCCTTTCGCGAAAGCGATCTCCGCCGGTTGATCGAGCCGGAAGGCTGATAGATGCAGCGTCCATTTTCCCGCACGGACCTGGGCTTTCATCAGGCCGGCGTCGTCCACCGCCACGGGAATCGGGCTTTGCACGGAGGCGAGTTTCCAGCCCGCGGGCAGAATGGTGCCTAGCGTTTCCTCGCGGCTCTTGCCCGCCACGATCAACTCCACATCCGTGTGCAGCCACAGAGGGATGCCGTCTTCTAACAGCGAGTGGGTTTTGATGCCGAGAAAATCCTTGTCGGTCTGCTCGGTGGAGGCGTCGCGCTTGAGCCAGAGGAATCCACGCGCGTCCCACACCGGGGATTCGACCGGCTGGCCATCCAATTGCAGTGACAGAATCCCGATCTCCGGCGGCATGGCGATCCGCTGGGGCACGCCCTGCCAACGGTAGTTGCCCGCGAGTTGATGGATTCCCGCCGCCAGCTTCACCGCAGGCCGCCCTTCGTGCTCCACCACGGGCAGCGCCGCGCCGTTGGCCGTGACCTCCGCCGGCCACATCTCGCCATCGCCGGGCAAGGGCACCCATGTTTCGTTGAAAACAGCCGCCTCGAAACCGAAGCGCCCGCCGGTTCCGTTCACTTCAAGCGACATTCGCGAGGGCCACAGGCGCAGTGCCTGTTTTGGATCGTGGTAAGGGGAGGGGCTTTCGAGATCGCGCTCATCCCACAGCGCCCAGCCGACCCACGGTTTCAGAGGCTCCGGAATCTCCTGTTTCACTTCCGGCGGCGCCGCAGTGGCGGGCGAAAGTGTGACTAACAGCCAGGCCGCCGCGGCCCGTGGGACAAACCATTTGGATGGATTCATGGGGATCGAACGGCATTTCAACCGCATCGCGACTCAAGCACTTCGCTCCGTCCGCCACCAGAACAAACACGGCCGCCTCAGTGGCAGCAGGACGGCAGCTCCTCCGCAGCCGGCTTTGCCTCCGGCTGTCCATAAAACTGCGGGGGGACGGTGCCGTGCAGACGCCATGCAAGCATCAGCGCGGTGACGAAGGCGAGGCCGCGGCGCAAGCGGCCCATCGCCAGTGGCGTGAGCATCACGCGGATGCGGTGGAACTGGTGCTGGGCCAGCCATAAGAGCGGCACTGTGCCGAGCCCGAAGGCCAGCGTGAACTCCGCGCCTTTCGCGGCGGAGCCGGCCAGCAGCGCCGCGCCGAACACCAGATAGAGCGGACCGCAGGGCAGGAAGGGGGTGAGCAGCCCCATCGCCGAGGCGCTGCCGTAGGCGGAAAGTTTCATCGACTTGAAACGAGCCCGCGCGGCGATGCGCTGGAAAACCAGCGGGCGCGGCACCTTCTTGTCCAGGCCGAATGCCATGACTAACAGAACCACCACCATCACCCACGGCAGCAACACCGCCGGGGAATCGAAAAACCACTTGAGCGGCTGCCGGCCGAGCGCGCCGCACACCGCCCCGATGATGCCGTAGGAAACCAGCCGCGTGCCATGATAGAGCGAGGCGGCAGTCAGGCGCTCGCCCTCGGTTTTCGCCAGCGTGCCAAGCCCGCACGCGATCGGTCCGCACATGCCCGCGCAGTGCAGGCTGGTGGCGAGTCCGGCGACAAGTGCGGCGGCGGTAGTCATTTCCTCACTTCGATGACCTGCGGGCTGTGCTTCGCGGCGATGGAGATCAGCGTGGACCAGGCTCCAATGAGCAGGACGAAGGCGAGGGCCACATAGATCCAAGGATGGCGGGACATGAATTCAGCGATGTTTTTCATGCGGGTTCAGGGGTTCGGGGTTTTGAGTGATTGGGGATTCGGGCCAAGAAAACGGACGGTTTTTTCCAAGGTGACATCGCCCGGGTTTGCATGGACTTCGAGCACGACATCCGAGACGCCGATGTAGGCATCCGCCGGGGCGATCACCACGCAGGTGCGGGACATTTCATCAAGCGCGTTCACGGAAAAAGTCTGCTCGGCACCGCTCAGTTGATAGCCGGGCGGCGTGTCCTTGCCAAGGCGGATAGTTACGGTGGCGGGCTGGTTGCGTTTGTTCATCACGCGCACCTTGTAGATGTTTCGCACCGAGCTGGCGTCGCTGAAGAAACCCGCGCCGCCAACGCGTGAGACGGTGGCATTGAAGGGCCGCGCTTTCTTGGACGCGACCAGCGTGAGCGCGCCCAGGCCCAGCAATGCGAGCGCACAGTAGGCATAGATGCGCGGACGCAGGAAACGGCGCGCCTTTCCGGCGAAGCCGTTGAACGAATCGTAACGGATCAGGCCCTTCGGCCGGTCGATCTTCACCATCACGTCGTCGCAGGCGTCGATGCAGGCGGTGCAACCGATGCATTCGAGCTGCAGGCCGTTGCGGATGTCGATGCCGGTCGGACAGACGTTCACGCAGCGGCGGCAGTCGATGCAGTCGCCCTCGGCCTTGCCCTTCGCGCCGCGGGGTTCGCCGCGATTCTCATCGTAGCCGACGTTGATGGTGTCATCATCCGTGAGTGCGCTCTGCAGGCGGCCATAGGGGCACATGATGATGCAGAACTGCTCGCGGAAGTAGCCGAAGCAGAACCACAGCACGAGCGTCAGAAAGGCGACGATTCCGAAGGCGGTGGCGTGTTCGAGCGGTCCGGCTTGCATGAAGCCATAGAGACGCTTGAGCGAGACGAAGTAGGACAGGAATACATGCGCGATGAGCGCCGCGATCACCACGTAGAGCAGGTGCTTGAGCACGCGCTTGAAGAACTTTACGGCACCCCACGGTGCGGCATCGAGTGCCCGTCGGGCAGGGGCGTCGCCTTCGATCCAGCGTTCGATTCGGCGATAGACATGATCGAGAAACACGGTGTAGGGGCAGGCCCAGCCACACCAGATCCGCCCTAACAGCGAGGTGATGAAAAACAGGCCGAAGCCCAGCCCGCTGATCGCGAAGAACATCACCCACAGGTCCTGTGGCACGAGCGTCAGCCCGAACAGGTGGAACATCCGGTTTTCCACATCCAGAAACACCGCCGGCGCGCCGTTGATCGGTATCCACGGCAGCAGCACGTAGATGGATATGAGAAGGATGCCGACCAAGCGCCGGGCGAAGTTCCAAGGCCCCCTCACATCGGAGGGATGCAGAAAATACCTCGAACCATCGTCGTTGATGGTGGTGACGGAATCGAGGTTCGGTTGCTTGGCGGCGGCCATGATTGGGCTAGGAAAGTCGCACCGCCGGAGAATCCCTGCTGCGCATCGACTGCGCAAAACCGCGCAGGACTTACCGCAGGATATGCGGAGCTTACACCAAAAGTTGATAACCTATGGCTCTCATCTCAGGCAATCAGCCATGGGAAAAATGAGCCATTCACCCGATTCCCGTCCGCAGATTCCGCACACTCCACAGCACCCCGGCGGCCGCTGCGCCGCTGCCACGCATGCGCCGTGCGCCGTCCTTGCGTCTGCCCGAAAACCTTTCACGCGCTCCGGCGAAGGCCTCGTTGACGAATTCCCT